>CAZAIL010000010.1:0-25896 GCA_964485155.1 uncultured Flavobacterium sp.
ATCAAAATTTCCAATGGCCAGACAACGGAAATTTTTCCTCAGGCAATACCGGTTTTCTATCCAACTATACCTACAATGCTACTTCAATTTGGAATGCGAGTACCTATGCTGTGGGGCCAAACCCAAATGCGGTACACCCAAATTTTGGCACTTGGGGAGACCACACCACAGGTACAGGGAACTATATGCTCGTAAATGGATCATCAACGGGTACCAAAATCCTCTGGCGCCAAACGGTATCGTTACCACCAGGAGCTCAGGTGACGATGAAATGGTGGATGCTTACTTTCGTTTCACCGGCAGGTTCACTTCAATTAAAACTTCTAGGTACTAATGTTGGTGGTACAGCATCCACTCCTTCATCGACAGGGATTTGGCAACAAACCTCCAGGTCATTTACGGCACCTGCATCAGGATCTGCTACTATTAATTTAGTCACCCTTAGTGGAGCAGGCTCGGGGAACGATTTTGGAATTGACGACATTTCCTTAGAGTATCAATGTGAGGTTTTTGATACTGTATGGTTAGCCTCAAAATCGGACCCACAAATATTATTGGATACGACCTCAATATTCGGTTGCGACAGCGTATGCTTTACCATTGAAAATCAATTAGATACGCTTGGGCTATTAAATTATCAATGGATTTTGACTGATGGAACAATGGACAGCAACATTGTCTTTAACCATTGCATACGCGATACCGGTGATTATCTAGGATATCTGTTGACTTCATCATTTGATGGTTGTACAGATTCAGTGGCTTTACCTCACGTAAGGGTAGGCCACACACGTCAATTAGACAGCTTAATTACCGCCAGTGATAACGGTAGTTTATGGAATGGCATTTGGATTATGGATCCTCAAGAAACACTTGGAGTAGGTGCGCATTTTGAAGCGAGCCTCGGTAATAACGGTATGCAAGACAGTCTGTATATCAGGATAGGGTCTCAAGGATTTAGCAATGGAAACATTGGTGCTAATCAAATGGCCGCAGGTTGGTCACCTATTACGGTTTCAGACGAGCCCTTTTATGCTTGTGCCTACTTATTCACCTCAGAAGGTTGTGTAGATTCCTTATGTCGAGAGGTCGCTTTTTATCCTTCTATTTCTGTGCCTAACTTTCTGACACCTAATGGAGACGGCATTAATGATGAGCTATATATTGAGCATTCTAATGCGGTCATACTTCACCAAAGAATCTTTAATCGTTGGGGTCAATTAATCTATGAGTCCTTCGATCCAAGCAGTATGTGGAAAGGAACCTATGAAGGACAATCAGTTGCTCCGGGTGTGTACTTTATCGATGTTGAAGCTACCAATCCCTATAGTACCTCGCCGGTAACTCATCAATCGGTAATTCATGTGATGGATTAAATCTTCAATTAGCCATTGATATGTAGGTATAGATTCCAATAAAGCTTTACAAGACAACGATTCGTTTACGTTTACCATTTTTACTTGTCCACGGTGCATCTCTAGAATAGATGGTAGTTTTCACTTCCTTTTGGAGTAATAATTTTTCTAATGCTAATTTTGCGGACTCAAAGCATTCTGAACCTCCATCGACCCAAAGCGAAACGTCTTCTCCTGACTTTACTAACGAGTAATCTTTGATTTGATCGTGCGCAAATACGATGGTTCTTCTTAGAAAATCCGGAAATACTTGTATCATGTTGCCATTAAGATCTGTCCACTCAAAAACATCATCCATTCGACCGTCAATATGAGCAATAACCTCAGATTTGAGATTACAACTACAGGCCCCTTCAGTAATGATATCGTTCATTTTATATCGCACAATAGGTTGTGTAGTTCGTTTTAAATCTGTAATTCTGGGCAGGTACTGGGTCGAGTTGAGCCATTCTTTTTCAATAATAATACTATCACTGTTCCAATGTAAATTTCCTTTTTTACACGTGTGAGCAAGGAATCCTTCGGTACATTGATACACCTGATGTACAGGTATTTTAGCCCATTGGGAAATATATTTCTCATCCTCTTCTGTGAGTACTTCTGCTACACTTATTATTTTTTGAACGTTCCAAGGACAATGATTCGCTTTAGAGATTAGTATGAGTTGTTTGATGACACTTGGTTGTGCAACTATAATGTCCGGTTGAGTATTTTCCAATTCCTTCCAATGTATATCGAGCTGGGTGAAAATATTGTAATAAACAAATTCTAAAAGATTGCTTTTAACACTTTCATAAAGCTCGCTATTAGCTCTTAGAAAAAAAGCAACGCTCCGTTTCTTTCGTTGAAAACCTATGACTCTCATGACTACCGATGCTACCCATTGAGCACGCTCGATTGGACTTACAAGGAAAATTCCGCGATTACCGCTCGTTCCGCTACTGAGACCTATGGTAATGTCTCCAATCACACTATTTGATCTCTCACCGCGTTCCGCACTAATGCCAACATTAAAAGCTTCCTCTTTATTTAATTGTAACGTATTTATAGCTTCAAAATGTCCCATCAACAGTGATTTGTCTCCAAGTGGGAGTTTGTCAAAAATCTTATAGTCCCTGTAAAAAGTGGAGTTCCTGAGATTTTTCCAAAAGCGTCGATAGTTGATTTTACGTATCAGGGTTATTCCAATATTGGAACACATGAGTTGAAGGGTAATGACTTCAACGATTAAATTTCTGACGAGCCTTAACTTAAAGTTCATTTTGTAGGTTTTGCCATGACTCCATAGTAGTTCTACAGTGGCATGGAATAATAGGAACCTCTGGATTTGCAATATTAAAATCATGAACTCGCTTGAGGCTTGCCTTGAAATCCGACCATGAAGAAAAGAACAGCTTTACAATGGGAGATGGGAGGTGAAGGTTCTCAAAGTTCTCTTTGAGCCAAGCTGCATCGGCGATCATAAACACCTCTGAATATTTCGTTTTTACGCGTGCACCTATTTGACCAACTGCATGACCGGGAAGCAAGCACAATAAAAAACTACGGTCTCCAAAAAGATCAAATTGCGGTCCTAATATTGAATCGGTTATAGTTGAGTCACCTTCGGAAAAACGCACAAGATTTAAACGCGATTCGAAATCCTCTGGCAGAAGATTCGGTATAAAACCTTGTCTGAGTGCTTTAAATCCTGTAGCTCCCTTAACACCTTGCCATGCCTCTTCGCTACAGTGAAAGATAGCGTTCGAGAAGTCTTTGAGTCCGGCAATGTGGTCTGCATGGAAATGAGAAATAACAATATGCTTGACATCCATAGGATCAAAACCGCGTGACTTTAGTCTGTTGCTTGCCGTTTCATAATTATTATGATAGACAGGAGTAATTCTAGCATATAGGTTAAAAGGCCATTTCTTCGTCTCTGTAAAGAAGTTTGGGTGATATCCCACATCAAAAAGTACGAGTCCATGCAACGGATGATTAAAAATACCAAAGGTGGCATAAAACCTAATGGACTCTCTCTTTGCTCCTCGGAGAGCTTCTGATTTATAGGAAGTACAGAATCCTGTGTGCTCTAAATAAAAGTCCCATTTCATGACACATTATTTTGACTTGATATAAATTCTTCAATAGCTTCTTCAATGGTCATAACAGGATGATATCCTAGTAATTTTTTTGCTTTGGAAATATCAAATGTCATGCTACATGCTAAAGTACTAATGGAGTAACGTAGTAGTGCCGGTTCGCCTTGTGACAGTCCTAATTTCGCCGTGTATTCTCCTATTGTAGCAACTATATATGCCAATTTTAGAGGTACACTTTTTTTAATTATGTCATATCCCAATGCGTCAAATACCTCGTTTATGGTTTTCCAAAGTAGTACAGGTTTATCGTTGGTAATGTTGTAGTCTTCATTAATTCCATTCTCACCTATGGTTAAGGCTAGGTTAATCGCATGAGCTACATTTTTAACGGCGGTTAAATCACAAATGTTTTGCCCATTACCTATGATTTTTAATCGTCTTTCTTTGTGCGCATTTATTAGCCTTGGGAAAATAATAGTATCACCTTTTCCAACGAGTGCTCTCGGTCTAAGAATAATAAAAGATAGATCTGATTTACGGAGTAATTCTTCTGCTTTACGTTTTGTAGCTGCATATTGATTTACGGCAGGAAAAAGAATAGATTCTTCCTTAATATTGAATCTGTCTTTATGGTTCACATAAATAGAGGGGGAGGAGATATAAATAAATCTATTCACAGCGTTTTTTTTCGCATACTTAATCAAGAGAGTCTGCGTATCAATATTTGCTTTGACGAAATCAGATTTTTTTCCCCAAGGAGCACTGAGACTGGCACAATTGACTATTGCAAATAATGGTGTGTCAAAAAGAGAAGCAACATAATTCGACTGAGTCAAATCTCCATAATGATATATCACTCGAGATGATAAAAACGTTCGTTCCTGACGTTTTGTGCGCGCTGCTGCTACAATATTAAAATCCGTTTTTTCTAAGAGATATTCAATAGTTCTGTGGCCAAGAAATCCTGTAGCACCAGTTATTAGAATGCTATTCATGAGACATGGATTTCAGTGAATATTTACGTATTAGTAAAATAATGGTGTAGACCAGGTTAATGGCGGAGAGACTAATTAATATTGGAATCTGTAAGTCAGTCACTCCTAGAATTAGCAACGGTAAAAGAAGTGTAATCAGCGTCCATCCAATAATCCCCCAAGTTTTGTTTTCATGCATCCCGCCAGAAGAAATTGTACCCAGGAAAATTAAGAGGAAGTATAAAATTTTAACAATTAATTCAACCCGTTCCTCAAGGTATATGTAAGTCAGTAATTCGAAATACAATAAGAAAGTAGAAACGTGAATGAATGTATCCCGAGAGACACTATTTAATGGTCGCTTGTGTCTTTTTGAAAAGGGTATTATATTCATCCAAAATGGATTCCCAGATTGATAGGGCTTACTCAATCCAAGCGTCATGTCTACGCCAGGAATTTGTTTTTGGAAGGTTCCGTAAACTCTATCCCAAATATTTAATGTGCCACCGCAATTTTTGTTTTTGTAAACGTCATTAGTGGCATGATGTACTTTATGTAAATCAGGTGTTACAAATAGAATATCTAAAATTGGTGACTTCTGAATAATGTCATTGTGATTATAGAATTGCACAAAGTAATGGAAGCTTGAAACCAAAAGGAAGATATCGGCGGGAATGCCAATAAGTGCTAAGGGAATAAAGAATGGTAAAGATGTTAATGATGAGAACCAACTATTTCTGATTCCAAGAGAGAGATTAAAGTGTTCTCCCTGATGATGAACCTCGTGAACATACCATAGAATGGGTATTTTATGATGAAGACGGTGTAGCCAATAAAACTGATGATCCCATAATAAAAAAGCGACCAGCCACACTGTCCAGGTGGGGAATCCTTCAAATAACCCCATGCCAATCAGTTTTTCAAGATGGTAATAACCAACAATTTCTAAACCTCTAAACACCCATAATAAAACCTGACCCGAATTCAGATTCATAGAAATTTCGTCCCAAGGAATTTGCTTCTTATACCAAAACTGAGTAATGAATAGTTCAATACCCACAAGTACTATTAGGATTAATGGTCCATAAAATAGTTCCATTTGCTAGTTTTATATTTGAATTAGTACTGATCCAATAGCGAAGCCTGCAGAAGTACCCACTAATAGACATTTATGACCTTTTTTTATTGAGCCGTTTTCTAAGGAATGAGCTAGAGTTAATGGTAAAGAAGCAGCAATACAATTCCCGAAATCAGCAAGCGTGGAAGGAACTGTGATACCCTTTTCTTGAAATGAGAACATAGACTCAAACATGATTAGACCAGATTTTGAGGCTTGATGAGGAATACAAGCGTCTATGTCGTTTAGAGAAAGATCGAGATCAAGAAAGAAATCAAGAATAAATTTAGGAAGTTCTCGTTTTGCTAGACGTAGTAAATTCTTGCCATTCATTTTGAATGAAAAATCTTGTGGATTGTACTTATTGTACTTAAATGGTATTTTATTACCTCCGCCAAGTATAATGGTGTCGTTCACGCCAGAGCTGTAGGTTTTTAACTGTGTCTTCAGTATTCTACCACTGCCAGATGAACTCACTATAAATGCAGCTGCTGCATCCCCAAAAAGAGTATAGGTTTCTCGACTATCTGGATTTAATCCGTTTGAAGCGACCTCTGCACTAACGATAAGAATTTTATTTGCTTTATTTAAACTTATTTTTTCGGATGCGATCTCTAAGGCGGTTATAAAACTCAAGCATGTCGTATCAACATCCATACATGGTATGTGATGAGTATTAGTGGTATCTAGTTTACTTTTTATGATGCTGGCTTGATTCGGTAAAGTGTAATCATAAGTTGCTCCAGCAAATATGATCATATCAATTGTAGAGAAATGAGTGTTCGCATTTTTGAGTGCGTTTTCGCAAGCTATTAAGCCTAATTCGCCATTAGATTCAGGGTGGGTGACCCAATGTCTTTTTCGTACACCGGAATATCTCTCAGACCATCCTGAAGGCCATCCGAACTTATTTTCTATTTCGGCACTCGTAATCTCCTTCGGCACGTGCCACCCATAGCCGTCAAAATTCAGTTTCATAGAATCTATTTTAACTAAAGTAAAGGAACTTAGGCTTAATTAAAAAATGAAATTATTGCATAAGTGAGTTAATGTGGCTCATTAAAGGCTCATTAATCCATAAAACACAGAGGAAACGTCTCATATAAGGGACATTAAGGCGCAGGTCTTTACCTTAAGGCTGGTTTAGAAGATCTAGCTTTATACGCTTAGTGATTAACCTATGACTATTATAATTCATTCAAGCTTGATTACTAATTTACCTAAAACAGGTCGCTTTTGTGAAAGTAAATTCCTTAATTGTTCGACTGAAATAGGTAGAGCTTGAAATCCTTTAAATGACTAATTTGATCTGGTTCTATAAAAGTGGTCTATGATTTATATGCATCATTTTCCTTCCGTCAAATAATTGATTTTAGGAAGAGCGCTGCATATGATGCTTTTTTTTAATCAAACCGATTTATCAGATGAGAATTAATAAGTTAACGTTGTTTCATTATAATTTATTGAGGGTAGCAAGACACGTATTAGGCGACCAAAAGTTTCCTAAACTGAAGTTAAAGCAAGAATCAATCATCTCATCTCTTAGTGCGGATTTTGATACTCAAAACCCGCAACAGGAGCTATCTGTTAAAAAACTCAGAAGGGTTAAGCTCGATGAAGTAGATTTTTATAGGGAGTTTGTTAAACCGGGTATCCCCGTTGTTATTGAAGGTGGCGCTTCGGATTGGGGGTGTATGGGTAAATGGTCGCCTGCATGGCTTTGCGAGCATTATGGTGATGAACCTATTATCTATCTTGATAGTACTCCAGAACAGATGGAGAAAAAAGATTATTCATCTACTCTCGGGAAGTTCAGTGACGTGCTGAGCGGAATTAATAATGGAGATGTGACTAAGTATATTCGTTTTAGTCCGTTGCTTCATGACCATCCGGAGTTGTTAAGAGACTTCAATGCGAATTGGTTAAAAAAAATGAGACATCCATTCTCAACAGGAAAAAAACTGCAATTATTTGTAGGGCCTAAAGGATCTAAAACTGATTTGCATGCGGCCGCAGAGTATAACTTTTTCACTCAAGTTTATGGTCGAAAACACTGGTACATATGCTCCCCTAAATCGGATGCAGCTCTTGACCCACTCAATCTAGGTTTGGCCTACTTTACTTCAAAATTCAATCCGAAGTTTCCTGATTTAAAATCGTTTCATATTTCTAAAGAAATTGAATTTCATGAATGCATACTTGAACCTGGAGATATTTTGTATAATCCGTCCTCCTATTGGCACCAAGTAGAGAATGAATCTGACAGTATAGGTGTTGGATTCAGATGGTTTAATTTACTTGGAAGCCTAAAATTATCTCCTATTCAAACGCTTTTGACATTGACCTGTTACAATCCCCCAATTTGGAAAGCAATGAGATATAGTAAGCGTGATTTTTCTAAATTATTTGCACAGAATAATAAGACGTAGCTGATAATAGCTGCTATACTCTTCCAAAGAGTATCTGTGACGATTGGGCCGAGCATCTGCCCTCCAGCGATGTTCGTTTAACAGGATCTCCATTGCCAATATAGATTCTACGTGGAGCTGTGTCATTGTTCCAAGCAGCTTCCATTAGGCTGTGAAGTAGTATAGAACCCATTCAAATTTAGTAGTGCTTCTGAGTATTCAAGGTTATTAAACTACGACTCCGTGTACTCCAGAGATTGTATCGTATTTCAGAGAACTTTCTATTTCTTCCAATGTTTAATATAATGTAAATAAGTTTTTCCAAATTTCTTATGTGGAATGGTTCTATATAAAAAATCCTGCTTTATATTCGCCCTTTATTTAGAATGATTCCAAACAAAAAAAATTAATTAGGATGAAAAAATTAGTACTATTAGTGGCTGTTTTAGCCGTAAGTCTAACTTCGTGTCAGACTGAAAATACCGATGTAACTGCTCCTGCAGATTATACATTCTTACGTGATGGCGGTAATACTGCTTTCATGGGTGGTCAAACAGATCGTCTGGCTATGGGCGGTGAACTAGGCTCGTCTCTTAAAGATTTCACAAAATCAGCTACAGATCTACAGGAGATGTTTGCAAATGAAGATGCATCTGGCAATAATGTCGATCCATATACTTCAGCTGCATTGAATGCTTCTAGTAAAAGTGTACGTTCTAAAACAGCAGCATCTGTTGCTTATTTTAGTTCAAATGCTTCTTCTTCGGCTGCTATTAAAGCCGATTTCGATAACTGGATTAGCTCGCAAGTATCTGAGGTATTCTCTACAAAAGATTCAGCGGCTGCACCAGGTAAGTCGGGCCAAATTGCTGACGGTTCTTCTGCACGTTACGTTAACTCAATGGGATTGGAGTATGATCAGGTTATATTAAAAGGATTGATCGGTGCTTTCGTTACTGATCAAATACTTAACAATTACCTAGATCCGTTAACTTTAGATGCTGGCTCTAATGTAGATGATAACGATAACGTACTTCTTGAAACTGATAAGAATTACACAACGATGGAGCACAAATGGGATGAAGGCTATGGCTACCTATTTGGTGGAGCAGATGATAAGGTAAACCCGATGAGTACTCTAGGTACTGATGACTCATTTTTGAATAAGTACTTAGGTAAAGTGGTTGCTGATACGGATTTCTCCGATAAAGGCGATATCATTTTTAATGCTTTCAAACTAGGCCGTGCTGCGATAGTAGCTGGTAACTATGAGGTTCGCGATGCTCAGGTCGCAATCATAAGAGAAACTATAAGTGAAGTTATTGGTATTCGCGCAGTAAAATACCTAGAAGCAGGGAAAGATGCACTAGCGGCAGAAGATTGGGGTGGAGCATTTCATGATTTATCTGAAGGTTATGGTTTTGTTTACTCTTTACAGTTTACTCGTAATCCAGAATCAGGATCTCCATACTTTTCTCAATCAGAGGTCGAAGGATTTTTATCGGATATGATGAGTGATGGTTCAAATGGATTATGGGATTTACAATCTACCACGTTATCAACAATTTCATCAGATATAGCTGCTCGATTTGACTTTACAGTTCTTCAAGTAACTAATTAATAACGATGAATATAAACGTGTTTTCATTGTTAAGCAGAGGAGCCTTGCCATTAGTGGCAGGGCTCCTATTCTGCTCGTGCGATACAAATAATTTTGTGGAGGATACGTGGGACAGAACGCCTATGTTGACTTATTGGTCAGATGAAATTATAATTCCTTCTTGGACTAGTTATTCGTCAAAGACGGCGAATATGGTTGACGCCGCAGAGGCTTTTTCAGATAACCCGACGGCAACGAATTATGATGTATTTAAAGCTTCTGTATTATCTGCATACGGTGGGTGGCAGTGGGTTAGCTTTTTAGAAATAGGTCCAGGTGAGGCTGAAAATGTACGTTACCGAACCAATACCTATCCTACTGATACGCTGAATGTAGCAAATACAGCTCTGAATTACAATGGTCTTAATGGACCAAATTTGGGGCTCCCATCTACATTTGCGCAGCAAGGTTTTCCGGCGATTGATTTCTTGTTAAATCGCTACGAGTCTTCTGATTCCGCAGCAACATATTTCTCCAACAACGAAGGTCCCAGACTTTATATAGCAGCATTGGTTAACGAATTAAACAATGCTTCTCAGGCAATATTATTAGAATGGAATACATATCGATCAGTCTTCATTTCTAATGATGGTTCTTCAGCATCTTCTTCTTTAAATAAGATGGCTAATGATTATGTATTTCATTACGAAAAGGAGCTACGTGCAGGTAAAATAGGTATACCTGCTGGGGTTTTTTCCGGAAATACCTATCCTGGAAAAGTAGAAGCAATATTTAGCGACACTTGGTCAAGTATTCTTTTTAATGAAGGACTAAAAGCGCATGCAAGATTCTTTAATGGTGTATCATTTGATAGTCTAGTTGTGGGCCCAAGTTTTTCTCAATATTTAGATCACTTGAATATAAGAAGAGATGACACTACCCTGTCCTTTATCATAGCTAATCAATTTAATATTGCCAAACAATCTGCTGGAACGATAACAGAAACATACAGCACTACAGTAGGGCAAGATGTATTTAAAATGCTCTCCTTATTTGACGAGTTGCAGGTTAATACCATTAATATGAAAACTGATATGATGCAAGCCTTCAATGTTAAGGTAGATTATGTTGATGTGGACGGAGATTAGTCGCTTCATTAATGGTCTTAACAAACCAATACCCGCAACTTCTCTTGCCATTTTTCGTTTCCTGTTTGGTTTGCTCATGGCTCTTTCCATGCTCAGGTTCGTATCGAACGGTTGGGTGCAGTCAATGTATATTGATCCATCCTTTCATTTTTCATATTACGGTTTAGACTGGGTTAAGCCAATAGGGATATATACTTATGCAATATTTGCAATTTGTTTTATCTCCTCAGTTACAGTTGCCCTTGGATATAGGTATCGATGGAGCTGTCTATTCTTCACGCTGTCTTTTCTTTATATAGAAGGGATGGACAAGACTACCTATCTCAATCACTACTATTTTATCAGTGTTATGGGCTTATTGTTGTTGTTGTTACCTGCGCAACGAGCTTATAGTATTGATGCCTTACGAGGACGAGTTTCTTCAAACCATATCCCGTTATGGTCGCTAAGAGCTCCACAATTGTTGGTATGCTTAGTTTATTTCTACGCAGGGTTATCAAAGCTTAATTCAGATTGGTTAATTCACGCGCAGCCTTTAGCGACTTGGCTACCAGGGAAAACAGATGTTCCTATTATTGGAGTTTTTTTTGAGACCAGCTGGGTACATTACTTATTCTCATGGGGTGGCGCTATTTATGATTTATCCATACCATTTCTACTGATATTTTCTAGAACCAGATCGGTCGCTTTTTTACTGGTCATTGGCTTTCATGTATTAACGCGAATTTTATTCCCTATTGGAATGTTCCCTTATATCATGATTGTCGGAGCCATGCTTTTTTTTCCATCATCTTCTTATGACCGCTTGCTAAATCGTTTTGAAGTACTATATGGGAGGCATTCGAAAAGCCCTTTTTTAAAGCCTTCTAATTATCGCTTAAAGCTATCAAAGTATATTGTTGGCGTTATACTCTGCCTTCAGATTTTATTGCCTTGGAGGTATTTATGTTATCCTGGTGAGTTATTTTGGACGGAGCAAGGTTTTCGTTTCTCTTGGCGTGTTATGTTAATGGAGAAACAAGGGTATACTGTTTTTCGAATTATAGATACTAAAACAAATAAATCATGGATTGCTCAGAATTCTAAGTTCCTAACTTCTTTTCAAGAAAAGCAAATGTCATTTCAGCCTGATATGATTTTAGAGTACGCTTATTTTTTAGAAAAATACTACTGTTCAAAGGAGGGATTTAGCGATTTAGAAGTTTATGCAGATTCATTTGTAGCTTTAAATGGTCGACCTAGTCAGAGATTTATTGATCCTACCATTGATTTGACTACTCTAACTAAAAATGATTACAGAATTAAATGGCTATTGCCTTTCAAAGATGATATACAAGGTATTTAGTCCTTTATTTATAATAGCTCTCTTGTTCAATTTGCCTGCTTTCGCGCAGTCAGTGGATAGTACTAACTATGAACTGTTGGAAGAGGTTTTAGTCCTTGAAGAGAATGAAAATGTTCGTAGTCAATTGATGCAAATCGATGGAATGAATATTTTCGCGGGTAAGAAGACGGAAGTGATTAATCTCGAGGGATTGGTTATGAATAAAGGTGCCAATACAACACGTCAATTATTCTCGCATATCACAGGAGTGACCATATATGAGAATGAAGACGCTGGATTGCAACTATCCGTTGGTGGCCGTGGTTTAGATCCTAATCGTAGTTCTAATTACAATGTAAGGCAAAATGGCTACGAAATTAGTGCTGACCCTTTGGGGTATCCAGAATCGTATTATACTCCTACTAGTAACGGTGTGAGCAGTATTCAAGTAATAAGAGGTGCAGCATCTTTACAATATGGCTCTCAATTCGGTGGACTTCTCAATTTTGTGATGAAAGAACCAAAAAGTGGTGTGCCGTGGTCCATAGAGAGTTCTTCTTCAATTGGTTCTTATGGACTGAGAACAAATTTCAACAGTATTTCTTTTAGAAAAGGTTCAGTTTCTGGCTACTCGTATTATAACATAAGATCCTCAAAAGGCTTTAGAGCAAACAGTGAATTAAAAGCTAATCATTCATATAGCACACTAGTTTATTCGCCTAGTAGCAAACTGCGGATTTCTCTTGAGCATACCTATTTATCTTATCTAGCCAAACAATCTGGCGGTCTAACAGATTCCCAATTCACTAATGATCCATTTCAATCTAATCGAGAACGAAACTTTTTTAAGGTAAACTGGAATATGATTAATGGTAGATTTAAATACGAAATAAACTCAGCTACTCTGATATCTGCCAAATTAACATTTCTCAAAGCATCGAGGCAAAGTATAGGGTTTAGAGGTATTCCTGGTTTATTGAACACGAATCCAATTTCCGCTATAGATGAATTATCAACTGTAGATAATTCATACGTTTATCCTAGAGACCTTATTTCAGGTCAATTTAATAATCAAAGCTTTGAAAGTAAAGTCCTTCATCGATATTTAATTAAGGATCATAGAAGTGCCTTATCGATGGGAATTAAAATATATAAATCTGATAATTACTCTAGGCAAGGAGCTGGGTCGAACGGGAATGGTGCGGACTTTGATTTTATGGATGATACATATGTAGATTATCCAAACCAGAGTAGTTTTAGGTTTCCAAATACTAATTATGCTCTTTTTTTAGAAAATGTTATTTTCTTAAGTAATAACTGGAGTATAACGCCTGGTGCTCGAATTGAATACATAAGAACTAGGAGCGAGGGTAGTTATGAAAACTTGGTCTATGATAATGCTGGCAATGTTATTTTTAGAGAATCGCTTACAGATTCACGGAATTTACCTAGAAGTTTTGCTCTGTTCGGTCTAGGTATATCGCACAGGTCTTCAAAAAAAGCAGAGTTTTATGCTAACCTGAGCCAAAACTATCGATCCGTAACTTTTTCTGATATACGAACGGTTAATCCATCATTTATTATCGATCCAAACATATCAGATGAAAAGGGATTTACGGCTGATATGGGAATCCGTATGAAAAAATCTAGGTTCTCATATGACATTAATACTTTTAGTCTCTTATATGCCAGTAGAATCGGTATAATATTTAATGATCGTGCTCAGCGCGTAAGAAAAAATATAGGAACGGCTCTTATATATGGAATTGAAAATTATGTTTCGTATGACCTCATTAAAGCATCTTCAATAGATAAGTTATCGGTGAAGATTTTCTCTAACCTTTCATTGACGGATTCGAGGTACCTATTTTCTGAAATACCAAATGTAACGGGTAAGCGAGTCGAGTTTATTCCGTTTGTTAATTGGAAGTCTGGAGCTAATATGAGCTTTAAAAAATGGAAATTAAGCTCTCAAATTACAGCAGTAACATCTCAGTATACTGATGTTGAAAACAGTGATAATGCGCTTGCAGGTGAACCTCGTGAGGGTATATTAGGCCCCATACCTGGGTATAAGGTTTGTGACTTAAGCATGTCATATACTCGGGATAGGTTTGAGTACGTATTTGGTGTTAATAACCTTCTTAACGAGAGATATTATACAAGAAGGGCTCTTGGATATCCTGGTCCTGGCATACTTCCTTCGGCTCCTGTTAATGGATTTGTTAATGTCAAGTTCACCTTAGAGCCAAAAAGAAGCAACTAATTACTTGATTTTAATATCATGGACTTTCCTTAAATACAGATATTATTCCGCTTATGCTATCTAAAAATTATAAATACAAGTATCGGATGACACGCTATGATTTTATTTTGAGTCTATGTTTATGCTGCTCTTTAATATATTGTAAAGGACAGGTTGATTCCAGTGTATTCTACTCGATTGACAACATGTTGGACGAAGTGGTTATAACAGCTCAACATGGTAGTAAAACTGTTGAAGAATCTGTACATCTAGTGCGTGTCTTAAATAAAAAAAGAATCAGAGACCAAGCCGCTACGAATCTTCGCGAGCTTTTACAAATGGAGACAGGAATGAGGATAAGTCAGGACAATCTTCTTGGTTCAAGTCTTAGTTTACAGGGTCTTTCCGGTCAGAATGTAAAAATATTAGTCGACGGTGTGCCGGTAATCGGAAGGTTAAATGGAAATGTTGATCTAAGTCAGATTAGTCTTAATAACATTGAGCGAGTTGAGCTTATACAAGGACCTCTTTCTGTAAACTTCGGTACTGACGCCTTGGCTGGTACAATCAATTTAATCACAAAAAAAATAAATAAGGATGGTTTAAAAATGACCTACAGCTCTTATTACGAGACAGTTGGTCAATACAATATTAATAGCGAGTTGACTAATAAAAAGGGGTTACATACTTTACAGTTTTCTGGAGGTCGTAATTTTTTTGATGGTTGGGATATAAATGATCCTTTCATTGAGTTTCCAAAAGCTGAATTAGCCGATACAAATCGATCGATACAATGGAATATAAAAGAGCAATTTTTTAGTAAAATCGGCTATTCATATGATAATAAACACTTGCATATATCGCCATATATAAGTTATTTCAATGAGAAGATAACTAACCGAGGCATGCCAAGACGCCCTTATTTTGAAAATGCATTTGATGACTATTACTCAACATTCCGCTCGAACGTCGGTACTAATTTGAGTGGTAAGTTACCTTGGGGAGGAAATTGGAATGCAGTTATTGCTTTTAACAACTTTAAGAGAATTAAGAATAGTTTTTATATTGACCTTACATCATTGCAGAGTGAGTTAACTACTAATCCAAGTGATCAGGATACCTCTTGGTTTGGCCATTGGATGAGCAGAGGTTCCATGATCTACAAGGTAGAATCATTAAAATCTAGTGTTGAACTTGGTTATGATCTGAGCTTCGAGCAAACTCGAGGATACAGAATTTTAGATTCCTATCAGGACATTGGAGATATGGCCTTATTTGCAACTGCAGAAATCGACTTACTTAAAAACTTGTTATTACGCCCTGGTTTACGTGCATCATACAATACAGACTACATTAGCCCATTAACACCATCGTTAAACATAAAGTATAACTATCGAGATCATGTTTTTAGAGCATCTTATGCTCGCGGTTTTAGAGCGCCTTCGCTCAAAGAACTCTATTTTGAATTTGTCGATATCAACCATAATATATTTGGAAATTCAGAGCTGCTTTCGGAGCGTAGCCACAACTTGAGCGCTTCTTTTACATGGAAGGATAAAATGGATAAGGGTCTATTGTCCTTGACTAATTCCTTATTCTTCAATCACATTACAGACCGTATTTCACTCGGCCAAATACTTGGAAGCAATGTTTATGAGTATGTAAATATTGGTCTATTTAAGTCTACTGGTGTAAATGGAGATCTATCATGGAATACTAAACGCTACTCTCTGCTTTTAGGATGGTCATGTATAGGTAGGTTTAATGAAATATCTACTTTTCATACGGTGGCTCCTTTCTCTTTTTCACCTGAATTTCGTTCTCAAGTAAATTATAAATTTGAAAAATCGGATGCTAATATCTCTTTATTTTGGAAATATAATGGAGTTACTCCGTCTTACAGCATCGATAGTGATGGAGACATTTCATTAAATCAAATTTCAGATTATCAAACTCTGGATATTATCTATACTAAGAAGATTGGTAAAAAAGGAAGTGTATTAAGTTTCGGAGGGAAAAACTTACTTAATGTTCAAAATATTACAATCTCGGGATCGAATGATATGGGAGTTGGCCACAGCGAATCGACTGGTGCATTTGCAATGAGTTGGGGACGCTCAATTTTCACTTCAATTAAATTAAATCTGAAATAATGTCACTAAAACCATTCTTACATCGAATCCATGTGCTGTTATTATTGACTATTTTATCATGTGACCCAGGTGAGATACCTATACCCTCAGTCGAACGAGGCAATGCACATACAACTCGGTTGGATATGGGAGTTACTTACGATTATCAGATGTATTTCGATCTTGAAACAAATACTGTTGTTGCCGATAATTTCAAGGTTGATTGGGATATTGGATTGAGCTGTGCAACGGAAGAGTGGAAAGTCGTATTAAATAGCTCACGAGGTGGGAGTGTAGCTTATTCCCCTTTGTTAAATTTCACTAGCGCCGTATCTCTCAATTCTCTTTCATGGCGTTACGATGCTCCTTCTGGAGACTATGATAGTACAGCCTTAGGGAGTATGTTAGATTCGAACGGATTCTACATTATAAATTTGGGATACTCTTCTACAGGATCTGAATTAGGGTATAAGAAATTTAAGGTAGATACCTTAAATTCAGATACTTACTCGGTTAGAATGGCAAGTTTAAATGGTTCTAGTGATACTACTATTATTATTCAAAAAGATCCATTGCGTAATATTGTCTGTGTATCACTTAAAGAGGCTTCTCAACTCTCTATTGAACCTCTTAAAAAAGATTGGGATTTACATTTTACTCAATATATACATCTTTTTAAAGACGATAATATAATCACACCGTATTTGGTCACAGGAGTACTTTCTAATAGACATAATGTGGAAGTTGCGCTAATCGATTCAATTGAATTTGTTGATATTGATACTGAGCATGCCCTGTCTTCCATATATGAACGCTCATTGAATTCAATTGGCTACGATTGGAAGTACTACGACTTTAACGACGGTTATATCGTTGACTCTAAGAAGGTATATATTATAAGAGATACTGATCAAAAAGTTTATAAACTGCACTTTATTGATTTCTATAATGTGAATGGTGAAAAGGGCTCGCCAACATTTGAATTTCAAGAAATATAAATTTTACACAAAGGTTGATCACCGTATAATATTCGTTTGTACATTTGCTTATCTAGAATTAGTCTAAATAAAAATAAGCATGAAAAAACTACTACTTATATTATCTGCATATTGTGCATTCAGCACTTTAACAATGGCACAACCGATTTCTGATTCTATCAGTTTAGGTATTGGCTATACTAATCAAAGCTACTATTCATTAAACTCTGGTGAATCAGCAAATATTGATAACTCCAACTGGGATATTGCATTTGATGCCAGTGGATATGGGTCTTCCATAAGAATAAATGGCGCTATTGGAACTGAACTCTATAAGTATCCGAATGGTGATACCAGCTCTTGGTCAACGTTCGATACTGTCGGTATGTCTAACTGGTTTCCCGTTTATGATTCTGATACTTCATGGGGAATGGGAGCATTTAACAAAGGAGCAACCTCTAGTCCCATGGATCTAGGCTGGGGAGTCTACAGTACTATAACCCATCATATTATAGGGGATTCGCTTTTTATGATCAAGCTTACTAATGGATCTTATAAGAAACTTCAAATTGTCTCCTTAGCGAGTGGGTTGTTTACATTTAAATATGCCAATCTTGACGGAACAAATGAAATAAACACTTCTCTAGCTAAAGCTGATTATATCAATCGCAACTTTGGATATTATAATCTTCGTTCGGATACTAGTATATATCGAGAGCCTTCTAGTTCATCATGGGATCTTCTCTTTACGAAATATGTAGCTGAGCTATTTCCAGGAACATTCTATGGAGTAACGGGTGTATTGCAAAATGCGGATGTCGAAGTTATTGAGATGACAGACATTGCGAATGTTAATACTTTTAGTGCGTACGCTGGACATAACTTCGAATCAGCAATAAACACAGTTGGATATGATTGGAAGAGTTTCAATATGGCGACATTTTCCTACAATATAACCGACTCTCTTTGTTATTTTATTGACGATCGTGATGGCAATATATGGCGATTAGTGCTTACAGGATTTAGTGGCTCGTCAACGGGCGGAATAAATTTCACTAAAGAATTAATTAGTTCCATTAACATTCACGAAGAGGTTACATTAAACTTTGGTTTATATCCTAACCCGGCTAATGATATTGCACACGTTGTGTTTACAAATAATGAAACAACCGTCATTAGAATTCTAAATCTACAGGGGCAAACTATTCTTGAGAAGCATATAAGTCAAGACGGGTTTATGGATTTTCCTATTGACGTGACATCATATCATGCTGGAATGTACTTGATTTCACTTCAACAAGGTTCTCAAGTAACGGTGCAGCGTTTAATTATTCAATAATCTATCCATGAGATCTAATTACTTTACGTTATCTCTAATAGTAGCGTTACTGACCAATATATCGCTTATAGCCCAAGAAAATGGTCCTCATCAGCTAGATATTAATACTATCAAAAGTATGTGCGGTTGTTTCGAGGTAACATTCAACTTTGCGGAGATCTATTCGGATAGTAAATCTTATGAATTCCACGATCGTTATTCAGCAAAAGCAAACGCAGAATGGGCTGTTTTGGTAGGCGAAGACGATCAACGGCTTCAAATCCAGCACATTTTAGTTGTGGGAGATGATATAACAGTTAAGCACTGGAGGCAAGATTGGGTTTACGAGTCTCCTTATCAATATGTTTACGATAGAGACCAACAATGGACCTACAAGTACCTCCCTTTAGATGATAGAGAGGGCCGATGGACGCAACAAGTATATCAAGTAGATGACAGTCCAAGATATCAAGGTACCTCAGAATGGATGTATCAAGATGGTAGAATTTCTTGGGAAAGCTCTACTGATACGCCGTTGCCTCGACGCGAGTCTACCCAACGAAGTGACTATAATGTTATGCATCGTAGAAATCGACATATGATAACTAATTCTGGTTGGGTGCACGAACAGGATAATGAAAAGATTCTTCGAACAGAGATCACCGACACTACAATCGTTTATGAGAAAGGTGTAAATATTTATAGAAGGATCGAAGACGCTAATTGCCAAGCAGCAATTGATTGGTGGGATGCTAACGAGGATTTTTGGCAAATAGTACGTGATGAATGGGACGCCGTATACAATGAAAATCTAGATATCGGAGTACACCTTAAGCGTGAAGGAAAAAGTCTGATAAAGACCATGTATACTTTGAATAATGAATGGACACAACAAAAAAGTCCATCCAAGAAAAAGTGGAAGAAGAAAATAAAATCAATAATCAAAAGCTATGTCTATCATCCAAATTAACTAGGTAGTTTATTAAATCCTAACATGGTTTAATCAGCCAACAAAACCTGTGTTTATCGCCTAGTTAACTTGGTAAATAAAGGATATTCCAAATTTGGGATATCCTTTATTTTAAATATAAATATATATGTCAATATCACATTTCATTAAGTTAATTATCATTTCTGTGCTAACAACTACTTGTGTTCAGGTTTTTGGCCAGAATAAACTCTTAGAACGAAACTTTTGGAAATTAGCCCCCAACTTAAGTGATGTAAAAACATTAGTGGCCGAAGGTAACAGTCCAACTGAGCTGAATTCATATTCGTTTGACCCATTAGCTTTAGCCTTAATAGAACATGCTTCTAATGATATTCTCGAATACTTTTTAGAGTTCGATAACAATGATGTTAATAAGTTAACCCATGATGGTCGTACCTATATTTTTTGGGCGGCTTATGGAAATAATAAAACATTTATGGAAACGCTTCTTGAATTTGGAGCACGCACAAATATAATTGATGAACACGGTTATTCACTTTTAAACTTTACAGCTGTGACAGGAAATAAACAAAAAGATATATACGATCTCATCATTGAAAATGGTGCTAATCCAAGTGAAGAGGTTAATAGAGATGGTGCTAATGCATTGTTACTTTTATTGCCTTTCTTAGATACTAATGAATTTGTCGATTACTTTCAAAATAATGGACTTAAGATTACTGATAAGGATAAATATGGAGCGACTGCTTTATTATATGCCGCAAAGGGTGGTAACACGAAGTTAATAGAATGGCTGGTTAGTGAAGGTTTAAACCTTAATATAATCGATGACAAAGGGCAGAACGCTGCTCATTATGCAGCAAAAGGATTAAGAAAAAAGGATCAAAAATTAGAAATTTTTGAATACTTAAATAAATGTTCGATTCCTTTAGATTTATTGTCATTAACCGGACAAACACCTCTTACTATATACGCTAAAGGACGTACCGATTTTAAAATTATAGAGTATTTAATCGCCGCTGGAAATGATCCATTTCTAATACCTGAATTAGGTAGATCTGCATTCATGAGCATGGCCGGAAGTAAAGATTTTATTGGGCTAGAAAAAATTAATTTAGATGTAAAATCGATCAACTTATTTAATAGTAAAGGTGAAACAGCATTACTCATTGCATCTAAATATGCAAATGCTCAAAGTTTTAATTTCTTAATTGATAATGGTGCAGATATCTTTGCGCAAGATAAAAATGACAAGAACATAGTCGCATATTTATTTGAGGGATATCGTCAATCGATGCATGATAATTTCATGTTAAAATTTGAGATTCTACAGAGTAAGGGTATCGACTTCTCCGCAATATTACCTGACGGAAACACTTTGTTTCATAAAGCAGTAGTACTCAATAAACGCCCATTAATAAATCTTCTGTCTAACTACAATGATAATATTAATCATGTCAATCGTGACGGACTAACTGCACTGCATATTGCGGTTATGAAAGGGAAGAATACTGAGATTATTACAGCTCTTATAGATCAGGGTGCTTCGGTTTCTATCAAGACGGTTTTCGGGGAGTCGACTCTTGATTTAGCAGTTGAAAATGAGCAATTATCATTATATATGGATAAATTAACTCCAGTTTTGGGAAAATGAAAAGCATATTTAAATTAATGTTTGTCTTTGCCCTTTTGGGAATCACATTGTCTTCTATGTATTCTGTAAATACAGATTTAAATTTAAGATGTATGGTTCAAATGAAAAATTATAATGGCCATGGTGCTTATATCGTAGTTTCTTTACTTAATGAAAATAAGGAGTACTTAAAGACCCTTCAAGTAATGGGAGACGATAGTGAATGGTATAATGAAATAGAAGATTGGTGGAGATTTTTTGGTAAAGAAAAGCGACAAATAGACGGAATTACTGGTGCAACAATTGCTGGTGGAGATCGTAGAGTCATTGCGTTTACTATGCCGTCAGAAAATCCAGATTATTTCATTCGATTTGAAACGGCAGTGGAGGAGCAGCAATACTATCCTACGGAAATAGATATTAAAATCAGTAATCTTGAGTTATCAGAAAAATATAGAGGTGATGGTTTTATACGATACATAACATTTATCGCACAATAACATTATCAATTGGACACACGATTCCTTCATTTTGTGCTAGGTGCAACGCTTTTTTTTAATTTATTGCTAGCGAGCATCACAGGAGCTATTATTGGTATTTACGTTTCTTACAATGGGTCTAAGGATATTCCGGTTGTTCGCTCTGATAGCGAACAATCGATACAGCAACTTATTAGACTCTTCGAAAGTGAATACAGCACAGTATACGACCTTAAGTTAGATGGCTATGATCGAATCTCAGGTACGGTTGACACTAAAGAAGGATTGTTTCTGGAGGGTTATTTTAATCCACTTAATGCAAAATTCGAAGGTCCATTAATTGTCGATCCAAACTGGATTAAAACTGTAATAAGCCTACATAGATCTCTCTTAATAGGTAGGATTGGCCGCGTAATAATGGTTTTGACAACACTACTTACTTCGTTACTTGTGATTTTTGGTTTTTTATTATGGTTGAAAAAGTATTCTAGTTTTGATCTTTTCAAAAGGTCATTTTCAAATGAGCCGAAAAGTAATCTTATTCACAGCCATGGTGGTGTTATTGCCTTATTTCCGATTCTTCTACTCTGTGTCACAGGATGTTTATTAGCTTTTGAAGGGCTTGGGTGGATTCGATATTTACCGATTAGTCAAGAGCTTAATATTGAAATTAACGAGGAAACTTTATACGTTCATAATCTAGAAGAGTTATACTTTCCTTTTACAGGCGATTCTACTGAAGTTTATGAAGTAAGCACGCATAGTAATCGTTATGAACTAGCATCACTAGACTTGGAAGTTTCAACAAGTGTCTCAAAATCTAAATTAGAAAAGATATCGAGATTGAGCTCACAAGTCCATACAGGAAGTGGTTCATCTATGTGGCTCTCGATCCTTATAGCGACCACGTTACTAACAGTATATTTTATAATAACGGGTTTTAAATTTTCGAAATGGAGGTGGAAAGGAAATTTAGCAGTAAACAGTTCGCATCAACTTCTTTATGCCTCAGAAAACGGGACAACTACACAAATCGCATATTCTTTTGCAAGGCAGATGAAAGATATTGGATTAAAGGTGAGACCGCGATCGATAAATTCGTTCAAGTATCATGATGGTATTGAACACATTTGGATATTTGCATCGACCTATGGAGATGGGGAAGCTCCTCAAAACGGACGTAATTTTGATAAGGTGTTTTCAACTATTCCAAAAGACGTCAAAATTAGTTTCAGCGTAATTGGATTTGGCTCTAAATACTATCCCAATTTTTGTCAATTTGCAAAGGATTTAGATTATAAATTGGAAAATGAAGCATGGGCTGTTAAAAAAACCGAGTTGTTTCTAATTAATCAAATAAGTAAAGCGGAGTATAATGAATTCTTAGTAGACTATTATAGCGAGCTTGGTCTAGACTTTCCTCAAAAGGTCTATTGGCCTACTTGGAGCTAGAATTAAATAGTACTTGGTTTTGAGTAATTAGAACATCAAGTATATCACGTTATAATTGATCTTTTCGTCCACTCGGGTTTGGTATTATGTCTAGATATTAAGAAGCTACCCCTAAAACGAAAGTAGATTTGTTTATTGGATTCAATTCATCTTGGTTAATTGCAGCTTTTTCGCTAAAGATTAGCTGTCGCACAATTCCCATAAACTAATAACCCTAAAATGCGACACTTAAAATTGTTAAGGAGTTAAGTTGCGGTGAGAGATTTTTTCTATGCTCACCGAAGTACCAACCGAATTCGCTTTAGTAGTTCAATGGACAGGAAACAGGCCAACCTTTTTGATGGGGTTATTGGGCATGTCCATGAGTCATCTAGCACTCGAATATCAATCAACTAAAAGGGCCACCCTGTAGCATCTCCTTGACGGCTAACATCAGGACTGCTGTGAAATATCGGTTCACTTTGAATCATTTCAACCGCTTCAAACCGACCAATTTGTGAACGTGTTTTGAGTTCATGCCCTCTCAAGCGCAAACAGAGCTTGGTGAAGGGGCTGAGTGCATCTACCTCCATAAAGAGAAGATCTGGCCAGCCCTGTGCGTGGAGCTTCTTTTTAGCCACGGCCTCATCCAACGTCATGTCATAGCGCAAATGATTGGTTAAAACTTGAAAGACATTGGTGATGATAGTGCTGCCTCCTGGTGTGCCAAGGACCATGATATGACCCGATCGGCTGGCAATGGTTGGTGTCATGCTTGAAAGCATGCGTTTACCAGGAGCCACTGCGTTTACATCAAAGCCCACCACACCAAATTGGTTAGGCTTACCGGGGGATAAAGCAAAATCATCCATCTCATTATTTAGGATAAACCCAGCAACCCAATGCTTGCTACCGTAGGATGAATTCAATGTCGTGGTGATGGCAATGGCATGACCCTGTTGATCAACAATGCTTAGATGTGTGGTCTCTTCGCTCTCCTTGTGAAGAAGCAGATTCAATTCTATGGATTTGCCAGAGGTGAAAAGTGGCATTGCTTTGAATCGATCCTGAAGACGGCCAGCATCAAGCAAAGCCTCAGTGGATAGCTTCATGGATGACGGATCACCCAAATGCAAGGCTCGGTCCTCGTAAACTAGCCGGCATATCTCTGTGAAGTCGTGCGCATAGGCTGCTGATCCATGGCGTTGCATTCGATTACCATCACGTTCACTGGCTTGAAGCATTTGAATCAAGCCAACACCCCCGCTAGATGGCGGTCCCATCGTCACAATATCATAGCCCCTGTAGTTCGTCAGCAACGGTTGTCGCCAATGGGCTTGGTAATGCAGAAGATCCTCTGTGGTGAACCATTGATCTGCTTCCTGCATGCGATGAACAAGTGCCTCTGCCACAGCTCCTTGGTAAAATCCATCAGGGCCTTCGCTTGCAATAGTTCGCAATGTCTTGGCTAAATATGGCTGAACAAAAAGGGATCCTTTATCCCACCCGTCTCGTGTGAATGGCCCAGCGCCTTGTGGGTTTCTTTCCTGAAACGTGTTTGCTAGCTGGTTGATTTCTAATGCTTGAATTGCCGTAAGGGCAAAGCCAAACTCTGCCAATTCAATGGCTGGCATCAAGAGGTCGATCCATGGCATGCTACCTAGGGAATCATGCATGGCCCACATACCCGCAACAGACCCCGGAACACCTGAAGCGTACAAGCTATGTAATGACTTGCCTTCGATGATGGATTTATCCTTGAGATAGCTATCCACATGCGCGGCAAGGGGGGCTTTTTCTCGGTAATCCAGGCTAAGGGTCTGACCATGAGCCAATCGCATCACCGCAAAGCCACCTCCACCCAAGTTTCCAGCCCTTGGCAACACAACAGCCAGCGCAAAATGCGTTGCCACAGCTGCATCAAAGGCATTACCTCCTTGCATCAAAATTTTTCTTGCTACATCAACTGCACTGGGATGTGCAGCTGCAACTGCGCCTTGACCTTGCATGGAAGCACAATGCATCATCATCAAACATGTCAATCCAATGGCTTTGAGTAATTTGATGTCTCCCAAATTGTTCAGAAAGCGTTTCGTAGTTTGATTCATCTTTCAAGCAGCCTTTAGTGATGGTAAGGCATAAAATCCTGCACTATCCGTTATGTTGAATTGCGCTGTGGTCTGCATAGGTATACCTGAAGTGTTTCTGTAGACTGTCATGACTAGTCGGTATTGATAACCGCCGATTCGCTGCGCAACTATTTCTACCCCCATTAAATGTGTTGAATTACCAGTAATACTGAACAACAGCATCACCGCAAGAGGCGAAAATCGAATTGTCTTCATACTTCTGATCTATATAATTTAGAGTAAATTACAATTATAATTACGTATTACAGAGTGACGATAAATGAGTTTTAGATTTGATTTACTCCTCTATGACAGTCAATGTTGTATTTGTGAGGTCCCAGTTGGTTCAATCACCACCTATCTAGGGAAAATAAAATTCAACTATTTCAGGACCATTATAAGGTGTTAACAATGCACATGTTTGTGACAAGTCATACTTCTCAATACATAGAGATCAAAGTCAATTGAAGATTTAGTAAACCTATTATGGGGCAACCAATCTAGGTTTCCGTTGCACTCCGTTAATCAGCATG
>CAZAIL010000011.1:0-22298 GCA_964485155.1 uncultured Flavobacterium sp.
TGGAATAGGAATGGCTTTAGGTCAAGTAGTTTACGTATACGGTATAAAATTTCTGGGTTCTGTTGGCGATTTTATTGGAAATGAAGATTCTCCAAATAAAGATTTATTAAAAAAACCTTTAAACAGCGTTGAGAAAGATAGAATGCTAGTGATGTTTTTATCATTTTTAATTATCATCGTTTTTTGGGGAGCTTTCGAGCAAGCAGGGGGGCTAATGAGTTTATATACAGAGCAAAAAACAAATAGAATATTGAGTTTTTCTTTACCTTTTATTGGTAATGAAGTTCCTGCTGCAGTGTTCCAATCTATCAATGCTTTTTTTATTATTGTTTTAGGAACTGCAGTGGGTAGTTTTTGGCATAAATGGAAAAATAAAGGAAAAGAATCTTCATCATTATTTAAAATGGCCATTGGTGTTATTATCATGGCTTTTGGTTTTTTATTTATGAGTAAGGCCGCTTCAGAAGTTTTAATGGATGGAAGTGAAGTTGCTGAGAAATCTGCGATGATATGGTTGGTATTGGCATACCTTTTTCATACAATTGGTGAGTTATGCGCCTCTCCTGTAGCATTGTCTTTTATAACGAAGTTAGCTCCAATTAAGTATGCTTCTTTTATGATGGGTGCCTACTTTGCCGCAACAGGATTAGGTAATAAAGTTGCTGGATATATTGGAGGATTGTCTGAGAACGCTGGTGATTTTGAGGTATTTACAGGTATAGCAGTCACCTGTACTCTTTTTGGTATTTTAATTATTGCAATTTTAAAACCATTAAAAAGATTAACTCATGGAGCTGAAGATTTAGAATTGAGCTAAAAAATATTATTGTTAAAGTTTCTTTTAATTTAAAAAATAAATAAATTATGACCACAGATATTGAAAATATGTTTAAAGACAAAGTTCTGGGGCATCCTGCTGGGCTTTTTGTGTTATTTTTCACTGAAATGTGGGAACGTTTTTCCTATTACGGAATGCGTGCACTTCTTGTAATGTTTTTTACTGCCTCCCTTACAGACGGTGGTTGGGGATGGCCTCGTGAACATGCCTATGCAATTTTTGGTACCTATACCTCTCTGGTATACCTATCTACCTTATTAGGTGGCTATTTTGCTGATAAAAAAATTGGATATCGTTATGCAGTAGCTATTGGTGCATTACTAATGACATTGGGTCATGGTGCCATGGCTATAGAAACACCTTTCTTCATATATCTGGGCTTAACCTTATTGGTTTTTGGGAGTGGTTTTTTTAAGCCAAACATGACCTCTATTATCTCAGAGATGTACAAAGGTAAAGACGAGAAAAAAGACGGTGCCTACACTATTTTTTACATGGGTGTAAATGCTGGTGCTTTTTTAGGAATTTTACTATGCGGATATCTTGGAGAACAAGTAGGATGGCGATGGGGTTTTGGTTTAGCAGGTATTTTTATGTTATTTGGGTTGCTTCAATTTTGGTTTGCACAAAATATTTTTGGTGACATCGGAAAAAAGCCATTAAAAATTGATGCAGCTACAGTAGAAATAAGTGCAAATGAGCCTAAGTTAAATCCATTTACGTCAGTTCAAT
The DNA here is from genome assembly GCA_964485155.1 of uncultured Flavobacterium sp. GTDB lineage: Bacteria > Bacteroidota > Bacteroidia > Flavobacteriales > Flavobacteriaceae > Polaribacter. Next base: position 1,571 of record CAZAIL010000011.1, read on the forward strand.
TGGTTCTCATAGCGATAGCAGGAGTTTTGGGGCTTTCATGGATTTTAAATGATCCTGTTGCTAAAATATCTGAAGGTGCTTATAATTTATTTGACTTTAGTTTGTTTGGAATGGAAGGATCTAATCTTGCAATTCTCTCAGCATTAGGAATCTTCTTATTACTATTGTTTATTAGAATTCCTAAATATGATAAAATAACTCGCGACCGAATGATTGCTGTTATTTTCTTTGCGTTTATTACGATTTTCTTTTGGGCAATTTTTGAACAAGCACCAAGTTCATTAACTATTTTTGCCAGAGACTATACACAAAGAGTACTTGAAGGCAACGCTGCTTTTATTTTTAAGATTGTTAATTCTTTGATGACTATTATTCCATTAGGAATTATTACATGGGTATTATGGTTATTATTTAAGAAAACTTTTTCTAAATATGCACTTTCAAATATATTTTTAGCAATTAGTTTTATTATTATTTGGGGAATCGCTATTTGGATGTTAACCATTGAATTTGGAAAAGAAATTGCTGAAGTACCAGCCTCTTGGTTTGGTGTTTTAAATTCTTTATTTATTATTGCTTTTGCTCCTTTGTTTTCAAAATGGTGGGAGAGTAAATACAATCCAAACGCCAATATGAAATACGCCATAGGGATGGTTTTACTTGGCATAGGAATGGCATGTGTGGCTATAGGAGCTTCTTCTATAGAGCCAGGTGCTAAAACTGCATCTGTAAGTATGATATGGTTGATCTTAGTCTATTTCTTTCATACTATGGGAGAATTGTGTATTTCACCAGTAGCACTATCTTATATTAGTAAATTAGTACCTGGTAGAATGATTGCCATGATGTTTGGTATTTGGTACTTGGCTATTGCTATTGGAATGAAGTTAGCAGGTGTCTTTGGCGAAGCTTCAGAAGGAATTGCACAATCTGAAGGATTAAGTTATTTCTTCTGGTTATTAACTGCAGTTGCTGTAGGATTGGGGGTTATCTCAGCTTTATTATATCCAGTCATAAAAAAACTAATGCACGGAGTTCGCTAATTGTAATTAAAAAAATACTGAGAAGGCATCACATATTGATGCCTTTCTTTTTTTATGTAAATTTGTTGTAACAATTTGGACCTAAAAAATATGAAGAAAATAGTTGTATTGCTTTTTTTATTTTCAATAACATGTCAACTTAGAGCACAAGAAGTAAACTGGATTTCTTTTGAGCAAGCCGTTGTGCTTACGGAAGAAAACCCAAAGCCTGTGCTTATAGATGTCTATACAGATTGGTGTGGCTATTGCAAAAAAATGGACAGAACAACCTATAGAGAAGGAGTAATTACAGCTTATATTAATAAAAATTTTTATGCAGTAAAATTAGATGGAGAACAAAAAGAAGATCTTGTTTATAATGACTACGTCTTTAAGTTCAAACCTTCCGGAAGGAACGGATATCACGAATTTACAGCTAGTTTACTTAATGGTAAACTAAGTTACCCTACTACAGTTTTTATGAATGAAAAATTAGAATTATTAGACAGAGTTCCTGGATATCTCAATCCAAAAACTATGGAACAAGTGGTTACTTATTTTGCTGAAGAAAAATACAAAACAGCTACATGGCAAGAGCATATTAAAAGTTTTAAAAGCAATTTAAAATAGTCGTAAGCATCTTTCTTATTTTTTAATATATGCTCCTAACTCATCAGTAGACCAAAACGGTATCTGTAACTTTAAGCAGGTAGCTTTCCAACGTCTAACGTAGCTTTTATAATTAGATCCGTCTGCAATAATTATTGTAGGCTGAAGCCTATTAATAAGACGTTCTATGTTAATTTTTGGAGATTGACGTAACACCAAAATTGGCTGTTGTAAGTCTGTAAGATTATAAACACCTGCCGTATCTATGAATAATACAATTTTTTTATTCAGCTGTAAAATATTTGGTAATTTTTGATAATTTTGATACTGAATATTCTCTCCTACTTTGTAATTTTTTAATAAATTTTGCTTGGTAACTAAAGAATCCATATCGTTGTATACTTCTAAAAAACTGCCTGTTCTAATCCCTACAATTGAATTTCTACTTTTATGAAATACTATAAATTCATTATTTTTTTCAATATGATATTTCTCATAGAAAAATACAGATTGAAAAACAACTACTGAGCTTAAAAAAAATAAACATCTTTTTGCATTTCTTTTTAAAAAAAATTGAAAACATGCTATGATTACTAAGTAAGAAAAAAACATTTTTATGAAAGAAAATGAAATGTCTGAAAATAAAAAAGCTTCTTGTCTTGCTATAAAAGCAACAAGCCTATTAAGAATTGAAATAATACCACCATAGATATCAACTAAAAGTATGGGCAATATAGTTAGATATGAAAGCCCTAAAACAATAATTCCTGTACCTAAAATTACCCCCAGAAAAGGAATAATTAATAGATTAGAAAGAAAAAACAATCCTGGAAATTGATGAAAATAAAATAGACTTATTGGTAAGACTCCTAGCTGAGCCGCTGTAGATACTGTAATTAATTGCCATCCTTTGTCTATAATATAGTATTTGGGTTTCCATAATTGATAAAATACCGGTTGCACCCAAATAATTCCAAATACAGCTAGATAACTTAACTGAAAACCTACATCAAATAAAAATAGAGGCTTCAATAGCAACAAAATAAACATAGAAAAAATTAATGAGTGTTCTACTGCATTTCTTTTATTATAAAATTGCCCTATAGCAATGGCTGAAAACATGGTTACAGCTCTTGTTACTGAAGCAGACATCCCCGCTAATACCGCAAAAAACCATAGAAATAATAGTACCAAGACTAGCTTTATGACCTTTCCTTTCTTGTATCTTTCTAAGGGTTTTAACACAAAGGAAAGCATCCATAAAATAATACCTACATGCAATCCAGATACTGCCAAAATATGAATGGCACCAGCTTTAGAATAGTTGGCTGTTAATTCTTTAGAAATGTCTTGTCGTTGCCCTAATAATAACGCATTCATAATAGCCAATTCATCTTCTGAAAAGTCATATTGTTGCAATGATTGCTGAATTTTTAAACGAAAGGCAGCTATAAACCCTAAAAAGGATGTTGAAGTTTGATCTAACAACAACAGCTCTTGTTTTGTAGTATACACTTGTAGGTGAATTCCTTGTTTTACTAAATAGTTTTTATAGTTAAACTGGTGAGGATTTAATGATTCTTTAATAGCAATAAATTTATTTTTTATAAGGATACGATCTCCAATTTTAAAGAACGATGCAATACTATCTTTTTCAATATTAATAAGTACGCTACCAGTAGTTTTCTGATGGTCTATCTGAAGTACCTCAGCCATATATTTGTAATGATAATTCCCTGGTTTTAGAACTTTGTCTATCGCTAATATTGCCTTTGAAGTATTATTTAGGTGTTTTTCAAAATAATTATTACTTTTTGTTGCATCTCCTCCGTATATAAGCAGTATTCCTATGAAGAAAAAAGAAAGCCATGAAATGAAAACAAAGAGTAACCTATCTCTGAATAAACAGCCTAGAATAAAGAGAAATATCAGTATATAGAAAAAACCTACTATCCCAAAACTCCAGAAACCTGTATAAAACTGACAACAAATACCCGCAATAAGAAATAGTAAAAAGTGAAAGGGAAGATATCCTAGCAACTTTTTCATAGCACCCTAAAGTTACTAAAAAAAATGATATTGAAAACTTACTTTTTTAAATTTGAGACTATAGAAGTAGCCGTATTCTCAGAAGCTCCCTTTCCTCCTAATTTTTGTTCTAATTGGTAATAGGCTTCAAAAAGTAACGTTCTATGACTAGTATCTAGAATCTTATGTAATTCTCTTGTGAGATTCTTCTTGGTAAAATCATTTTGAATTAATTCTTTCACCACTTCTTTATCCATAATTAAGTTTACTAAAGAAATAAAGCGAAGCGTTATAATTCTCTTGGCTATTTGATAAGATATCATACTTCCCTTATAGCAAACAACTTGAGGCACTTTAAACAATGCAGCCTCTAGCGTAGCTGTTCCAGAAGTAACCAATGCTGCATAGGAAACACTTAATAAATCATAGGTTTTATTGTCTACAAAAGAAATATTTTTAGAACCAATAATTGATGTGTAGAAATCTAAACGCTGACTTGGAGCTCCAGCAATGACAAATTCATATTCCGAGAAGTCACCTGTTAAGGATAACATGACGGATAACATTTTGGATATTTCTTGTTTTCTACTCCCTGGCAAAAGGGCTATAATAGGTTTATCTGATAAATTATGCTGTTTTCTAAAGATAGTTTCGTCAACTTGTTTTATATCTGCAATAGCGTCAATTAAGGGATGTCCAACAAATACGACCTCGTAATCGTATTTTTTATAGAATTCTTTTTCAAAAGGAAGAATCACATACATCTGATCTACAACTCTTTTAATTTTTTCTACTCTGTTGGCTCTGGAAGCCCAAACTTGAGGAGAAATATAATAATTAGTACTGTATCCTAGTGGTTTGGCCCAAGAAGCAATACGAAGATTAAACCCTGAATTGTCAATAAAAATAAGAACATCTGGATGAAAATTACTGATGTCTTTTTTACAAAAAGAAATCATTCCAAGAATCTTCCTAAGATTCATGAATACCTCTACAAATCCCATGAAAGCTCTTTCTTTGTAGTGTTTTACAAGAGTTCCACCAACCGTACTCATTAAATCTCCACCCCAAAACCTTATTTCTGCTTTGTTGTCTTGTTCCAACAATGCTTTCATTAGGTTAGAACCATGTAGATCTCCGGAAGCTTCTCCTGCAATGATATAATATTTCATAAAAAATGAAAAAATTAGTTCGAGCGGAATCGATACCTAAATAAAAAACGTCTCGACTCCACTCGAAATGATAAACATTTACTAACTATAAAAACTTTAAGACAAAGGTAACTAAAGCTGTTAAAATAGATGCCATTAACACACCTCTGGCTCTGTAATCTTGTTTTTTCTTTATAAAAATAAAAAATACAAATAGATTAGGTAAGGCAGCTAATGAAAGTACTTGAGCATATAAATTACCTTTTTGTATCATTAGAATTGTTTCTTCAAAACCATATTTAGAGAAGTATTGTAAGTATAAAAAAACACCGCAAGCAGTTGCTAGAATAGAAATCACAAAACCAATAGAAATCTCTTTTTTTATAGTTCCCATGAATTTAATTTTTGAATCATATGATGAGCCGTTAAATCAAATTGAACTGGCACAATAGAAACAAATCCGTTTTCTAATGCCCAAATATCGGTATCTTCTCCTTTGTCTTTATTTACAAACTCTCCAGATAACCAATAATATTCTTTTCCAAACGGACTCTTTCGTTTATCAAAGTCTTCTCGCCAATAGCCATTTGCTTGTCTACAAATTTTTATTCCTTTAATATTCTCTTCTTTTAATCTTGGAATATTTACATTTAAGACGGTAGCTTCTGGGATGCCATTTTTAAGAGCACTTAATGTGATTCTCTTCACAAACTCTTCCCCTTGTTTAAAATCTGCTTGATAGTTAAAATCTAGCAGTGAAAACCCAATGGCTGGAACACCTTCAATTCCTGCCTCAACAGCGGCACTCATGGTTCCAGAGTATATAACATTGATAGATGAATTTGCTCCATGATTAATTCCAGAAACGCATAGATCTGGCTTGCTATTTAGAATTTCATTTATTGCCATCTTTACACAATCTGCAGGAGTACCAGAGCAACTGTATTCAATTTGTGGTCCATCATCTATGGTTATTGGATTGCAATGCAATACATTATCTACAGTAATTGCATGCCCCATTCCACTTTGTGGTCTATCTGGAGCAACTACAACAACATCTCCTATTTTATTCATAATTTGAATCAGTGCTCTAATACCAGGAGCAGTAATCCCATCGTCATTTGTCACTAAGATTAAAGGTCTCTTTTTTGCCATTTTTTATAAGATTTCACACAAATGTAAGTCAATTTACATGAATATTTTTTTTAACATTTTGTAAAGAAGGTCTCAATAGTTTTTTAAGTAATATTGTAGAGTTAGTATCATTTATTAGTTGTCAATTAATTATAATAACAAGATTCATTAGATTTTAATTCAGAATTCACTAACAAAAAAACAAACAAATAGTAACCAGAACATTAAGATTATCCATCACAATTATTTGACGTCATTTTAGTACATTAGCTAGACGTTATTTTAGAAATTATAGCACCAATATACATTTATGAAAAAGAAACTTCTTATACCCTGTTTATCACTTTTTTTATTAATAAGTAGTATCAGTTTTGCATACACATCAGATAATAAAAGTCCAGATCCAGAAAAAGACAAAGTTTTAATTTCTGTACTTAACTACATGCTTACTCGTGGTCATTATGTAGAAAAAGAATTAAATGATGAGTTTTCTGAAATAGTATTCAATAATTTTATTGATGGATTAGACCCCTCAAAAAGATACTTTACAAAAAAAGATCTTAAAGAATTCTCTAAATATAAGTTTCAAATAGACAATCAATTAAAAGAATCTGATATTGCATTTTACAGCCTAGTTTATGGTCGGTTTTTGGATAAAATTAAAAATGCAAAAAATTACTATGCTGTCATTTTAAATAAATCTTTTAATTACAAAAAAGATGAGATTATTGATTTAGACTACAAAAAACAAGCATATGCTAGTTCTGAAAAAGAACTCTTAAATTTCTGGAGAAAGCAACTCAAATTACAAACTATAGATAGAATTCAAGAGCAAGAAAACTTAGACGAAGAGAAGTTTAAGAAAGACAAATTATACAAGAAAAGATCTTTTTCTATTTTAGAAAAAAAAGCAAGAGCGGAAGTAATGACCTCTATGGAAAATTTATATATCCGTATAGATGAATTAGAGCATAGAGATTGGTTTTCTACTTTTTTAAATAGTATTGTTGGTGCTTTTGGCCCTCATACTACCTACATGGCTCCAAATATTAAAGAAAGTTTTGATCAAGATATGTCTGGAAAACTAGAGGGGATTGGGGCCCGTCTTCAAAAGAAAGGTATTTATACCCATATAGTAGAACTGGTTTCTGGTGGACCAGCTTGGAAGCAGGGTGAATTAGAGGATGGTGATATTATTTTAAAAGTGGCTCAAGAAAACGAAGAACCATTAGATATTGTAGGAATGCGCTTAGACGATGCCATTAAATTTATAAAAGGTCCTAAGGATACGAAAGTATTGTTAACTGTCAAGAAAAAAATCGATGGTACCACTAAAGTGATTACAATTACTAGAGATATTGTTCAATTAGACGAAACTTTTGTAAAATCATCTGTCGTAGAAAAAGATGGTAAAAAATATGGCGTAATAAATTTACCTAAATTCTATATTAATTTTGATGACAGAAACTTTAGGGATTCGGCTAAAGACATGGAAAAAGAAATTGAACGTCTTAAAGAAGAAAATGTTGAGGGCTTATTAATTGATTTAAGAAATAATGGAGGAGGTTCTTTAGATACAGCCATAAAAATTGCTGGTTTATTTGTAGATAAAGGACCTGTTGTTCAGATAAAATACAGAAATGAAGCTCCTATTGTGAAAGAAGATGTTAATAAAAAAATTCAATGGACAGGCTCGTTAGTTCTATTGGTAAATGAATTGTCTGCATCAGCTTCAGAAATATTTGCAGCAGCCATGCAAGACTATAACAGAGCTGTGATTTTAGGAGGAAATCAGACTTACGGAAAAGGAACCGTTCAAAATATTCTACCAGTAAATAAATTTTATCCAAATTATGATCAAGATTTAGGATACCTAAAAATGACTATTCAAAAGTTTTATAGAATTAACGGTGGTTCAACACAAGTAGAGGGTGTTTATTCAGACATTGCAATGCCAACCCGTTTTAGTTATATGAAGTATGGAGAACGAGATTTAGAGGGAGCATTACCATGGGATAAAGTACCTCAAGCATCATACACTCAAGTGAACTCTTACAGTAATTTCTCTGACGTTGTTTCAACAAGTATTGAAAGAATAAATAATGATCCTAAATTTCAATTAGTAGATGAATACGCTAAATGGTTAAAAAAAGAACAAGATGATTCTTTATATTCTCTAAATTATAAACAATACCAAAAAGATGTAAAAGAAAGAGAAGAATTTGTGAAAAAATTTAAGTCAGTTTTCAAATACCAATCTGGTTTGGCATTTGATTCTCCATTATATGAAACATCTCTTTTTAAGGAGAATATAGATTTAAAAGAAAAGAGAAATACTTGGCATAAAAATCTAGCAAAAGATATGTATATTTCTGAAGCATTGAATGTATTGAGTGAATTAAAATTAGTTAGCAATCAAGAGATAGTAAAGAAATAAACTAAATAAAAGAAATTAAAACACTAAAAACCTAATATGTTTGCATAAACTATTAGGTTTTTTACTTTTGTAAAGATGTCAAACCAATCAAAATCACTTTCTCAACTAGCCATTCAAAAATTCAAGCAAAATAGGCTTGGCTTATATAGTTTTTGGTTTGTTATTTTTTGTGGGTTTATTGCTGTGTTTGGCTACCTTATAGCACCAGACAATAGTCAGAATGCAAATCAAATGCATGTAGAAATTCATTCAAAAAAACCAGGTTTCTCTGTTTATATGTTAACAATTCCCTCGAAAGAAAAAAGAACACAATCTTTTATTAATAGACTGTTTTTTGGAACCATAAACACTGATACAGAAATTCCTATTCAATCGTATAACATCCTTGAACAAGAATTAGAGTACATTAGTTATGGTGATAGATTATCAAAAACGATCAACTTAAATCTATTAGGGAGTAACCCTTATAAGTACATTAAGAAGAGAACTTTTTATTTTGGAACCGACAAATATGGTAGAGATTTGCTAAGTAGATTGATCATTGGAACCAGAATTTCATTTTTTATAGGATTTATTGCTGTTTTTATATCCTTATTCATTGGCATTGCTATTGGGGCTATTGCAGGCTATTATGGTGGAAAAATAGATGTATTCATTATGTGGATTATTAATATCACTTGGTCTATACCTACTTTGTTATTAGTTATTGCAATTACCTTAGCATTAGGAAAGGGGTACTGGCAGGTATTTGTAGCTGTTGGATTAACCATGTGGGTAGAAGTTGCCAGAGTTGTTCGTGGTCAGGTGTTAACCACTAAGCAACATCAATATGTGGAAGCAGCTAAAGCCTTAGGTTATTCTAATTTTAGAATTATTTTTCGTCATATTTTACCAAATATTTTAGCTCCAATTATTGTTATTTCTGCAGCAAATTTTGCAGCAGCTATTCTTATAGAAAGTGGCTTAAGTTTCTTAGGTATTGGAGCACAACCTCCCACACCATCTTGGGGCGCAATCATTAAAAATCATTACAACTACATTATTTTAGGAAAACCTTTTTTAGCTATCATCCCAGGGCTGGCAATTATGAGTTTAGTAATGGCGTGTATGCTTATAGGAAATGCCTTAAGAGATGCTTTAGATGTAAAAGCGTAAGGTATTTAACTCTAATTATTGATTTAAAAATTCTTAAATACACTAAGAGGTTTGTTAATGTTTTTAATGATATTGTTCTCATAAAAAATTATAAAAAAAAGCTCCTCAAAATGAGGAGCTAAATTCAAACAAAAAATATGATAAAAAAATTACCAAAAAATAATTGTTAGCAATCAGTAAGTTATCTTAAAATTATTTTTTTGCTGATGCTATGCTCACCAGATATAAATTTAAGAAGGTACATGCCGCTTGCTAAAGAAGATAGGTCAAGGTTTTTATTATAAAAACCAGTATTATTGTGTAATGTACTTTGAAACACTAGCTGACCAGTTGCAGCATAAATTAAAACTTCATTTTTATCAGCAGTTAATTTAGAAACATCATATATCAAATTTATTTTTTTATCAATTGATGGATTCGGATACATACCAAAAGAAATATCTTCATTAATATCTTCAATTCCTAGAGTGCTTGTAACATCTTCAAAATTAAATGACAAATCTCCTGAACTACTTCCTGAAAAATCGGTAAAATATAATCTGTATATGGTTCCACTTTCATATTTTACATAAAAAGATTTTTGAGAATCTACACTATAACTTCCTCCTGTAAAAGATTTCCAGTCCCATCCAATAGTATTAATATCTGTAGAATAGGTTAAACTTGGATTTGAAGGCATCCCTTGAGGCTCATCATTTTCTGCAATTTCTATGGTAGTATTGTGTAATACACCAGTGACTTGATACATTGTGTTTGGAGCTACCTCTGTATAATATTTTGTAAATTTTAAATCCCAATCTGAAGTAGCAGGAGCTGCAACAACTTCTGTATTGTTTTCTAATGAGTAATAGTTGTAGGTATTACTTGGGTTATTTGAATTTGGAATAGTGACAGTTTGGTCTGTAGACCAATTAGAACCATTCCAAGTACTATATTTAAAAGTATATCCTCCATAAAAATCTTCGTTTATAAATTTCCTGTAGGTACCATCTGAATATTTTAAGACAAAAACAACGGTTCCTTCTACATGATGTGTTGTAGAATTATATTCACCCCAACCATAAGTAGCTGACCCTCGATCAAATGCACCTTCATTCCATTGTGTATCGCTGTTGTATAATTGTGTCCAAGAAGCTTCCTGTGAAACGTCTATTGCAGTCCAATCTGCAAGATTATTTGAAGCCTCAAAAACATTGATACCGACACCTCCATTAACTCTCAAGGCAAAATCATATGCACTTGTTCTTAACATGGCTATATCCCACGAGTTTGCAGCAAAAGATACTTCTGCTTCTGTGTCTAATTTATAAAAGACTTGATTAGAATAGCTTGAACCCATACTGGTATTTACGGTTATTTCTTGAGCTTGTAAAAAAGACATGCCAATAAACATGGCAAATAAAAAATGTAATTTTGTTTTCATTATTGTAGTATTTAAAGATTAAAAAAAGTAGTTATTGTAATAGTTTATATTCAAATTCTGGATAGCCACGGATACCATCATCATTGGTAAGCGCTAAAAATTTAATTTTGTAATTATTTCCGTTTGGATCTTTAATAATATAGAATCGATCATTATAAGCAATACGATCAAACACACTTCTCCAAGAACTACCTATGGTAGTTATATCTCTGGAGAAGTTAGGTTCTATAATGTTATTAATCCCAAAATCATCATATTGAAAATCTGATGAATTTACTTTGTAAGCTAATGCACCACCATTTCTATTATGAACCGTAAAATCAGAAAACCCATAACTTCCTGCGCCACTTAACACATTAGTAAAAACTGTAAAACAGAGATCCCATTTTTGTTTTTGTGGCGCTACATTTACTAAAGTATTTGTATTGAAACTAAAATGGTTAAAACTAAATACTGAACTTTTAGAGATAATTATTTCCTCGTGAGCAGAATCATTTAAATTCGCATATTGTAGTATATAATTATTGTTATTTCTTAAAATTCTTATTTTTTTCCAACCTCTCTGATCTCCAGCAATAGCAACACTTCCAGGAGTTGGAATGTCTGTTCCAACTTCATAACCAAGGTTTAGAAGATATACCGGATTTTCATTATCATTTTCAGATATTTCAGCTATAGCCGTTTCTAATATGTCTCCATTAGGAGCATCTACATAAGCGGCATTAGTTGGGTTAAAAGTACCAACAGCTACCTGAGGTTGTAAAGCTGCTACGTCAGCTTCAGTAATCGCATCTATATTGTTACTTGTGAGTGACTTAGCAGCCATAAAAATAGAACCATTGATTGTTACTCTAAAATTATTTCCACTATAAAACCCTAAATCCCAAGTGTCTCTTTTAGCTAAAGTTGAACGTTGACTACTCAAATCTACGAATACCTGATTGCCTTCGTTTGGTCCACCAACTTCTGGTGAAAAGCTTCCCCCTAGTGAAGCGGAAGCATTAATTAAAAAATTACTATATCCTTGAATATTTGAATTATTATAGTTGATGGACATCACAACAAATTCAATTTCTGTTGTTTCATCTAGGATGGTATTTAATTTCTTAAATACTATTGAGTTTTCAAACTCTCCAGTTGAAATAGGAAGGGTAATGGTATTATCTGATGCTGCTGGTATGGTAATAAAATCTATCCCATAAGTAGCATTTTTGGGATTAATATTAATTATTACAGAACCATTTTCTAAGGCAATTTCTGAATATACTAATACTATAGTTTCATCATTTTCAATATCCATTAAGTTTTTAGATAAACTCTCAAATGCTACAACAAATGGGTCACTTTCTAAACTCTCATCTTTACTACAAGAACTAAATGTTATTGTTAGAATACTAATGGCTATAAAGTATAATTTAATGTATTTATTTTTCATTTTTCTAAATGTTTAAGTTGTAAGCAAGTTTTAAGAAATATGATCGACCGTAGGCTAATTGTATGTTTCTTGGGGCTGCAGTATGGGCACCTCCAGAAAATGCAGTTGTGCCAACAGATGATATATTTAATAGATTTCTAATGCCAAAAGTGGTTTCTATTTTCTTATCTAAAAATGATTTTTTTACTGTAGCATCTAACCAATCGAAAGACTGTGTTGTTCCTTTTTGATATTCTTGATTTCCTAATGAATTAGTACGCTCTACAAATTGAAGTTGTCTTCCGTTGTGTTTATAATAAATCGAGATAGAGGTATCTAGGTCTTGTAGGATATAATTTATGCTACTGTTTAGCTGAACATTATATAAAAAATCATCTTTGGAGCTTATACTACTATCTAAAATCTTAGAAACTCCAAGAAGTGATGCACCTAATTTTAGTTTTATTTGCTTGAACTGTAATGCATGTTCCGTAAATAAACCAAAAGATTTATAAATATCAATATTATTATATTGATAAGCTAGAGGACTTTGCTCAACTACGATTAGTTCTATTCTATCATTTACATTTATATAGGAAGCACTTATTTTACTTTTTACATTTACAAGATCATTGGCTACTGTATATTGTTTTTTTAAATGCATAAATGCAGACATACCATTTTCTGGATTTAGTGCGGGGTTTCCTTGAACGTCATGATTTACATCAACAAAATAAGTGTAAAGCTCATCGTAGTTTGGTGTCCTATTGGCAGAACCAATAACGGTCCTTAGCTCTACATCATTTTTAAATAAATATTTAGAACTTAAAGAAAATACATACTGATTATCAAATAAATTGGTAAATGACACTCTTGCTCCTGGTCGTAGGGAAAATTGCTCTGAAATCTTTAGTTCTGAAGATGTAAAAAAGTCATAATTATTTAATCGTTGTTTAGTGATAGTATCCTCAGGATCTATTGTGATTGCCAAGGGTGAGCCAGAACCTCTTTCATTCGTTAATTCGTAACCTGCCTGAAAATTAAAGTTGTCTGTTTGTATTAAATTACTAAATGTTCCTCTAGAAAAGAAAGCGGCTCTTGATAGATATTCTCCTTTTTGTCTATTTAATTTTTCATTTTTTCTAATACGATAGGTATATGTTTCAAGATCTTTTGTTTGTTCTTGATAAGATACAGATATATTATAACGCACTTTTTTAGAGAAAAACCCATTAGAATTTAAGTGGTGAATAAATCTATTATTTGTATAAATTTCATCTAGAGCTAATGGATCAGTTGAAGCAGTTGAAGGATTTTCATTCAAATCTACGGTGTCATTATATTTGTCTATTTGCTCATTAAAGTAATCAAACTTATAAAAAAGATTAAACCTTTCTTTTTTATAATTGAAAAGTAATTTGGCGTTGTGTTGTTCTTTAGGTAGCCATTCATGACCTCTTAAGCCATCATTTTCATCATAAACTTCTCCATTTCTATTGTTCCAAAAGCCCCCAAATGAATTACGTATGTAAGCGGTATTTATAAAAATATTCTCTGTAAGGTTATGTCCTATTTTTAATGATTGTATGTGCCTTCCTTTTTGGAACAACTCAAACTCGTTACCTACAGTTTCCTCCTGTGTATAAATATTTATTTGTGTTTTCTCAAGAGAAGATTTTTTAGTAATAATATTAATAACACCAGAAATAGCATTGGCGCCGTATTGAACACCCATAGAACCTTCAACAATTTCTATTTGTTGAATATCGTCTAAGTTTATGAGTGTTAAATCAACATTGTTTCCTATGCCCTCTTCGTTAATAACAGGAACATTGTCTATTAATATTTTAAAATATTGAGCATCCAGTCCAAATAAACTAACACCAGATTTTCCCGTTGATGTGTTGGGTGTTATATTAATATTTAAAACTTGATTTAATAGATCAGCTAAATTATTAGCTGCACGTTGTTCTATATCTCTTCTGTTTATGACCTTTACTTCAAAAATAGATTTTTTTACCGATTGTGGATTAAACTGTGCAGTCACAACTACCTCATTTAATTTTTGAGTGTACGTAGTATCTTGTATTATTTGATTTTTATCTTGAGAAAAAGAATGAGTTAAAATAAAAAAAGTTAAAAACACATAGACATACTTTATATTTTGTGATTTTTTTAAAACCCCTAAAAACATCTTTAAAACTGAAAATAATAGTTTAAAAAAAATGTGAGTATTATTTTTATTTAGACTCATTCTATTTTATATTTGCTGCAAATATATATATTATTTTAATTCAGTCTAAATAAACTTTACATTTATTTACTAAAAATGAAAAAATGAAAAAAATCCTACTAATTACATTTATCAGTTGTTTTATATCTACTGTAAATGCACAAAACAAAAAAAAGAAAGACCAAAAAGCTATTAAAAGTATGTGTGGCTGTTTTGAAGTAACATTTAATTTTGCTGAAACATTTAATTACAGTGAAAACACGAACTATAAGCCATCTAAATCAAAAACTTCTAAAGGATTAGAATGGGCACAACTAGTCACTGATGATAAAAATAAAATTTCTATTCAGCATTTATTAGTTGTCGGAAAACCTTCCAATCAATTCATTATTAAGCATTGGAGACAAGATTGGATATATGAAAATAGAGATTTCTACATGTACAATGGAGATAATCTTTGGAAGTATGAAAATAAAAAACCTTCCAGCGTTAAGAAGCAATGGACACAAAAAGTATATCAGGTTGATGATAGCCCAAGATATGAGGGCTCAGGAAGTTGGGTTCATGTAGATGGAAAGAGTTATTGGGAAAATAAAACAGATGCTCCATTACCAAGAAGAGAATATACCAAAAGAAGTGACTACAATATTACTTCTAGAGGCAATAGACATGAAATAACAAGCTTTGGATGGATACATGATCAAGATAATGATAAAGTCATTAGAGAAAAAGACAAGGAAGATCAAATTATTGCTCAAGAAAAAGGAGTTAACAAATATGTTAGAGTAGATGATGATAAATGTAGAGTGGCTCAAGATTGGTGGAAAGAAAAAAATGACAAATGGGTGATGGTAAGAAATAAATGGGATGAAGTATATGCCAGAAACAAAACCTTAGAACTTAAAAACAAAGTGGACAACAAAGTTCTTTACAAACATTTATTCTCTGAAAATTACAGCGAAGAAAAAAAAATACGAGATATAATTGAAGCGTTTGTAATTAAATAGTAAAATTTATGTGGACAAAAAAAAATATTTTAATAGTACTTCTTTGTATTTCGCTAAAAATTTTTGGTCAAAATGAGAATGTTTTCATAGATCGTACTTATTGGAAAACAAATCCTACTATCAAAAATATTGATCAAAAAATAAGTGAGGGTCACGATATTTCTGCGTTAAGTTGGAGCTCCTTTGATGCTGTATCATATGCTTTACTAGAGAAAGTTGATAACAAAACAATTGAATACTTGTTATCTAAGGATGGAAATGGAGTGAATAAATTAACTCATGATGGACGAACTTATATTTTCTGGGCAGTGTACAAAGACAATCTAGATATCATGAAATTATTGTTAGGTCTTGGAGCTGATACTGACATTATTGATAGTCATGGATATTCTTTGATGAATTTTGCAGCTACCACAGGTCAATTAAATACAAAACTCTATGATTTCTGTATTAAAAATGGAGCAGATATAACAAAAGAAAAAAATCTTGATGGAGCCAATCCTTTATTACTTGTCACACCACATATAAAAGATTTTTCGTTAATCAACTATTTTACGTCAAAAGGAATAGATATGAAAACAACAGATAGCAATGGAAATGGCATTTTTAATTATGCTGCCAAAGCTGGAAACATACCATTAATGGAATATTTGTTAAAACAAGGCATTACTTACAAAAAATTAAATAAACAGGGAGAAAATGCTATGATCCTTGCCAGTAGAGGAGTTAGGAATAAGCCCAATACATTAGAGTCTTTTCTATATTTAGAAAAACTAGGAATTTCCCCTAATGTAATCACTAACAATGGAACTAATCCTCTTCATGCTATCGCCTTTAGAGGGAAAGAATTAAGTATTTATAATTACTTTCTCTCAAAAGGTGTAAGCATTAATCAAAAAAACAAGCAAGGAAATACTCCTTTTTTAAATGCATCATATATGAATGATTTGAATACTGTGAAATTTTTATATCAACATGTGAAGGATATAAATTATCGTAATAAAGAAGGAGTTTCTGCACTAACAAATGCAGTTCAAAGAAACTCTGTAAGTGTTATTAAATTCTTAGTTAAATCGGGTGCAGATGTATTAGTAAAGGATAAAAAAGGAAATAATCTTTTCTTTTATTTAATAAAATATTTAAAACCTACAAAATTTCATCTTCTAAGAGAGAAAGTTGAGATTCTCTCTGCTAATGGTTTTGATATTTCACAAAAACAAAAAGACGGGAACTCACTTTATCATCTAGCCATAGAGACTAAAGATGTAGAATTCTTAGAATGGGTTTACTCACAAAATATAGAAGTAAATTCAAAAAATAATAATGGAATTACTCCTCTTCACAAAGCAATAATGACTGGTAAAAATGATGAATTGATTAAGTTATTAATACGTTTTGGAGCCGATAAAACAATTAAAACCGATTTTGATGAAAGCAGCTATGAACTTGCATTAGAAAATGAGCTTTTAAAAAAGAATGCCACCGATATTAATTTTTTAAAATAAGAAATATGAAAAAAATAAATTTACTTAAGATAGTTCTGTTTTTATTTAGTTCCGTCATATTACTAGGGTTTACATATAAAACAGATTCAACTCAATACAAGTGTTTAATACAAATGAAGAATTATACTGGTGAAGGAGCCTATATTGCTATTTCTTTATTGGATGAAAAAGGGAACTATGAAAAGACATTATATGTACATGGTGATGATGAGGATTGGTATTATGATATCACCAAATGGTGGAAGTTCTATGGAAAAAACAGAACAGAAATTGATGCAATAACAGGTGCTACAATAAGTGGAGGAGAAAGAGCTATTACAATTATTGAATTGGAAAATAGCAAAATTGATGCAGGATATAAAATTAGATTTGAAACTGCAGTTGAAGACAAAGAATATTACACAGACGATATAGAATTTGAATTAACTACACAAAATATTCAAAGTAAGTTTGATGGAATAGGGTTTATTAGATATGTTAGAATGGTTTCCCAAAAGCAATAGCAAAAAAATATGGTGTTTTCAATTTGGAGATTAAGTCATCTTACCTTGGCAATATCGTCATTC
This sequence comes from uncultured Flavobacterium sp., assembly GCA_964485155.1. Classification (GTDB taxonomy): domain Bacteria; phylum Bacteroidota; class Bacteroidia; order Flavobacteriales; family Flavobacteriaceae; genus Polaribacter. The sequence goes on from CAZAIL010000011.1 coordinate 19,255, forward strand.
ATATTTATTCTTATCGCTAGTATTACAGGAATAATTTTAGCGATGGAGCCTATTTCTGAAAAACTAAGACCCTACACTGTTGATATTGAGAATATTTCTTTAGCTAATACTATATCAAATCTAGAAAAGGAATACGATGAAGTTATTTCAATAAAAAAAGATTACAACAATCATATAATAACATCCGTAATAACTAAAGAGGGAACCAGTGAACAATTTTACGTAAACCCTCATTCTGGTAAAAAAATCGGATATCTTGTTGAAAAGGCTCCCGTTTATAAATTTGCAACCAATTTACATCGATCATTATTTTTAAAAACTACCGGTAGAATAATTATAGGGGCAGTCTCTTTTATACTTTTAATGATAGCCATAACAGGCTTATTATTAATCATCAAAAGACAAGGAGGGATTGCAAAGTTTTTTTCTAAAGTTGTAAAAGAAGATATTTATCAATATTACCACGTTATCTTGGGTAGAGTTAGTTTAATTCCTATTATACTTATTACCATAACTGGAGTCTATCTTTCCTTAGAGAAATTCTCTTTATTACCTAAAAATAAGATTGTTCATAAAATAAAAGAACCAACGCTAGACTCAAAAAAGATAATATCAGAGTTTTCAATTTTTAAAAATACAAAATTAAAAGATTTAAAGATTCTTGAATTTCCTTTCTCTAAAGATAAAGAGGATACATTTTATTTAAAATTACAAAATAAAGAGCTAATTGTAAATCAGTATTCAGGTGAAATTTTAAGTACTATAAAATATCCATTCGTTGTCTTGGCTTCCTCAATTAGTTTATCACTCCACACTGGTCGGGGAAGTTTTTTATGGTCTTTAGTTTTATTTCTTAGTGCAGCATCAATTTTATTTTTTATTTTTTCTGGCTTTATTATGACATTTCAAAGAAAACGAAAAATTAACTACATCCCTGCTAATGTGTACAATAAAAAAGATGCAGAGTATTTAATTTTGGTAGGTTCTGAAACTGGCAATACGTATCTACTTGCTAAAGCTCTTTTTGATGCTCTAAAAAAAGCACACAAAAAAGTTTTTATAACAGATTTAAATAAATACACAACATTTAAAAATTTAAAACACTTATTTATCCTCACATCTACCTATGGTATTGGGGAAGCTCCATCAAATAGTGAAAAATTTTTAAAAAAAATAAATACATTTAAACCAATACAAAAAGTAGAATTTTCTGTCATTGGGTTTGGATCTTTGGCTTATCCAGACTTTTGTCAATTTGCGATAGATATAGATACTGTTTTAATAAATAAATTAAATTTCAATCAAACAATCCCAATTCATAAGATTCATAATCAAAATTATAATGATTTTTTAAATTGGAGTTTTGAATGGAGTAAAAAAACTAAAATTCCACTTAAAATTAATGCAATAAATAAGAAACCTGAAAAACTAGCCCCTTTTATGGTAGTAAATAAAACAGCATTAAATGAAGATAATACATTTATTATTCAAATAAAACCAGCAAAAAACACAATATTCAAAGCTGGTGATTTATTAGAAATAGCTCCTAATGAAGATTCAATGGTGCGCTATTACTCTATAGGGTCACTAAATAACGATATAATACTAAGTGTCAAAAAACATTCGCTTGGCGTTTGTTCTAACTACTTGAATGAAATGAAACAAGGATCTGTTTTTTTTGGAAAAGTGAAAAAAAACAAAGAATTCCATTTTCCTAATCAATATAAAGAAGTTATACTTATTGCTAATGGTACAGGAATTGCTCCTTTTTTAGGAATGTTAAATGAGAATACTAATCAAATACCAACCCATTTATTTTGGGGGGGTAGAAAAAAATCTTCTTTCAAGCTATATGAAGATTTCATAACACAAGCAATTCAAAAAAAACAACTAAACAGCCTAAATATTGCATATTCTAGAGAAGGAAAAACTAAAAAATATGTTCAACAACTTATTGAACAAAACTCAGAAATTATTGTTCGAGTTTTATCCCAAAATGGAGTTATTATGATTTGTGGTTCTTTAGCCATGGAGACAGGTGTTAAAAAAATACTATCATCTATTACAGAGTCAAAGATGAATTTAGAGCTAGAAAAATTTAAAAATCAAATAAGAACAGACTGTTACTAAAAATAAATATTTATGTGTAATTATATAAAAACAATTGGTAAAGTAAAAAGTGGAGAGTTAACGGTTTGCACAAACTGTCATCATTACCATCTTACCTTTAATAATATATTTTTTGAATTCACTCAAAAAGAATTTACTCAATTTAAAAAATATATTTTCCAATTAGATACAGAATATTGGAATGAAAATTATCCTTCATCAAAAGTAAGGAGAAATATTCCTGTCCCAACACTTCAAGAAAATCTAATTTTATTGTTTAACCAAATTGAAATAGAGGAATTAAAGAATTTATTTTCCTATCAATTCTATCAAAATTATCAAAGAATCAGTTCTAATGAAATAGACTACACATTTATACAAAATTAACACCTTACTATAGTGAACTATTTTTGTAATACATAGAGAAGATAGTATTTGAAGAAATCATAGCATCGAATATTTAATCGACGTAAAATATATTATTCTGAAAAAAATACAATTTAAAAAATCATTCTAGTTCTCTGTTATAATTATTTTGATTAATCAGAGGTTTTCATTTTTATAGTTTTTTTTTGATGTTTTTATATCTTTTTTCTTTGGCATTACTATCGGTGCAATTGCAGGGTATTATTGTAAAAAAAATAGATGTATTTATGTGAATTATTAATATCACTTGCTACACACCTTCTTTATTAGTTAATGCAATCAACTTAGCAGTAGGAAAGGGTTACTGGCTGGTACTTATAGCAGTATATTTAACCATTTTGGTTAGGAGTTGCCAGAGTTGAAAGAAGTCAAGTGTTAACCACCAAGAACCTAGAATATTTAGAGGTAGCTAGAGCTTTAGGTTATTCAAATTTTAGAATAATTTTAAGACATATTTTAGCTCCAATTATTGTTATCTCTGCAGCAAATTTTGCAGTAGCTATTCTTAT
>CAZAIL010000011.1:22398-24310 GCA_964485155.1 uncultured Flavobacterium sp.
AAATTGATTAATTAATATTTGAGTAGACTTTAGCTTAATGATATTTAATAAAAATAAAAAATCATCAAAAACCAAGACCTTCTGAACCCTCACCCAATGGGTCAGCAGCACTTGCCGCTTGAGCCTTTTTTGGTTGTAATATTAAAAAAGTACCTAAAGCTGTTAAACCAGCATATTTACCATATAAACCAATTTTTGATATCGCTTGTTTTCTTGAAATTTCCTTATTTTGTTTAAACTTTTCTATCATTATTATATTTAATCTATTATTACTTTTTTTGTTTGAACACCGTAATTAGATTTTACTCTTATGATGTACACTCCTGAAGATAATGAACTAGGTAGTGCAACGTTATGCTCTAAACCTTCACTTAAAGATCTAAGCATAAGCTCTTTACCATTTACTGTATACATTGTTACAGTCAAAGCTCCTAGATTTTCCGTTCCTGCAATCCCAAGTTCCTCGTTACTTATCTTAAAAATCTGTATCAAATTAGCAGCAAAATTACTAGTACTCATAGTGTTTTGTGTAGTGTATATAAAGAACCTACCAATACCGTCAAGTTCCTCATCTGCAGTAACTTCATATGCTTCTTCACTAATTTTTGTAAAAGTGTTTTTAACTGTATCTTCTAGATAAACATCTATTGATGTTGGTAGGTCTGTAACCAATGCACTAAAAGATAGTTCTGAGTTAATAGAAGCTCTAACAGATATAGGAACTATGATAGATTCATAACTGTTATCTGGCAAACACTGAAGTGCAAAATCTATACCTTGACTATCGCTTACCAAATGAGAGTCTATTGTTAAATCTGGTATACTAGAATAATAAGTACCAGCATCATAACCAGGGTCTAAACCTGTTGTAGCTGATTCTATATATTTTAATTCAGTTGTATTTTGAGTAGTACCGTCAGATAAACTTAACAAAATACTTGGTATTTGATTGTCTGTAGTTCTCTCAAAATCATCATCTCCATATTGATGACTTTGATAGCTCTCATTGAAAATAAATGTATCATCGTTGTCTAAAGAATGAATCAAAAAACCTTGTCCAGGTGCTAAATAAAAGGATTCGCTAGTTTGGTTTACTGGAATATGTTGACCATCAACCCAGATATACAATGCAACATAATTTGGATCTAAATTATTCTGATTTGTTGATAATACGTTATTGGTAGTAACTGCTGGATTATTTCCAGGTAAATAAGAGGGATAAGGATTGCCTATACTATGCCAGTTATGTCCGCCTGTTTCAGTATCTATATCGATTACTACATTATCAGTTGCAAGTTCTCCAGTGAAACTGAAAGTTCCCGCAGCGTCTCTTTTCATACTGTAACCCTGTCCATTTTTGAGATATCCACTATTTAATTCTGTTAGATCTTCTTGGTTAACTGCTTGTCCAGCTGGAGAGTGGTAAGTCCATCTTTTACCAGCAATATTTGTGTTTTTATAGTATGAAACCCCGTAAGTATGGACAGGATTACCAGCTGTGGAAATATCATTGTCAACATTAGTTACAAAATTGTTAACGACTTGTGAGGTAACAGGTGAAGAAATATTAAGCCACTTATTTGCTCCTAAATATCGTTTGTAGGTAATATCACCAATTGAACTACCCTCAACTATTAATGAACCACTTTTGGTGTCATTTGATAGAATTTGCAATATTCCAGTTGATTCAACTGTTAAACCGTCAACTACACGAAGTTGTTCTTCTGCCGATACAGTAATGGTACTACCAGAATTTATGTGTAAATCTTGAGCCGTAATAGATACTGTAAATGTAAATGCTGACAATAAAAAACAAATTTTTATATTTTTCATGGTGACTTGAATTTAAAAATTGGACGTGGTATTAGTAGATATCAATTTGTAATTGATATTTTTTATAAAATACTTTTGG
>CAZAIL010000011.1:24410-25873 GCA_964485155.1 uncultured Flavobacterium sp.
AATCATAATTCGTTAATAACAAAGTTTAATGACATAAAACTGATTAATAATTTACTCTAAAGTACCAAGAGTATAAAACACTTCTTTATATCTTGATTTTGTGATAGGTACACTAAAATCATTTGATGTCAAAATTTCTTTTTCTGAGTATTTTACTACATGTTTTCTATTAATCAAATAACCTCTATGTGGCCTAAAAAAAACTGCAGATAACTGGTCTTGGGCTTTTTTTATGGTAGAATGCACTAGATAATTCCTGTTTTTTGTTACTATATTAATATAGTCTCCAATAGATTTTATGTAAATGATTTGATTTATTTTAAGTAAGTGATATTCTTTTTTACAGTAAATAAGATACGTATCTAAATCTAATACATCTCGAGAACTTTTAAGAAAAGTAACTATGGTACTTATTGTTAAGTTTTTATTTACATAATGTAAATTAAATGTTTTTGATAAATTATTGATAGAATGTGCCTGTTTAATATTGGTATTATTACTATTCCCGACTAAGACAAATTGCGTTTTCTGACCTACAAAGGAGATTAATCCAAATCCAATAAGTATTGAGATATTATAATCTACAAAAATATAATCTGCTATAAAATTTTGACTTTTTAAATCAAGTAATGCATCCTCTATATTTTGGTATATATTAATAGAAATATTGTTATCCAAAAAGTACTTATTAGCAAAGTCATCTTTGATAAAACTATTAAAAAAAGAATAATCAACTATTATTAATTTCATTAGGGGATAATGTTAGGGGGGTTTCGTGTAAACTTGTATAAAAAAAAATTAATTCCTACTTTTGAACTAATTTAAAAAAAAAGATTGAAAAAAGAAAAACATTTATTGTTTAATTACTAATATCCTTAAAAAACTTAAATTAAATTGAACTAAGACGCAACCTTTTTACTTAAATTACAACTACAGTTTAGTAAAGAACTATTAAAAACCCCTATTTTATGAAAAAATTTAGTTTATCACTATTGTTTTTATTTATTATTTCCACTATTTCTAATGCTCAAGAATTAACAGACGCTACTTTTCAAAATGCTGTAAATGCTTGTTTATCTACTAATCCAGTTGATGGACTATGTACAAATAGTCAGTATGGCATAATGCCAGACTGGAATGTTGAAAATGTAACCTCTATGCGTAATGCTTTTATAAACAAACGGACTTTTAATGCAGATATAAGCAATTGGGATGTGAGTAGTGTGACTAATTTTGATGGTATGTTTACACATGCATCATCTTTCAATCAAGATATAGGAAGTTGGGATGTGAGTAGTGTAAATGATATGAAAGGTATGTTTAATATGGCAATATCTTTTAATCAAGAAATTGGTAATTGGAATACGAGTAGTGTTACTAATATGAGTCTTATGTTTTATGGGGCAAAATCTTTTAATCAAGAAATTGGTAATTGGAATACAAGCAATGTTAGTGATATGAGT
>CAZAIL010000012.1:0-24463 GCA_964485155.1 uncultured Flavobacterium sp.
ATTTACTCTTCTTAGTTATTTTGGTTCTTCCTTTACGAACTAATTGTTGTATAGTTGGCATACTAAATTATTACTATTTTTCGTTTGTACTAAATATTTTACTCTTTTTTAAGAGTGCGCAAATGTACAATTAATTTCTTTCTATTCAAATCTCATCAAGTAATTTTTTGTTGTATGAAGAAAAACAGTTGTTATTTCTTATTTTAAAGTAAATTTGAACGTTTATAAGAACTATTTTGAATAAAAAAATTACACCTTATATATATATACTTTTTTTAAGCTTTTTTTCTAATGGAATTATTGGTCAAAATATTGAGTTAAACTTGATAGGATTAGATTCTGTTCAAACCAAGGTTTTAACTAAAGTTCCTTATATAAAAAAACATGTTTTAGAGAAAGATGTTTTAGAAGAACTTAAAACAATTCAGACGAAACTAAAAAGAATAGGTTTTTTTATTACTACAATAGATACGATTTTCGCAACAGCAAAAACGTATACTGCCGTATTTGATTTAGGAAAAAAAACCAATGAAATAATTATTAGTATCCCAAAAAAGCTAAACATCAAAAGTTTACAATCAACTACTGGTAAAATAAGTATAAAAACTAGAGATTTTGAAAACTTCACAAATCTACTTTTAACTGATTTAGATGCTAAAGGAAAATCATTTTCAGAAATTAAATTTATAAATCCTACCTACCTTCAAGACACCTTAATTCTTCAATTACAAATTATTGAATCTTCAAAAAGAAATATAGACAGGGTTCTCGTTAAAGGTTATGAAAATTTTCCAAAAAAATTCATTAAAAGGTTTTTTAAAATAAAGAACCAAACCGTTTTCTCGAAGCAAAAAATGAAAGAAATCTCTCAACTCACAAATCGCTTAGATTTTGTTAGTGAAAAAAAAGAACCTGAAGTTCTATTCAAAAAAGACTCGACCCATCTCTACCTATATATTGATAAATTGGAGACTAGCAACTTTGATGGTATTGTCAATTTTGCATCAAAAGAGAGTGGGAAAGGCTTAGTATTAAACGGAAATCTTGATTTGAAGCTAAATAATATTTTTAACTCAGGAGAAAAATTTGAACTATTTTGGAATAAAGTAGCTAAAGAGAAATCGGAGTTTAAAATTAATACTGTGATACCTTATATATTTAACTCTTCATTTTCTTCACATGTTGGATTTAATCTGTACCGTCAAGATTCGACATTTTTAAATACAAAGTTCGATATTAAAACAACATATGATTTAAATAAGAAATCTAACATATCAATTTCTTACTCAAATGAAAAATCTAATTATTTATCAGAAAATATTGATTCTAATCTAAATTCATATTCAAATCAATTTGTTGGACTAGAATACAACATAACAAAAAACTCAAAAACGAACCTCTATAGAAATAAATATGTTATTAATTTAGACATAACAGCTGGAAAAAGAAAAACTTCAATAAATGTGACCCAATTTAAAATAAAAATGTCAACACATATAAACATACCAACCAGCAAGCGAAGTTACATATATGTTAAAAACGAAAGTGGGGTTCTAAACTCAAGCAACTACTTAACCAACGAATTATTTAGAATAGGAGGTGCCAATAGTATTAGAGGAATTAATGAGCAAAGTATTTTTACAAATTATTACTCATACTCAAACTTAGAATATCGATATTTTATATCAACATCATCATATTTATATTCAATAACCGACATCGCTATCTTTAGAAACACACTCTTAAATAGCATAGAAAATGCCAGTGGTCTGGGTGTGGGATATCAATTTAAAATTAATAACAATAAAGTTAACTTAGGGTATGCTATCGGAAGTAGTTCAAATAATATCTCAAAGCTTAGTAATTCGAAACTAATCGTAAAATGGACATCTTTTTTTTAAAAAACAATATTGATAATTAGCTGTTTTGAATGTTTTGTTAAGTTTTTTTTAACATAAACCATTGCTTTTTAAAAAAAAAGCAAGATATTTGGAGTAATTAATTCAAATTATAAAATATGAAGACAAAGTTCAAAGGAGTTTTGACGCTTTTATTGGCGTTAATTGTGCAAATTTCATTTGCGCAAGAAAAAACTGTCTCTGGTACAGTATCTGACAACACTGGTAGTTTACCAGGCGTTAGTGTTATTATCAAAGGTACTAGTACAGGAGCCGAAACTGATTTTGATGGAAAGTATTCCATCATGACTAAATCAGGTGACGTTTTAGTTTTTAATTACCTAGGTTACAAGACTGTGGAGATAAGTGTTGGTTCTTCCAACGTTATCGATGTGGTTCTTGAAGAAGGTGGCGAGGTTTTAGATGAAATCGTCGTTACTGCACAAGGTATTAAAAGAGAAAAGAAAGCTTTAGGTTATGCCGTAAGTGAAGTAAAATCTGAACAACTTGAGCAAAGAGCTGAAGGTGATGTAGCTAGAGTTTTATCTGGTAAAGCATCAGGTGTTCAAATTACATCTCAGAGTGGTACTTCTGGTTCAGCAACAAATGTTGTAATTAGAGGGTATTCTTCTATTACTGGAAGTAATCAAGCTTTATTCGTTGTAGATGGTGTACCATTTAGTAGTGATACCAATTCTCAAGGAAATTTTTTAAGTGGTAATGTTGGTTCAAGTCGTTTCTTAGACTTAGATCCTAACAACATTGAAAGTATTAACGTACTAAAAGGTTTAGCTGCATCAACATTATATGGTACAGCTGGTAGAAATGGTGTAATTGTTATTACAACCAAAGCTGGATCATCGAAAAAGGGTGTTAAAAAGAGTGAAATCTCTGTTACACAATCTATTTTCTTCAATGATATCGCTTCTTTACCTGATTATCAAGATCAGTATGGTGGTGGATTTGATCAATCTTTTGGATGGTTTTTCAGTAACTGGGGACCTTCTTTTAATGCAGATGGTGTAGATGGTTATAACAATGACCCTGCAGGAACTATTCAACCTGATGGTACAGTAGAACATCCTTATGGATCTGGTGCATTCTTAAACAATTTCTTAGGAGGTAACAACATCTTAAACCAACAATATACTGGTGAAAGATATGACTGGAAGCCATACAATAGTGTTGAGAATTTCTTTAGAACAGGTGTTATTAGTAATACTTCTGTAAACATGAGAGGTTCATCTGATGATGGTAATGTAAGTTACAATCTTAATTACAGTCATTTAGATGAAGAAGGGTTTACTCCTGGAAACAATGTAATTAGAAATACCTTAGCCGTAGGTGGTCGTGCAAAACTTAGTAATAAGTTTACGATTCAAGGTTCTATGAATTACAGTAGAAGTAGTGTTGAATCTCCTCCAGTTGCTGCGAGTAGAGGTAATGGTACTTTAGGTTGGTCAACTTTTGGAAATGTATTCTTTACACCAAGAAATGTTGATTTAATGGGTTTACCTTTTGAAATTCCAGAAAACGGAGGTAGTATTTATTATCGTAATGGTAATGATATTATCAATCCAAGATGGTCTGTTAAAAATGCTTCTAACGGACAGTTAACAAACAGATTGTTTACAACAGCTTCATTAACTTATGAAATTAATGATAACCTTGGCTTTACATATAGAGCAGGTTTAGATTTTTATAATGAAAGAAATAAAGCGTACTCAAATAAAAATGGTGTAAACTTTGATGCTGCGGTATTTGGATTTTTAACAACATATGATAACAATGTAAATATTTGGGATCATTATGCTGCTTTCAATGGTGACTATGACATTAGTGAAGACATTGGAATTAGCTTTGTTGTAGGAGCAACGAGTCGTTCTAGAACATATGAAGCACAAGGAGTTGCGAGTACAGGTCAAATAGTATTTGGAACACTTGCACATTTTAACTTCGAAAATCAATCTCCAATACAGTTCTTACAAAAAAGAAATATTGTAGGTCTTTTTAGTGAAGCAGCTATAGATTACAAAAACTATGCATTCTTGACATTATCAGGAAGACAAGATTGGGTATCTAACTTGCCAACTGAAAATAACAGTTTATTATATCCAAGTGTGAGTTTCTCTTTCTTACCAACAGCAGCTTTTGAAGGTTTAAAATCAGCTAGCGGAAAAGGATTAAATTATCTAAAGTTAAGAGCTGGTTTAGGACAGTCTGCTGGTTTCCCAGAAGGATATCCTACAATTAACACTGTAAATCAAACCACTCAAGTTAATGGAGGTTTAGAAGGAAGTGTTGTAACCAATTCAATTAGTGGTACAGAAGCAAATCCAAATTTAAAGCCTGAACTTATCAGTGAACTTGAAGTAGGATTTGAAGCTCAATTTTTAGATAGAAGAATTAGAGTAGATTTCTCTTACTATGATAGAACAAGTACAGATTTAATTGTATTCAAAAATTTACCAAATAGTACTGGTTTTTCTCAGTCGCAAGTAAATATTGGACAAGTTCAAGGAGATGGTATTGAAATAGATTTAGGTTTAGACTTAGTTAGAAGTGAATTAAGTGATGGTTTCAATTGGAACACAAACATTAACTTTTCTAAAAGCAAGCAAATTGTTACAGAACAAGAAGATGATCAAATTCTTTATGCTGGTTCTACTTCACCGGTCTTAGGAGCAAATGCTGCTATCTTAGGTGAACAATTAGGAGTAATTGTTGGAACTAGAATTAAAAGAGATGCAGATGGTAATTTATTGATAAATGGTTCTGGTAACTACATTTCAGAAGGGAACATTGTTCTTGATGATGGTAGATCTATAACACCTATAATTGGTGATCCGAATCCTGACTACGTAATGAACCTTAGTAACTCAATGTCTTACAAGAACTTTACTTTTAGTTTTCTTATGAGTCATACAAGTGGTGGAGATATTGCTACCACTACAGTTGCAACTTTATTAGGTAGAGGATTAATTAATGGAGATAGAAATAAAACTTTTATTCTTCCTGGTATCCTTGAATCTACAGGACAACCAAATACTCTACAGATAAATAATTCACAATATTATTTTTCTAATCTATTATTTGGCCCAAAAGAATTAACTATATATGATGCATCTGTACTACGTTTACAAGAGGTTTCTTTAAGTTATTCTTTACCTAGAGCTGTCTTAGACAAAACTCCATTTGGAGCTTTATCTATCACTGCAAGTGGATTTAACTTATGGTACGATGCTTATAATACACCGGATGCAGCTAATTTTGATCCAAACGTTGCAGGAGTTGGTGTTGGAAATGGTAGAGGTTTTGACTACCTAAACGGACCAAGTACTAAGAGGTATGGTCTTAGTGTAAAATTATCATTTTAAAAAAATTTAAAACATGAAATATATATACAGATTAATAGTAGCAGCTCTTTTTGTAACCGTTTCGGCTACGAGTTTCTACTCTTGTGAAACCACAGAGATGGAGTTGTTAGCTTCTCCAAATGCTCTGTCAAGTGATCAGGCAGACCCTGATTTATTATTAAACTCAATACAGTTATCTTACAGAGGATCACAAAGATCTTTTAGTGGTAATGCTTCTGGTATGGGTAGAATTAGTTATATGGGTGGTAGAAATTACTTTAATAACTATGGTAGTGGAGCAGTTGAAGGTGCTTGGAATTCATTCTACAGTACTAACCAACCTAACTTGCTAGCAATTCAAGCGATAAGTGAGGCCAATCCTGATAAAGATTTATCGTATCATTTAGGGGTAGCTAAAACGCTTCAAGCACATACCTTAATGCAATTAGTTGATTTTCTTGGAGATATTCCTTGGAGTCAGGCAAATAACTCATCAGATTATCCTAAGCCTATGGTAGATGATGATAGTAGTGTTTATGACGCTGCTCTTGCAATGTTATCTGAAGCTTCAGGACACTTTTCTGGAAGTCCATCAATTGGGACTGGTACAGATTTCTTTTACGGAGGAGATTCTGGAAAATGGATGAAGCTTATTAAGACGTTACAAATGCGTGCTAATTTAACAGTAGGTAACTATGCTGCTGTTGCGTCTGCAACAGGAGTAATAGAAAATACCGCTGATGATTTCGAGTTTCGTTATGGAACTAACGTATTGTCACCAGACAATCGTCATCCTGCATATGCTGCAGATTATGACAATTCAGGTGCTAACATATACCAATCAAATTGGTTAATGAAAACTATGGTTGGTCAATATGGTGATTTATCAGCAGATACAGATCCTAGAAGACGTTATTACTTCTACAGACAAACATGGAGAACTCCAGGAAACTACACAATATTCCAAGATATAAATGGAAGATTTGGACCAGCTGGAACTATCTATCTTTTTGATGATGATCCAAATGGTGAAACATTAGGTTGTTCTTTACAAGATGCGCCTGCTCATTTACAATTTACTCCGGATGAAGACATATGGTGTTCTTTACCTTTAGGATATTGGGGTAGAACGCATGGAAATGATGAAGGAACTCCTCCAGATGGGTTTACAAGAACTGCTTCAGGAGTATATCCTGCAGGTGGAAGTTTTGATGGAAATGCTGATTACACTCCGTTTGAAGCTCAATTTGATAGTAGTGGAGCTTATATTGGTTATGTAGCTTCTATGGATCTATTGTATCCTCAAGCTGTAGGCCTTGGTAAAGGTGGAGCTGGATTTGGTATAGATCCAATCTATTTAGCTTCTTATGTAGATTTCATGAAAGCGGAAGCAAATTTAGCTTTAGGTAATCCTACAGCTGCTGCAACTCATTATGAAGCAGGAATGACTAAATCTATTGCAAAAGTTCAATCTTTTGGTTCTAGAGATGGTAGTGCAGACAATACTTTCGCACCAGGTGCAGCTCAGGTAACTGCTTGGGTAGCAGCTAAAGTTGCAGAATTTAATGGCTCTGCAGCTACAACTGCTGTTGATGGTACTGGATACCCAGTTGCTAAAGACAAAATGGACTTATTAGGTGAACAATACTTTATTGCAATGTATGGTGGTGCTGGAGATGCTTTTAATTTTATTAGAAGAACTGGTTACCCAAGAACAATAGCAAGAAGTTTAGCTACACCAGGAGAATCAGGTCCATTTCCAAGGACTGTATTATACCCAGGTGGTGAGGTTTCTACAAACTCTAATATTTTACAAAGAACAGATCAAGCTACTAAAGTTTTTTGGGATAATGGAGTAACAAATCCTGCTAACTAAATATTAACGTAAAATAAATTATAATATGAAACATATAATTAAAATTTTTCTAGCCACTATACTAGTTTTCTCATTCAATTCTTGTGAGGATTCGAACGCAGTTGTCGATCAAGTTGTGGCAGAAACAGAAGCAGGAGCTATTCTAAGAACAATAGCTGATGATTCGAACTCTAATGTCTTAAATTCTAGTGATCCAGCATCATTTTGGTCACAGGTTGTAGAAGAACAAGACAATGAAGGTGGAGCTTTATTAGAAAGCGTAAGTATTTACGTATCTATTAGAGATTTATCACCAGACAATGGTTTTACAGATTTAACAAAATCTTTAGTTAAAACAATTCCAGCTGCAGACTTTACTAGTGGACCTGTGGATTTACCTAGAGCTACTATGTCAGCTACATTTGCTGAAGCTACTGCTGCAATGGGATTATCTGCTACAGAATTTGCACCTGGTGATCTTTATGTATTTGACCTTGAGTTAAACTTAACAGATGGTAGAACGTATGGTTCTGCTGATGCTGCTGGTATTATTACTGGTGGTTACTGGGCTTCTCCTTACAAATACAATGCTGCTTTGGTATGTTCTCCTGAACCAGGAGATTACACTGTAGACATGCATGACTCTTACGGTGACGGATGGCAAACTAATGGTGGAAATGGTGGTGATGGTATCACAGTTACCTTGACTGCTAATGATGGTACCGTTAGTGTAATAGAATTTGGAATGTGTACTCCTTACGGGGACGGAAGTTTTCTAGATACAGGAGCATGTACTGGTCCTGCAAGCACAAGTTTCTATGATGCTTCTACTGTAGTTACTGTTCCTGCTGGAACAGCAACGGCTATCTGGAATAATCCAGGAGATCAGTATGGAGAAATCAGTTTTGAAGTATATGCTCCAAATGGAGATTTATTGTTGGCGGTAGGACTTGGTGAGGGATCACCAGGATTATTACCTGTTACAAACTGTCTTTAATATAAAGACTTTTAAAATAATAAAAAGGCTGTCTGAAAAGACAGCCTTTTTTTTTGTAATATTGATAAAGAATATATATGCAGATGTTACAGAAATATTTAAACTTTAAAATCATCATAATCATCACAATATCACAACTGATGATATTAGGTTGCGAAGAGAATAAAAAAGATGAAATAAAACCTTCTCCAGTTGTATCTTATGAAAATAGTACTAAAAATAACATTCTTTTTGAACAAATAGCTAATGACAAAAGGGGCTTGCTATTTAACAATAAAATCATTCATGACTTAGCTACAAAATCAAACCTTTTTGATTTTGACTTTTTTTATAATGGTGCTGGTGTTGGTGTTGCTGACATCAATAATGATGGTCTAATAGATGTGTTTTTTTGTGGAAACCAAGTACCTAATAAACTTTTTTTAAATCGAGGAGACTTAAGCTTTGAAGATATTAGCGTCTCTGCAGGAATTAATACACATAAGAATTGGTCTAATGGAGTAACTTTTGCAGATGTTAACAATGATGGATGGATGGATATCTATGTCTCTCAAGGTGGACCATACAATAGAGAGAAAAGGAAAAATATTCTTTTAATAAATCAAAAAAACCAAACCTTTAAAGAAGAAGCTAACTTATATGGATTAGATGATGATAGCATTAGTACTCAAACTGCATTTTTTGATTATGATAAGGATGGAGATTTAGATTGTATTGTTATGAACGAAAGTGATTTTTATGGATATGATCCATTGACTTTTTATAAGATTAATCAAAACAAAGAAAATCTTACAAAGAGTGCTAGTCATTTTTACGAAAACAAAAATGGGAAATTTACTGATATTACTGAGAAAGCAGGATTACTTCACGCATCATTTGGTCTTGGGCTCTGTATAGCAGATATAAATAATGATACATGGCTAGACATCTATATAGCAAATGATTATTATGTACCTGATGCTATGTACATTTCTAACAAAGACGGCACTTTTACCAATGCTATTAAAGAAGCTACAAAACAAGTGTCTTTTTATGGAATGGGTGTAGATATAGGTGATATTAATAATGATAATTTAGAAGACATTTTTGTGCTAGACATGGCATCACAAGATCACGTTAGATCGAAAACATTGATGGCCTCTATGAATGTTCCAAAATTTAATTTGTTGAAAAAATTAGGGTATCAGACTCAATATATGTTCAATTCTCTTCAACTAAATATGGGGAATGATACGTACCACAATGTTGGGCAATTTTCTGGTTTGTCTAAAACAGATTGGAGTTGGGCTGGATTGATTTTTGATGTAGATTTTGACCAACATGAAGATATCTATGTAACCAATGGATACAGACGATATGCGCTAGATAATGACATTAAGATGGAGATACAACAAACAAAAAGAAACTATCAAGGAAATGTACCTTTAAAAGTGAAAGAAGCCATCTACAATAGACTGCCTTCTGAAAAAATATCAAATATTCTTTTTAAAAACAAGGGTGACATCGGATTTGAAAATAATACACCTAGCTCGGGTTTAAATGTACTTTCATATTCTAATGGTGCAGCCTATGCTGACTTAGATAATGATGGTGATTTAGATCTAGTTGTAAACAATATGGATAGTGACTCTTTTTTGTTTAAAAACTTAACAGTTGAAGAAAAGAGGGGAAATTTTTTAAAAATAATACCTAAAGGAAACCTATCAGAAAGTTTTGTGAAAGTATTAATTAGTTATAACAAAAAACAAAAAATAAAAGAATCTAGAAGAGTTAGAGGTTATCTATCTTCAGTAGATAATGCACTCTATTTTGGATTGGGAAATGCTAAAAAAATTGATACTGTAAAAGTATTCTGGCCTTCTGGAAAATATGAAGAAATTTATAATATTGATAGTAATACTACATTAACTGTTGTAGAAAAAAATGCCAATAGAACGAAGCCTTATAAATTAGAAAAAGAAAAAACTCTTTTTAAAAAATCTAAAAACATCATTTCTTTTAAACACTCAGAAAATACATTTAATGATTTCAAAAAAGAAATACTTTTGCCCTATAAACAATCATCTTTAGGACCATTTATAACAAAAGGAGATGCTAATGGTGATGGTATTGATGACATTTATATAGGTGGTGCACATAATCAATCTGGAGGGTTGTATATCAAAAAAAATCAATCCTATGTAAAAATGAATTCTAAGGCTTTTAAAGAAGATTCAGAATACGAGGATATGGAAGCTCTTTTTGTAGATATAGATTCTGATGGGGATAACGATTTGTATGTAATTAGCGGAGGAAGTGAATTTATTGAAAATGATTCGGCCCTAAAAGATAGAATTTATTTAAATGATGGCAAGGGTAATTTTAAAAGAGACGCATCTTCTGGCATCAATCCATTTAATTACAGTGGAAAAACTGTGACAAAAATTGATTACGACAATGATGGGGATCAGGATATCATTGTCGGTAATAGAATAATACCTCAAAATTACCCATTACATGTTCCTTCTTTAATCTTTGAAAACAACAATGGTAAATTCACTGAGGTTACTAATAAAATATGTCCTGAATTAGAAAATTTTGGCATTGTCAATAAAGTAATCTCAACTGACATTAATAACGATGGATGGCAAGATTTTATGGTTGTTGGTGAATGGACTCATATTGGGGTGTTTTTAAACAACAAAGGAACTTTTAAAGATATTTCCCAAAAGAGTGATCTAAAAAACGAGAAAGGATGGTGGTATACTGTTGTAGAAACAGATATTAATAAGGATGGTTATAAAGATTATCTAATTGGAAATGTGGGTTCTAACATTAAACACAAGGTATCTAATGATAAAACAATGAGAGTCTATGCAAATGATTTTGATAATAATGGCTCCCTAGATGTTGTATTAAGTCAAGAATACAACGGTATTTTTGTTCCTTCTAGAGGAAAAGAATGTTCTACACAACAAATGCCTTTTATTTCTGAAAAAATTCCAACTTTTAGTGAATTTGCAAATGCTTCTTTAGTAGATATTTATGGAGAAAAAATTTATGATGCATATCAAAGAGAAGTAAATCAATTTAAATCGCTCTTACTAATAAATAATACTGATGGAACATTTAAAAAAGTAGTTTTACCAAAATTAGCACAAACCATGCCCATTTTAAGTGGAGAAACTATTGATATTAATGAGGATGGATATGAAGATTTAATTGTTGTTGGAAACATTTATAATACAGAAGTAGAAACACCCAGACTGGATAACAACTACGGATTGGTTTTGCTGTCAAATAAAAAAGATAATTACACTGTTTTAGGACCAAATAAAACTGGTTTATATATACATGGTAACGCAAAATCAGTAGCATTAATTAAAGACAAGAAAATATCATTACTTGTTGGCTTAAACAATGGAATTGTTCAAACATTTGAGCTTGCTAAGTAAAGTAATAGTTTGCACTCTCTTTTTTTTAAAAGATAAACACTAATAAGTAATCTTTTTGTTTGTAGGAATTTTTTTATGATATCTTTGCCAAATCTATGGACAATACAACAATATTTGGATTAAGAGCAATCATTGAAGCTATCAATAGTGGATCAACAATTAATAAGGTGTATCTTCAAAAAGGATTGAGAGGCAGTTTGTTCTTTGAATTAGAGACTCTCATAAAACAAGAAAAAATTACCACTAGTTTTGTTCCTATAGAAAAACTAGATCGACTTTCAAAAAACAAAAATCATCAAGGAGCAGTAGCACAAATTTCACCTATAGAATTTGCTGATTTAGAAAAGTTAATTGATACTAGCTTAGAAACAACAGGTACTCCCCTATTTTTAATCTTAGATCAAATATCTGATGTGAGAAATTTTGGAGCGATCATAAGAACTGCAGAATGTACTGGTGTTAACGGAATTATTATACAGCAAGGTGGTAGTGCCCCTATTAATGCAGAAACAATTAAAACATCTGCTGGTGCAGCTTTTAAGCTTCCCATTTGTAGAGTAAATCATATTAAAGATGCTATCTATACGCTACAAGCCTCAAATATTAAAATTGTTGCTGCTACAGAAAAAACAGACGATTTAGTATATAGTGTAGACTTTAAACAACCTATTGCAATTGTAATGGGTTCTGAACACAGAGGTGTAAATCCTTCGGTTCTTAAAATTGTAGATTATAAAGCAAAACTACCAATACTAGGAGATATTGATTCTTTAAATGTTTCTGTTGCCTGTGGTGCATTTCTGTATGAAACTATTCGTCAGAGAATTGAATAGGTTTTGAGTGAAAAAACACCTAATCAATTTATTCATTTTCTTCTAACGGCTCCTCCGCAACTTTTGGTGGAGAAAAATTACCATGATCATCAAATAACAAATCAAATTCGGTTTCTGAAAATTGAAATTGCTCTCTTATAATTCCCTTTTTTCTGTATAGATAGGCATAGAAAAAACCTACCAAAAACCCAGACAAATGTCCTTCCCAAGAAATTCTATCTTCTGTTGGGAGTAACAACCATATCATACTTCCATATAAAAATATAACGACCAAAGACATAGCTATAAGTCTATAATGTTTTCTGATAATTCCACTAAAAAAAACAAAACTAAATAATAAGTAAATAACTCCACTAGCACCAATATGATAAGAATCTCTTGCTATCAACCAACACAGTAACCCAGAAAAAAACACTCCATAAAATAAAACTTTAAAAGCTATCGTTCTATAGAAATAAAATAAGGAAGCCAACAATACAAATAAAGGGACTGAGTTGTTAGATAGATGAGATATATTGCTATGTATTAGTGGAGATAAAAAAACACCTCTAAGGCCTTTAAAATCTCTTGGTAAGATTCCGTATTTGTTGAAATTATATCCAAACGTAATTTCTATCCAATAGATAAGCCAAATTATTACTATAGCTACTAATGGAACCAAAAGTACATTTTTATGATATGTAAGAGAAGTATCATTTTGCATACTAAATCATTATCAAAAATAAATCCAATTACTAAATTAACAACTTCTGTCATAAATCTTTACTATTTTTATACTTATGAATGAACCTTTGGCAGAAAGAGTACGTCCCAAATCACTTGAAGACTATATAAGTCAGCGACATCTAGTTGGTGAAAAAGGAATTTTAACCAATCTTATCAAGCAAGGTATTCTTCCGTCTTTAATTTTCTGGGGCCCTCCGGGTATTGGAAAAACTACCTTAGCTAACATTATAGCAACTACATCTGAAAGACCATTTTACACCTTGAGTGCCATTAGCTCTGGAGTGAAGGATATTAGAGATATCATAGAAAAGGCAAAAAAGGGAAGCGGGTTATTTACTGTTAAAAATCCAATATTATTTATCGATGAAATACACCGTTTTAGTAAATCACAACAAGATTCATTATTAGGGGCTGTAGAGAAAGGATGGGTAACATTAATTGGAGCAACAACAGAGAATCCAAGTTTTGAGGTTATTCCAGCACTGCTATCCAGATGCCAAGTATATATTTTAAATTCATTTGATAAAAGTGATTTAATACTGCTACTAAAAAGAGCAATAAAAGAAGATTCTATATTATCAAAAAAACAAATCAAACTAAAAGAAACAGATGCTTTACTTCAAGTTTCTGGTGGAGATGCAAGAAAATTATTAAACATTTTTGAATTGGTTGTTGGCAATGAAGTTACTATTACAGTTACTAATAAATTAGTGCTAGAAAAAATTCAAAAAAATACAGTTAGATACGACAAGACCGGTGAACAACATTATGATATTATATCTGCCTTTATAAAATCGATAAGAGGAAGTGACCCCAACGGCGCTGTATATTGGTTGGCTAGAATGATTGAAGGAGGTGAAGACTTGAAATTTATAGCTAGAAGATTATTAATTGCTGCCTCTGAAGATATTGGAAATGCCAATCCTACTGCTTTAATTTTAGCAAACAATACATTTCAAGCTGTTGCTGTTATTGGATATCCAGAATCTAGAATAATACTAAGCCAGTGTGCTGTATATTTAGCAAACTCACCAAAAAGTAATGCCTCTTATATGGCCATAAACAAAGCTCAAGAAATTGTAAAAAAAACAGGTGATTTACCAATACCTCTTCACTTAAGAAATGCACCTACGAAATTAATGAAAGACCTGGATTATGGAAAAAACTATAAATATGCCCATAATTATAATGGTAACTTTATTGATGAAGAGTTTTTACCAGACGAAATTTCAAACACAAAAATTTATGATCCTGGAAAAAATACTAGAGAAGAAAAATTTAGAGAAGAGCTAAAAAAAATGTGGGGAGATAAATACGATTATTAAAATTTAATTTGATATTTTTCTACGATCAAAATTCCATTTTTATAATATTCAGCTAGCCAATAATCTCCTTTATTAACAAGCACACCATTTTCATCTTTAATAATAAACTTGTTAGCATCTGTTGTTTTTAATAACATAAAAACAACGGATGGCTTCTTATTTATAAGTTGATATGTGCCATCAATTTCCTGAGCATATAATAATGGGTACTCCTCCTTTTTTACTTGATTTATAGGTGCTTGCTCATTAGTTTGTGATAAAAGAATACCAACTTCTTCTGTAACGGGCAAAGGAGTAATAATTTTATTTACTTTGATAACTTGCTTATTTAAAACCGACTCTTTTTTATAAACTCTAGCTTCTGACAAAGCGTTGTCATACAAGGAATCTAAGTTATCAATAGACATAAATGCTTCTCGTATAGATTCTCTGTAGGCCCTTTCATAATCTTTTATTTTACTTGTACCATTTTTAGAAGAAAAGACCAATTTACCAAAACAATTTGTTATTTGTATATAGTTTTTTGAAACCAACATTCCTGATTTATCTTTTACATTTACATATAATGCGTTGCATTTATTTAGGACCAATTCTATTGGAATATCTTCATTATCTAAATATACTTTGTAACCAGCCTTTTTAAACAAAAATTTGGTAAACGAACTTGTCTTATAACGGTCTACTTGTTTCAAAAAATCGAAGGAGCTTTTTACAATAATATACTTGTGATCCGCTAGCTTATTATTTTGACTTGAAAGAGTGGTTGAAAAAGAGATGATTAGTAAAAAAAAGAAGTATGATCTCATAATTAATCTATAACTATATTGAACCCAAAGTTAAGAGAAATATTATTAGCAGTTGACAAATCTCGTACAGCTAAAATATTATCTAACATTCCAAAGAAATGTACTCTACTAAGTTGCAGAGATAATCCAGTTCCAAATATAGCTGGAGAATAATCATTAATGGTATGAGTAAACTTAAAATGAGCATTTTTAGATAAAGACTTTTCATAAAAACTAGTAAAAGAAAATTGTGCCTTTAAAGGTCTCATAATAGTATGAAGCTGAAAACCTATAGAGTTATTAAAATATTTTTTGTGAGTATCTCCATAACAAACTACTCTCCTTTGTTCTCCAAAACTATATTTTAACGCTGCGTTAATTTTCATGGGTCTCCATGAAGTGTATGCTTCTTGAGTTTCTGATGTTGGAACTTTATCCTTAAAATCATCTTCTAATTCTTGCCAATAATCCAATGTTGGGTCTGAATTATATTCAAAATTTAGTCCATCCAAAATAAAATCTCCTTTTGCGCTAAAGTTTCTTATGTTATTGGAATGTTTTATAAAACCTATATCTAAAATACTACCAGTAAATTCTAACTGAGGTGAAAAATGATATGTAAGTCCAACATCAAAACCAAGTCCTAGGTTATTACCAAAAAAAGTTTTGGAAAGAAACTCATCAGGTGAATCAAAAACTTCATTATTTGAATCAACAATACCCGATGTCCTTAGTTGTGCATCTATATTATTTAATGATTGACGGAGAATATTATCAGTGCCTATTATGGTGGTAAATGTTCCTGAATTATTAGATGTTTCAACATTTAAACTAGAAGAATAAATTTTCACTCGAGCTCCAGTAGTTAATTTTTTATTTATTTTTCTAGAAATCCCTACGTGTAAAACACCTAAAAAATCTGCTTTCATTGATGCTTGAGAAATAGAGAAAGGCCTATTTAAAAACGGCTCATTACCATAATAAAATAACTCTAACATATCTTTTGGAAGGTAGGTAATAATATCTAACTCTTCATAAAATCCAAAGCTAAGATAGGTTTTGTCATTAATCCTAAAACCTGCGTTTAATACATCAATTACAGCATTTATGCTTATGTTATCGCCCGGAGCTATTTTACTAAGTACCTCTTGAAATTTTAAATTAAAATCTCTTGAATCGTCTAAAAATAAATCAGCTAATTTAAATCCACTATTTCCTATACTTAGGTTGAAATTAGACAATATTGGAATTCCATAATGTTGTTTAAAATTAGTTTCTGCACCTGGATTTAGCATTAAGGTCTGTGGAGTTTCTCCAAATGAGAATGCTAGCTTTTGCTGTGCTTGTATTGAGATAGTGATAGCAAACACGAAGAATAAAATATGTTTCTTCATAGTGTTAAAAACTTAAATAAAAAGTTCCCGCTGATCTGAAAACTAATGTTTTGGAAATTGTTGGATCTAACACATTGGGTGAAGGAAACAAATTTATTTTCACTCTTACTTTTCTTGAGTTTAAAAATTCTGGTGAATTTTCAACGATAATAGTTCTGGTAGCTGAATAATTTAAATCTCCTACGGCAATATTTAAATCAGATACAGAATGAGTTATAACACCATTACTATCTAAAAAATCTATTATAACTACAAAAGATCTATCAAACCTATTTATTATTTCAAAATCAATAACCGCTTTAATTAAATTTTCTTGAACGGTTGTGGACTCTAATACCCTAAATACTGCAGTATCTGTAATAGAGGTTATTTCAATATCATCATCATCATCAAAAAAATCATTTTGATCCAATTCAAAATAAGCAATAGGGACATTAACTATAGGTTCTATATCTAAACTTATTTGATCGAAGGTTAAATTATCAGTGCATGAAATACACAAAATAAAACAAAAAAATATTTTAAAGGGGGCTAAAATAATTCTCATAAACTCTAATCTATATTGGTTGTTAAAGGTATTGTTTTAATTCTAATAGATGATTTACAGAGGTGATATTTTGAGGAATATTCTTATTGTTTTCAGAATTGTAGTGAATAGCTCTAATACCACAATCTAATGCGCCTTTTATGTCTGCTTCTATATTGTCTCCTATCATTATAGAACATGAAGCATTTGTATTTGCTTTCTCTAATGCGTATTCAAAAACCTTTGGATTTGGTTTTTTAACTCCAACTGATTCTGATGTAATTACTTCATTAAAAAATTTACTAATACCAGATTTCTCCATTTTTTCAGTCTGAATCTCTTCAAAACCATTTGTTATAATATGAAGTTGGTATTTAGACTGTAAGTATTCTAATATTTCAAAAGTCCCTTCAAATAAATTATTATAGTTTGGCAACTTAAGAATATATTCTTCGGAAAGATGATGAATTACATCATCATTAACATTGTAATCTAGAGCATCAAAAGTTTCTTTAAGTCTTAAATATTTTAGTTCATGCTTAGTTACTTGCTCTAATCTATATTTTTTCCAATAGCTGAAATTTATTGGAATATATGTTTTTATAAACATGTTAAAATCAACTGTAATATTAGAAGCTGGTAAAATCTCTTGAAAAGTTAATGCTGAGTTTTTTTCGAAATCCCATAAGGTATGGTCTAAATCAAAAAAGATATGTTGTATTTTCATCAGGTAAATATAATAATCTATCATTTAAAATGTTTTAACTTATTATATATTTGTTTGTTTAGATTTAACTTTTGAAAAAAAACCTTCATATTTTATTTTTGTGTGGCTGGTATCCATCTAAAGTATTGCCAAAAAATGGTGATTTTATTATGAGGCATGCAAAAACTGTCAGCTCTAAACACACCGTTAGTGTATTGCATATTATTTCTAAAATTAGTCTTTTAAATACTGAAATTGAAGTTGAAAAAGACTTGAATTTTACTACATATATTGCTTATACAAAACCAAGTAAAAATCCTTTGATAAAGCTCTATAGGTTTTGGTCTGCTTATAAAATTTTACTTACAAGAATAGAATCTTTTGACATCGTTCACCTTAACAAATTATATCCTTTTGGTTTTTTTGCGCTACATTTAAAAAAAATCAAAAAAATACCTTATATCATTTCTGAGCATTGGACCGGGTATCACTTAAAAGGGAATCAAACATTGCCTTGGTTAGAACAATTTTTTTCAAAAAAAATATCAAAAAATGCAAGTTTTGTTTGTCCTGTAAGTAATGACTTAAAAAACTCCATGCTAAAGTCTGGCTTAAGAGGAAATTATCAAATAATACCTAATGTGGTAAATACAGCTCTTTTTAAGCCCACATTGAAAACGTCTAAAGTATTTACAATAACTCATATATCTAGTTTATTAGACAAGCATAAAAACATCTCTGGAATGCTACGTGTTGCAAAACAACTTGAAAATACTATTGATTCTTTCAGGTGGAATTTTATTGGTGGAAAAGAAGATCAATTTAAAGACCTTATAAAAAATTTAGACTTCAAACAGCAACAGATACATTTTATAGATCATCTAAACCATGAAAAAATTCCTACACACTTAAATGAATCTGATGTTTTTGTTCTTTTTAGTAATTATGAAAACCTACCTTGTGTTATTCTTGAAGCTTTCTCTTGTGGTACTCAAGTAATTGCAACAAATGTTGGAGGTATTGATGAATTTTTTCCCAATGAATTTGGATATTTGATTGAGCAAAATAATGAAAAACAATTATTAAATAAGATTATTAACCTCTACAAAAAACCAAAAAACAAATCATCTAAAATGCATCAATATGCTGTTGATAATTTTAGTAGTAAGAAAATTTGTGATTCATTCACAAAATTATACAGAGAAGCATTAAACTAATTTATGATCCTACTAATCAAGAATTTTATCGATGGTTTTATCAGTAGGTCAGGAAACGCAATTTTTATCTCGACAATACTTTCTAGAATATTATCATTTGTGGGGTCTGTGGTTGTTTTAAGGCTACTAGATAACAAAGAATTGGGCGTCATCCTTTTTGCTTTCAGTATTATTCAATTTATAATTCCTATTGCTGGTTTTGGCTTACACCAAAGTTTACTCAGATATGGTGCGTTGTTAAAATCTAACAAGGAGAAAGAGAAATTGTTTTCATATGTTTTAAAAAATGGAGTTATTGGTTCCTTAATCTTAATCATTATAGTTATCCTAGTAGGATGGTTTATTCCATTTCAATTTAAAAAAACATTCTATTATCTTTCACTATTATCTACAGCAATTCTTACCAATTTTTTATTTGAACTTGTTAAAACTCAATTCAGATTACAACATAAAAACATACTTTTTGCAAAAGCAGAGTTTTTTCAAAGTTTTTTACTCGTTGTTTTAATTTTCACTCTTACCTTGTATTTAGAGGGATTAGGATATGTCATTGCCTTAATTAGTGCTCCATTACTTTCTGCAATGCTTCTTGTTAAAAAATTAAAAATAACATTTTATTTTAAAAGCGATCTTACTATTACCAATTTAGATTTTTGGAAGTATGGTTTTTTTGGAGGCTTATCTAATGTTGTAACGCAATTACTTTTTATAATAGACATTATTCTAATTGGAGAGCTAATGAGTGATCCTTTACTGGTTACACAGTATAAATATATATCTATAATTCCTTTTAGTTTGTTGTTTTTACCTAGGATATTTATTGCTGCTGATTTTGTAACTTTTACAGAAAAAATAAATCAAAAAGAATATATAAAAAAGTATATCAAAAGTTATATGCTATTTTTTAGCTTCTTAAGTATAATTATTTTTTCACTAAGTTATGTATTCAGTGATTCAATTCTATTAATATTCGGAAAACAGTATGTGAAGTATTCTGATAGTTTTTTAATCTTAATTTTTGGAGTTACCGGAATTTTTATTTTAAGGGGTCTTTTTGGCAACTTACTTTCTTCTATCGGTAAAATGAGTGTGAATTATTATATCGTTTCAGCAGCTCTCATTATTAATATCATAAGTAATTATTATCTCATTTCTAGGTACGGCATTAAAGGAGCAGCGATTACTTCATGTATACTCATGTGGTTTACTGGAATACTTTCTTGGATTTGTTTTAACTATCTGTACAAAAACAAAGATTAGTTATAGTCTAGTATTGTTAAAGGCCAAATACTACGATTTAAAAAGACGTAGTAAAAACGGCAACCTATTTACTTGTAAAAAAGAATAATTCTCTACTATAGATCCAAAGCTTTTAAAAAATGAGGCTATTCCTGGAATCATAGACCCTTCAAAATCTAAAATTCGTTGGCTCTCAGAATATTTTTCAATAATCTGATTTAGCAAGAAACTTGGTACTTGTTTTTCTTTCCCTTCTTTTGACATGGCTGAAAAAAGATAAATAATTCTATGAGAATCTATCAAAAAAACAGATCCTCCAATTAACGTATTATTAGCATCTCTAATCCCTAATAATTCAAGCTTATTTCTGTTTTTTAGTGCCTCAACAAGTTGTTTCAAAAGAGTAAATTCTTTAGATGAAAAATCATCAAAATCATAATTCTGTTTGGCTATCAAAATTAATTCATCAATTGAGAAATCAACACTAATTAATTCATTTTTCATTGCTTGTTTAACTGCATGCTTTCTTCCTTTAGAAAAACTTTTAAAAATATTCTTGTAGGAATCGTTAAGAAGCAAAATGTAATTTAATCTTTGAGATATATTTCTTTCTTCTGAAATTATATTTAAAGAATTGAATTGTAAAGATATTTTTAAAAACTTTGCAGGAATGCTATCAATAAATTTCTCCGTCAATTGCTTGTTCTCAACAGTAGAAAAAACACCTAGCTGTTGGCAAAAAAAAGGTTGACAAATATATTTAATAACGTATTTTTTTTTCCATGGAATTGGCATTACAGCCTCGTAATTATTCAAGACTAATACGTCCCAAGATTCACAAACAATATCTAAGTACCAAGAATACCCATACAAATTGCTTTGTTTAGATTTCTCAATACATTCATTGTATTTATGCTCTTCTAGCTCTTCTCTAAGTATATATTTAATAGGCATTTTTACGAATCATTTTTAGCATTGATTCATAAACTTTTTGCCAACCATTCCAACGTAAATAGCCGCTAACACTTTCATTATGAAATAAAGTGATAAATGTTCCTTTTACTTTCAACACCTCATTTAATAAATCTTTTGTTCTTCCTAAAGATTGCTTGGGAGTTAATCCCATATAGTCGTTTAAAGTAGTATCCATAAGTGCAAAAGGGTATACTTTTAAAGGTGTCTGTATTTCAAAATCTAAATCAAAAAAGTAAAATGGTATGGAGGTACCAGCTCTAAAACCAACATGACTTGCATACCCCATGGAATAATCTTCATTAATTTCTAAATCAATTAAATTTTGATACGTTTCTGGTAAACTAAAACGTAAAAAGTGTTGTCTTGACATAGTAGTTGGAATATTGGTAATAGCCTCTAAACGTTCTTTTTCTTTTTTTAGTAGGATACTATTTTTCATCGTGTAATAAGATGGATGCAATCCAACACTTGCATAGTCTGCTATATACTTAATTAACAACCTAAATTGTCTTTTAGTTGCTGAAACGTTCGTGTCAAATGTTGTGTAATCTGCTACAAGGAAGAAAAAAATAAGTTGTACCTTATTTTTTTTACTCACTGCTAAGATCTTTTCAAATGTATTATATGGATCTTTTTTAATTCTTAGTAGCACTAATAATCGATCCCAAAAACTTCGTATTTGTAATTTAAAGAAATCACTTACAAAACCGCCTAGAGTCCTGACAAGACTTTTATACTTATATGCATAAGCATTATCAATATCGATAGTAGAAATATAGGTAAACTCTCTTTCCGAAAAATGATACTCTGGAAAACGTTCTTTTAAAACCTTTCTTAATTTTAATGACCAAATATCAACTACAGGTTTCTCTAAAAAATAATACCTGAATGCTAAACTTTGCTCTGCTGTAAATCGTTCATGGGTATCTCTTACATGAGGTAAATACTCTTCATATCTTGATATTAGATAAAAACTAGCTGCAAAAATATCAAAAGGTATACTAGAATTTTGTCCTGTTTTAAAAAAACAAGGAGTTTCATCCCATTTTGAAATGTTTATCTCTAAATCATTTACACCTTGTTCAAACAGCAATTCATTACTCCTTATAAAAAACTCTTTTCCTAGAGGAACTTTAGTATAACTGAGTTTCGGACCGTTATGTGCTACAAATTCTTCTATTTTTGAGGTAAAACCTACTGGAGATAATAAAATTCTAGTAAAAATATGTTTAAAAATATACCGTATTCTTGGAGTAATTTTATGTGTATAAACGAGTATCAAAACTGAAGAGACATTTAAATTTCGCCATTATCGGCAAAGCTAAAATAAGACTTTTCAGTAATTATTAAATGATCTAGGAGTTTTATATCTAAACTCATACCTCCTAATTTAATTTTTTTTGTAAGGTTTTTATCTTCTATACTCGGATTTATTTTCCCAGATGGATGATTATGGCAGATAATAATGGCAACTGCTCCAATTTCTATAGCTTTTTTAAACAAAAGTCTTACATCTACTAATGTAGCGGTAATACCTCCTTTACTTATCTGGAACTTTGAGAGTACTTTATTAGAATTATTTAAATATAGTGCCCAAAACTCTTCGTGTGGCAAAGTTCCTACTAAAGGTTGCATCATAGAAAAAACCTGTTTACTACTACTAATCTTTGGGTATTCTATAAATGTTTCTAATTGTCTTCTTTTACCTAACTCTAAAGCAGTAATTATAGCAATGGCTTTTGCTTGTCCTATTCCTTTGAAGGCTGTTAATTTCACCAAAGGAAGCTTTGCTAACTCATGAATATTATTATGTACAGATTTTAGAATCCTTTTTGAAAGATCTACAGCACTTTCTTGTCTATTCCCAGAACCGATTAGAATAGCAATAAGTTCTGCAGCACTGAGAGAAGATGACCCTTTTGCAACTAATTTTTCTCTTGGCCTGTCATCTAATGCCCAAGATTTAATAGTTAATTTTTTCATAAAGCAACTTTTCTATAAATATACAAAACAAGCATAAAATCAACATCAAGCATTATTATTATAAGACACATCGCTAAGTTTTATATATTTGTGTGTTATTTCTTACGATCTATGAAAATTATTATAGCAGGTGCTGGAGACGTTGGGTTTCATTTAGCAAAGTTATTATCCTACGAGTCGCAAGATACGTATGTAATAGATTTTGATGGAGAAAAGCTAAACTACATCAACAATCACCTTGATGTAATCACAAAAAAAGGTGATGCTACATCAATAAAATTACTTAAAGAAATTGGTATAGAATCTACAGATATATTATTAGCCGTAACAGAATCTCAAAATACAAATTTCACTATTTCTGTGATTGGGAAGTCTTTGGGCGCCAAGAAGACTATTGCCAGAATAGACAATCCTGAGTTTCTTGAAAATGATCTTATAGATTTTAAGAAATTTGGCTTAGATTATATGATTTCACCAGAAGAATTAGCAGCTGATGAAATTAAAATGCTATTAAACCAATCATCATTTAACGATACCGTTACATTTGAAAATGGCTTGTTTAACGTGATGGGGACTACTTTAGATTATAAATCACCACTTCTAAACACTAGTGTAAAAGAAGCTAGACAAACGTTTTCAAATGTAGATTTTATTACCATTGCCATTAAAAGAGAAGGTGTTACACAAACTATTATACCCAGAGGAGATTCAGTTTATAAATTGGGAGATCAAGTTTATTTCTCAGTACCGCATTATAGCATCGACAGCTTGTATCCTATTGTTGGAAAAGAACATTTAAACATAAAAAATGTAATGATTCTCGGTGGAAGTTCTATTGGTTCTAAAACTGCAAGAAATCTTTGCAAAGAAAATTTTAAAGTTACGTTGATAGAAAAACAGCGTGAAAAATCATTACTGCTAGCAGAAGAGTTAGATGAGACGCTTATAATTAATGGTGATGGTAGAGATATCGAACTATTAGAAGAAGAAAATATAAGAGAGATGGATGCTTTTGTGGCCGTAACAGGAGATTCTGAAACAAATATTATGTCTTGTTTAGTAGCAAAATCCAAGGGTGTTAAAAAAACAATTGCTTTGGTAGAAAATATGGACTATATCAATATTTCCCAAACAATTGGAATTAATACACTTATCAATAAAAAATTAATTGCTGCTAGTAGTATTTTTAGACATATTAGAAAAGGAGAAATTCT
>CAZAIL010000012.1:24563-25855 GCA_964485155.1 uncultured Flavobacterium sp.
AAAAAAGAAGGCTACCTTATTGTTACCTTAGGGTGGCTTACCTTATCTTTTACAGGAATGCTTCCTTATTTATTTACTGGAGCAATTCCAACTATAACAGATGCTTTTTTTGAAACGTTGTCTGGATATTCTACTACAGGTTCTTCTATTTTAACTGATATAGAGTCCATGCCAAAAGGAATTTTATTTTGGAGAAGTGCCACCCATTGGATTGGTGGTATGGGGATTATTGTACTTACCATTGCTATTCTTCCGCTGCTAGGTATTGGCGGAATGCAGTTATTTATGGCAGAAGCTCCAGGGCCATCAGCGGACAAGTTACATCCAAGAATTACAGACACTGCAAAACGTCTTTGGTTGATCTATGTGGCGCTAACTTTTACAGAGTTTCTGTTGCTTAAGGTAGCTGGCATGACTTGGTTTGATGCTATAAACCATGCTATGGCGACGGTAAGTACAGGAGGATTCTCAACTAAAAATGCTAGTTTATCTTATTGGAATGCCAAACCTATGGTACAATATATTATTATCTTTTTTATGTTTGTAGCAGGTACAAACTTTGTTCTTACCTATTTTGCTTTGAAAGGAAAGGTTCGAAAGGTTATACAAAGCGAAGAATTTAGATATTACTTTTTTGGTATTTTAGGAATTACGAGTATTGTAACTGTAATTATTTTATTTTTTCAAGACCAAAATTTACAAACAACCATAGTACATCCAGCAGTTTTTGGAGCTACAGAAAGCGCTATCAGACATGCCCTTTTTCAAGTTACATCTATAATCACTACTACCGGTTTTGTGACAGCAGATTTTACTATGTGGAGTTATTTTGCTACAGGTATTTTCTTTGCCTTATTCTTTGTTGGAGGCTCTGCAGGTTCTACCAGTGGGGGTATTAAGATTGTAAGACATATTGTTATGCTAAAAAATAGTTTTTTAGAATTTAAAAAAACCCTACATCCTAGTGCCATTATTCCTGTTCGCTATAACGAAAAAGCCGTCAGCCAGAACATTGTATTTAACATTCTTTCTTTCTTTGTGATCTACATGCTTATTTTTATGATTTCTTCGGTAATACTCACTTTTTTAGGCTTAGATTTTACATCTGCTTTGGGAGCTGCTGCATCTTCATTAGGAAATATTGGCCCGGCAATTGGGTCTGTAAGTCCTGTAGATAATTTTGCACATTTATCTGCTGGAGCCAAATGGTTCTGTTCTTTTTTAATGTTGATTGGACGTTTAGAACTCTTTACCGTACTTATACTTTTCACTCCTTTCTTTTGGCAAAAGAA
>CAZAIL010000013.1:0-25558 GCA_964485155.1 uncultured Flavobacterium sp.
TTTAAAATCGAGGCAAAAATACAAATCTTATTAGTTTTATCTAATTTTTACCAAAAAAATGAACTCTAAAGTATATTATTTTATTCAATAGTTCATATATAAATTATAATATCAACTATTATGCTTTATTTTGTAGGTGAATATCTTACAAATGAAGAGAGTTATTATTTTTGCCTCAGGAGCTGGTTCAAATGCAGAAAATATTATTAGGTACTTCCAGAATTCTAAAAAAATCTCTGTACAAAAAGTATTTTGTAACAAAAAAGATGCGGGTGTTTTTAATCGTTGTAAAAAATTAGACATAGATTGTGAGTGGTTTTCTCGTGAAGATTTTTCTCATTCTAACACCATCTTAGAGGTACTTACAAACCAAACAGATTTCATAGTATTAGCAGGATTTTTATGGAAAATTCCTGAAAATATTGTATCAGCATTCCCAAATAAAATTATAAATATTCATCCAGCTTTATTGCCGAAATATGGTGGAAAAGGAATGTATGGAATGCATGTACACAATGCCGTTAAAAATAGTGGTGATCTAGAAACTGGTATCACCATTCATTTTGTAAATGAACACTATGATGAAGGTGGTGTTATTTTTCAGGCAACAACACCGCTAAAAGGATCAGATTCTCCAGAAGATATTTCACAAAAAATTCATACATTAGAATATGAATATTTTCCTAAGCTTATTGAAAAAACCATTTTAAAAGATGGGAACTAAAAAATACTATGTGGTATGGGAAGGAAAAAAAACAGGAGTATTCTCTTCTTGGAATGTCGTTAAAAAGCTAGTACAAGGATATGAAGGTGCTAAATACAAGTCTTTTGTTAGTAAAGTGGAAGCTGACAAAGCAATCAAAAAAAACTTCTCAGATTATAAAGGAAAAATTACTAAAAAAATAGCATTATCTACTGATGAAAAAGCAACCTATGGTGTTCCTATAAAAAACAGCTTAACGGTAGATGCGGCTTGTAGTGGAAACCCAGGGGAAATGGAATATCGTGGAGTACTTCATCAGAACAAGCAAGAAGTTTTTAAAATGGGTCCTTTTAAGAATGGCACCAATAATATTGGAGAGTTTCTAGCCTTAGTTCACGGAATTTCACTCTTAAAAAAGAAAGGGCTTCATACCTTGCCTATTTACTCAGATTCTAGAATTGCGATGTCCTGGATTAAAAAGAAAGTATGTAGAACTAATGTGACATTTAATTCCTCTAATAACGACTTATTAGAGTTAATTCATAGAGCTGAAAAATGGTTAAAAGAAAATTCATTCAGTAATCCAGTTTTAAAATGGGAAACCAAGGCTTGGGGAGAAATTCCCGCAGATTTTGGGAGAAAATAAGGAGTTGCCCTTTTTCAAAAAAAAACCTCCAGCATAACGCTAGAGGTTCTCATATATTTAATTTTAACTAAGATAAAAAAATTAATTATCCTTTTAAACTTGCTGATAAGTATTCACGGTTCATTCGGGCTATATTCTCTAGAGAAATTCCTTTCGGACATTCTACTTCACAGGCTCCTGTATTGGTACAGTTTCCAAAACCTTCATCATCCATTTGTTGCACCATGTTTAACACACGGTCTGTAGCTTCAACCTGACCTTGTGGAAGCAAAGCGTATTGAGAAACCTTTGCTGAAACAAATAACATTGCGCTAGAGTTTTTACAAGAAGCAACACAAGCTCCACAACCAATACATGTAGCTGCATCCATGGCTGAATCTGCTGCATGTTTAGGAATTGGAATCGAATTTGCATCTTGAGTATTTCCTGAAGTATTTACAGAAATAAACCCTCCTGCATGTTGTACTCTGTCGAAAGCACTTCTATCTACTACTAGGTCTTTAATTACAGGAAATGCTTTTGCTCTAAATGGCTCTATGTAAATAGTATCTCCATCTTTAAACATTCGCATGTGCAACTGACATGTAGTAACTCTTCTATCTGGCCCATGGGCTTCTCCATTAATATATAATGAACACATCCCGCAAATCCCTTCCCTACAATCATGATCAAAAGCTACAGGAGATTCTCCTTTTTCTATCAATTGATTGTTTAATACATCCAACATTTCTAGGAAAGACATGTCTGGAGACACCTCGGAGATTTTATAATCTACCAACTGTCCTTTATCGTTTGCGCTTTTCTGACGCCAAATTTTTAACGTTAAATTCATCTCTCCTTAAATTATTTGTATGATCTTTCTTTCACTTCAATATTCTCATACACCAACGGTTCTTCATGCAATACAGCATCTTTAGGCTCTCCTTTATATTCCCAAGCAGAAACAAACTGAAATTCTGTACGTCGCTTAGCTTCTCCTTCTGGTGTTTGATGTTCTTCTCTAAAATGTCCTCCAGCTGATTCTTCTCTAACTAAGGCGTCTTTTGCAAATAATTCGCCTAATTCTAAGAAATCTGCAACACGTCCTGCTTTTGCTAATTGTTCATTGAACTCATCTGCTGTTCCAGGAACTAAAACTTCTTTGTAAAATTCTTTTCGTAAATCTGAAATTTCTTGAATAGCTTCTTTTAACTCTTTTTCGTTACGAGACATGCCACATTTATTCCACATAATCTTTCCTAAGCGTCTGTGAAAAGAATCAACAGACTTGGTTCCTTTATTGTTAATTAAGTGATCAATTATTTCTTTAGCACTTTTCTCAGCTTCTTCAAATTCTGGTGAATCTGTAGAAATAGCCCCTGTTCTAATATCATGTGATAAATAGTCTCCAATTGTATATGGTAATACAAAATACCCATCGGCCAAGCCTTGCATTAATGCAGAAGCTCCTAATCTATTTGATCCGTGATCAGAGAAGTTTGCTTCTCCAATTGCATACAATCCTGGAATTGTTGTTTGTAAGTTATAATCTACCCAAATACCTCCCATGGTATAATGTACCGCTGGAAAAATCATCATAGGTGTTTCGTATGGGTTCTCGTCTACGATCTTCTCATACATCTGAAATAAGTTTCCGTACTTAGCTTTCACAACTTCTTTACCAAGTTCATTTACTAATGCATCATCATTTTCATTTAGTCCTTTTACATGTGCTTTTTCTTTTCCGTATCGAATAATTGCTGCTGCAAAATCTAAATAAACGGCTTCACCCGTTGCATTAATTCCATAACCAGCATCACAGCGTTCTTTTGCTGCTCTAGAAGCAACATCTCTTGGCACTAAGTTTCCAAAAGCAGGATATCTTCTTTCTAAGTAGTAATCTCTATCTTCTTCAGCTAACAGAGTTGGTTTTAGCTTACCTGATCTTATTGCCTCAACATCTTTCATGTGTTTTGGCACCCAAATTCGACCGTCATTTCTCAACGATTCTGACATCAATGTTAATTTAGATTGATGATCTCCAGAAACAGGAATACAAGTTGGGTGAATTTGGGTATAACAAGGGTTTGCAAAATAAGCACCTCGCTTATGTGCTCTCCACGCAGCTGTTACATTAGATCCCATGGCGTTTGTAGATAAGAAAAATACGTTTCCATAACCCCCAGTTCCTAAAACTACTGCATGTGCTGAGTGTCTTTCTATTTCTCCAGTAACAAGATTGCGAGCTATAATTCCTCTGGCTTTTCCATCAACAATCACAACATCAAGCATTTCATGCCTGTTGTACATTTTAATTTTTCCTCGTCCTATTTGACGATTCATGGCAGAATAGGCTCCTAATAATAATTGTTGCCCTGTTTGTCCTTTGGCATAAAAAGTTCTTGAAACCAAGACACCTCCAAAAGAACGGTTGTCTAACAACCCCCCGTAATCACGGGCAAAAGGAACCCCTTGAGCCACGCATTGATCTATAATATTTGCTGAAACTTCTGCCAAACGGTATACGTTTGCTTCACGAGAACGATAATCCCCTCCTTTAACAGTGTCATAAAACAATCTGTATGTTGAATCTCCATCTCCTTGATAGTTTTTTGCTGCATTAATTCCTCCTTGAGCCGCAATTGAATGTGCTCTACGGGGTGAATCTTGAAAACAAAATGCTTTTACATTGTATCCTAATTCTGCTAAAGTTGCTGCTGCTGATCCTCCAGCCAAACCTGTTCCTACAACAATAACATCTATTAAGCGTTTGTTTGCAGGGTTAACTAGGTTGATGTCATTTTTGTGGTTTGTCCACTTTTCTGCGAGTGGCCCTTGAGGTATTTTTGAGTCTAAAGCCATCCTATAAAATATGTTTTAGGTAATGAAACAACGCAATAAAAATAAATCCCGAAGGAATTCCTACAGCATATATTTTTGAAAACCTTTTCAATCCTTTTGTGTATTTATTATTTGCACCAACCGACTGAAATGCAGAGTTAAAACCGTGTAATAAGTGCAATGCTAAGAATATAAAAGAGACAACATAGAGAGCGACTCTAAGGCCATCTACAAATTTATGTTGTAAATGTTCTAAATATCTATAACCACTTTCTGCGTTGATCGGATCTATAAGACCAGACATATCTCCCTCAATAAACTTTATGTTAATTTCAGGAAACCAGAAGTCATAAAAATGAAGTCCCATGAATCCTAAAATAGCTAGACCACTCCATATCATATTTCTACTCATCCAAGAAGAATTAGCTCCTCCATTATTTTTTGCATAACTAATTACTCTAGCTTTATTATTTTTAATCTCCAATACAAATCCCATCACAAAATGGAAAATTACCCCAAGAATTAAGACAGGTTGCAGTGCATATTGAATTACCCAAAAAGTCCCCATAAAGTGAGAAACTTCATTAAATGAGTCTGGACTAAACACAGAAAGTATGTTTATGGCAAAATGCTGTAAAAGAAAAATCATAAGAAAGAGCGCTGAAATTGCCATGGCAAACTTTCTACCTATTGAAGAACTTAAAATTCCACTCATTTTTTGGTTAATTTTTATGCTTGCAAAGGTACAACGCAATCATTTTGTAACCAAACTCCAAAAACTATTTTACTTTGTATTTAGAATCATTATAGTTAATCCTCTCTGTAAAAAATTAAGAATTCATTTTTATTAAAAACCCTTAACGCAACCTTTTAAGAGTATTAGCACCTAATCTATATATAAATAAAAAAACTTATTATGAACACTAAAATTTACCCCTTATTACTTAGTATTTTTGCTATTGTGTTATTTTCTAATTGTGAATCTAACATAGAAGATATTATACCAGAACCTCAAGAAGAGGCGTCTGAACCAATAACAAGCCTTTCATTTGAAGAAACCTATGCTTTTGAAGCCAACCTTTTAGGTGGCCCTCACATTGGAATGACAAACTCAACATCTGAGAATAGTTTATTCATTTCTTGTAGCGAAAATGAGCCCTCAGGAAATACAACAGAAGAAGAAGTTTTTAAATTAAACCTAGACACAAACCAACTAGTTAGAAAAAATACTTCGCCTGGTGGGTTTATTACCAAACAATTAAAAATCATAAACGATCAATTAGTTTCTATTGGAGGTACAGAATTAAAAATTTATGATTTAAATCTTCAAAATGAACCTACAAGTAGAAGTTACTATGATATATATCCAAATAGCCCGTATTTCACTCTCAGTAAATATGGAATTGCTTCAGACGACACTAACACATATATTATCGGTGGGTATCGAGTGGATACTCCTACACGAGAAAATAAAAAAATTCACAAATTAAACATTAATTCTGGAGAAGTTTTTGAAGAAATTATTGACACTCCTGAAACTATGGTAGGTGCAAGTGGTGCCGTTTCAAATAACAAATTATATGTTTTTGGCGGAGCTACTTATGAAAATTTTACAGAAGGAACAAACAAAATTTATATCTACCCCCTAGATAATTCACAAAATTATGAAGAGCTTAGTATGTCTGTTACAGCCGATGTTACTTTTGTCCAAAAATATGGTGATATCATATTAATTGCCGGGCACAAGGGACTTTATGTAGGTGAAAGAACTTCTTTTATAGGTACCTTTGACACCGCTACAAAAGTATTTCAAGAAATTGACACCAATTTAAGCAGCGAAGGTGGAGAAAAAGCGATTCATCAAATGATTGTTAAAGACGATAAAATATTTATTTTATACGGACATCCGGGTGACGTAATTGTTGGATTAGAATCTGAATGGTCAATTTTATCAGCAGATTTAATATAAGTACATGAAAAAGAGTTTTTGTTTTGAAGAGCTTCTACATTTGTTAACCGTTATTGATGATAATAATTTACACCCTAAAATTAAATAGTTATTGAATTAGAAGTTCTCATACAAAAGTGTTGTAAACAAGATTTGAGTGCACAAGCTGAAATTTACAAGCTATTTGCTGATAAATTATTTAGAGTATGTTTAAAATACTCAAAGAATTATCAGGATGCACAAGACACATTGCAAGACAGTTTTTTAATGATCTTTAAAGACATTAAAAAATTCAAACACAAAGGATCATTTGAAGGTTGGGCAAAAAGAGTAACGGTGAATGTTGCTTTGCAAAAATTTAGGGACAAGTCTGTATTACAATTTGATGACATAGAAGATCATCAAATACAAGAAGAAGATGTATTTGTTGATGTTGATGAAAAAAACATTAGCCTTGATTTTCTATTATCTTTAATTAAAGAACTACCCCCTAAATATCAGCTAATATTTAATTTGTTTGTGTTAGATAAATATTCACATCAAGAAATTTCTGAGCTCCTTAAAATATCTACAGGAACTTCAAAATCTAATCTTTCAAGAGCTAGAAAAATATTGCAAGAAAAAATAAATAACTCTACAAAGAAATCGTTATGAAAATTAGCATCGATAAATTATTCCAAAATAAAATAAAAGAATCTAAAATCCCCATCCCTTCTGAGGTATGGACTGCAGTAGAAACAAAACTTAAGAGAAGGAGGATGCTTCGGTTTTTATATTGGTTTGTTGGAGTAGGCTTTGTAAGTCTTATGAGTTTTATGTTCTTGTTTTCTCAAACCGAAAAATTATCTGCTAAAGATATTCATAAAAACACTACCTCAAAAGAGTCCTCAAAAAACAAAATTGAAACTAGCATTGATAATAAAGATGCGTTTTCAGAAAAATATAAGGAAAATCAAATTAAAAGTCAAACAAAAAAAGCTGCAGGCAGAAATTTATCGATCAACATAATTAAAGGCAAAGCTACTGGTATAAATAAAACAACTGATGTTGAGAATATCTCTTTAGCAGCTAAAAAAGGAGAAACAACTTCTTTTACTTCAGAAAGTAAAAATAACCAACATATAAAAAATAAAAAAATAGTCAGTGGTCTAGCAAAAAAGCAACCTGTGAAAAAAGAAAAATCTGATGGTTCTAAAAATGACTCTTTGAATAGCTTGACTCTCAAAAAAATTGATTCTTCGAAAGTCTTAAAGAAAAGTGCTGTTATTAAGGAGGAAAAACCAGTTGTTACAGAAAAAAATAGAAAATGGAGTATTACTCCTGTTTTTGGTGCTTTTAATTCAAGGAGATATTCAGAAATTTCTTTAGCTTTAGATAATAGTTTTGACGACAACTCTTCTGTAGGATTGCCATCTATATCATATGGATACAAACTTGCTTATGAAGTCTCCGATAAGCTTTCTTTACAATTAGGAATCGTATCGAAAGAGGTTCGTTTTCTTACAAAAGATTTATTTCTTACAGATATAATCGGTTTCAATTCATCAAACATTGTTTATAACCCAGATATTCTGGTTCGTTTTTCAACATCTAACATAAACCTTTCTGGTGAGCCTGATGCACAAAGCGTCAGCTTGGTTCAAACAATCGGTTATACAGAATTCCCTTTTGAAATTCGATATGCAGTTTACAATAAACCAAAATTGAAAGCCAACTTTATTATTGGTTTAAGTTTTCTATATCTAAACAAAAACGAAATTCGATCAAAAACAGGACTATTCACAGAAAGAATAGCTAGCGTCAGTAATTTGTTAGATTCTAGTTTGAGCTATAATTTAGGTTTAGATATTGACTATGACTTATCTAAACGATTTGTTTTTAATGCGGCTATAATGTTAAAAAAACATTTCAATACATATTCAAACTATAACAATAAAACAGGCCCTTTTGTAAGAGGAATACATGCTGGTGTTGGTTACAGGTTTTAATCATAAAAAAATGACTTAAAAGAATTGGCTACTTAATGTTAAACATTGATGTAGCCGATTCTATCTTTACAGTATATGCTCCTTTTGGCAAATAATAAATTCCATTTTTAGCTGCTTTTAAAAAAGCTTCTTTATGCGTACTCATATATAATTTTCTTCCTTTTTTAGAAAAAGAAAGGTCAAATGATGCTTCGTTGAACCCTTTGTCTGCTTCCTTTGTAAAGGAAGCTACTTTAAGTTTCTCTAGATAAACATCTACAGTTATTTTTTTGGGACTATTTAAAAAATATGGAATTAAAATTTCTGGTGTGTATGGTGATGACCACCTACCCCAAGAACCTCCCCAATTTCTTCTTTTCCGAATATCTGAAATTGAAAAAATATGCGCTTCTTTTTCTGTTATTTCTTTAGTTATTGATTGTAAAGGAGCAATACTTGCTTTGTATAAGCTTCTGCCGTGCGTTCCTAAAATTATATGTTTTGCTGTTGGTTGAATGACCAAATCATGAACCGCTACATTAGGTAAACCGGTGCTAAAAGGAAACCATTGTTTTCCTTGATCAAATGATGCATAAGCACCATTGTCTGTTCCAACATACAATAAATCTTGATTTTCAAAATCTTCGCGAATTACGTTCACTGGTGATGTAGGTATCGTGCTAGAAATATTTTTCCATGTTTTTCCATAATCATCAGAAACGTAGATATAGACCCTAAAATCATCTGAACGATATCCATTTAACGTTACATAAACGCGTTCTTTTTTATGTTGTGATGCAACTACACGACTTACCCACAACTCTTTTGGAAAAGAATTAGAAATACGTTCCCAAGAACCACCTCCATTTTTAGAAACATGAACATAGCCATCATCAGAGCCTACATATAGGAGGCCAAATTGAAAGGGTGACTCTGAAATTGTTGTTAATGTTCCATAAGCAACATTTCCTTTTTTCCCACCAGTTGTGAGATCTTCTGAGATTGTTTCCCAAATATCACCTTGATTTAAACTTCTATGTAATTTATTACCTCCTAAATATAAAATATCTTGATTGTGTTTTGACAAATGAATTGGTGTTTGCCAATTAAATCGATATGGAGCTTCTCCCAAAGCATGTTTAGGCTGAATATATGTTCTTTCTCCTGAAGCTCTATCAATTCTATAATAATTCCCAAATTGAGACCCAGTATAGACAATAGATGAATTTCTATCATCAACTTGTACCTGCATACCATCTCCTCCCATAATAGATGTATAAGGATTTTGACCTGTTTGATGCCATCGGTTGTTTATCTTAGCATCGTGGGATCCTGTCCAAACACCGTTGTCTTGCAAGCCTCCATACACATTATACGGTGTTTGATTGTCTGCATAAATTGCATAAAACTGCCCTACTGATGGTGAATTTAACTTTGTCCAATGGTCTCCATCATCATAGGAAATATTAAGACCTCCATCATTCCCTTCAACAAGATGTCCTTTTCTTTTTGGATTTACCCATAGCGCTTGATGATCTGAATGCACATTTTCTTTACCTATAGAGGTAAATGTTTTTCCTCCATCTTTAGATTTTAAAATAGGTACTCCCAACACATAAATAGCGTTTTTATCTTGAGGATCTACGCGAATTTCTCCAAAGTAATATCCGTAAGAAAAATACAATCCGTCTATTTGGTTTTTATGTGTTTTAGTCCAGTTTTTCCCTCCATTTGTCGTGATAAAAACCTCAGCTCCTTCAACAGGTGTGTCAAACAACAAGGAATTTGCATTCTCAACGTATTTTGCTAAATCTATAGGTTGTACATCACCAGACCGAACCATTTTTTTTACAGATGCTGCCCTGTATTTTTCTTGGAAACGATTTGATTTTAAGTAATTATTTAGTTTTTTATCTGTTAATTTTAAGAATTCATCTTTGGACATTTTCTTAAAATCTTCTTTTGTTAAAACGTTTGAATCTTGTTTTTTCTTCTTCTCAGAAGCGCTTCTAAACTGACTATCATGTAAAGCATATACCGTATTTTCATCATAAATGCTTAATCCAATTCTTCCAACTCCATCACCATTTCTAAATCCATTATTACTAGAAATATTTTTCCAGGTATCTCCTCCGTCTACACTTTTATAGATTGCAGAATTATTTCCGTCACCATCAAAATTCCAGGCTTTGCGTTCTCGCTCCCAGGAAGCGGCATACAATACATTAGGGTTTTCTGGCGCGGCTACCACATCTATAATTCCCGTATCATTATTTATGAATAATGTTTTTTTCCACGTTTTTCCTCCGTCAACTGTTTTAAAAACTCCGCGTTCTTCATTAGGTGAATACAAATGACCAATAACACCAACCACCACTTCTTCTGGGTTGTTTGAATTAATAACAATTCTACTTACATGATGAGAATCTGACAAACCAACGTGTTCCCAAGTTTTTCCTTGATTGTTAGATTTTAACATTCCTATTCCTGCATATGAAGAACGTGAAGAGTTTTTCTCACCTGTTCCAACCCAGATAGTACCGTTTCCCCAATCTACAGCAATGTCACCAACATTTTGGGTAGGGCTATTGTCTAAAAGAGGGGTAAAAGAAGCTCCATTATTAGTAGTGTGCCACAAACCTCCAGAAGCATACCCTACGTAAAACTCTGTTGGATCGTCTGGGTTCACAG
The DNA here is from genome assembly GCA_964485155.1 of uncultured Flavobacterium sp. Classification (GTDB taxonomy): domain Bacteria; phylum Bacteroidota; class Bacteroidia; order Flavobacteriales; family Flavobacteriaceae; genus Polaribacter. The sequence goes on from CAZAIL010000013.1 coordinate 10,776, forward strand.
CCATATCTGCTACACGTCCACTCATTATAGTTGGACCAATATTGGTAAAAGAAACGTTTTTAATGATGGATGTTTTTGTGAGCATCTCCTTTTCTTGAAGTGCTTTTATTACAGTTTCTGAGTCTGATACATATTGTTGAGCTGAAATACCTAAACTAATGAATATAAATAAAGTCTTAAAAATAGTTTTCATGATGGTTGTTTTTTTATTGTATTTGTAATATACAGTCACTCAAAAATAGCGAATAATTTTTTATGTTGATTGTACTCATTTTTTTCTTTTTTGATTAAACTTATTCCTGATCGAAATAAAAAATGAACTCTTTGGCTTACAATTAATCGGTGTACATTTGCGGTACTATTCAGAAAAAGCACTATAGTTGTTTTTTCATAAACAATATAGATGTCATTTAAAGATTTAGGCCTAACAGACGCTTTATTAAAAGCGGTTACAGAAAAAGGATATACAACTCCTTCTCCAATTCAAGAAAAAGCAATTCCACATATTTTAGCAGGAAAAGACGTACTCGCTTCTGCACAAACAGGAACTGGAAAAACAGCTGGTTTTACACTCCCTGTTCTTCAATATTTATCAGAAACCAAACACCCTAAGTACAGGCCATTAAGAGCCCTAGTTTTAACGCCAACAAGAGAACTTGCTGCTCAGGTGTATGATAATGTAAGAGAATATAGCTCTTATTTAAATATTCATTCTGCTGTTGTTTTTGGTGGAGTAAAAGCTGCTTCTCAAATTGCTACCCTAAAAAGAGGAGTCGATATTCTGGTGGCAACCCCAGGAAGATTATTAGACTTACACGATCAAAAAGCTGTCTCATTCAAACGCATAGATGTTTTAATTTTAGATGAAGCAGACAGAATGTTAGATATGGGATTTGTAAGAGATATCAACAAAATTATTAGTTTTATGCCTGCAAAAAGGCAAAACCTACTATTTTCAGCTACCTTTTCTAAAGAGATTAAACAACTAGCCCAAGGTATTTTAAGAAACCCTGTCATGGTTGAAGCTGAGCCAGAAAATTCAACAGCTGAAATGGTAAGCCAAAAAGCTTATCGTGTCAATAAAAAAGATAAAACAAGTATTGTTACCAACCTCATAAAAGACGGAAACTGGAATCAAGTGTTAATTTTTATGAGAACCAAACACGGAGCTAATAAATTAACCAAACAACTGCTTCAGGCCGGAATTTCAGCTGCTGCCATTCATGGAAATAAAAGCCAAGGAGCAAGAACCAAGGCTTTATCAAATTTTAAAACCAATGATATTCGTGTATTGGTTGCTACAGATATTGCTGCTCGTGGTTTAGATATCCCTCTATTGCCGCATGTTGTTAATTTTGAATTACCTAATATTCCTGAAGACTATGTTCACAGAATAGGAAGAACAGGAAGAGCTGGAGCAAGTGGTGAAGCTATTTCTTTAGTGTGTAGTGAAGAAACAGAATATCAAAGAGAAATAGAAAAATTACTTGGTAAAAAATTAGCTACTGAAATTATAGAAGGCTACGAGCCGACCGACAATGCACCACCAAAAAGAGCTGCTACTCAAAGCAAGGGTTCTTTTAATAAATCTTCGTCAAAAAAACCTCGTCAAAAAAACCATACACCAAGAGGATCTAAATCTTCAAATTTTAGTAGCAAAAAAAACTGGAATTCAAAAAAAAATAGATTCAGTTGAGAAATTGGATTAAAGTTGTCTTAATATTATATAATTTTTATTTGAAGATGTGTCCTAATACTAACAGAAAATATTTTTACTGCATTTTCAATTTACTTATGAAAAAATAATCTATACTTATTTCTAGATTATATTCTATAAGGGATATTACTAAAACAGGAATGAGTTACTCACAATAATTGTATTTAATCATCATAATCAAAATCATCATCTGATTCATGTCCAAAATCATCCCCTAAATCCAGTATAATACTTACTGCTTGTGCTTTTTTGGGGTTTAAAAGCATGTAGGTACTAACGGCTGTTAAAGCAGCGTATTTCCCATAATTTCCAATCTTTTTAAGTGCATCACTACGTGAAATTACTTTATTTGTGTTTTTGTACTTGTTCATTTGATTAGAATTATTTTTGTTGAATTTTTAAATTATTTCAAATATAAGGTTAAAAAATACTCTGTAGTTTACTATTAGCTGATTCACCTTTTACTAAAGCTAAATTGATTGTTTTAATCGACGAGTTGTTTTATTTAAATTTATATTAATAGTGCGTGATTGTCTAACACACAAAAGTGAGGAGTAGATCTCAAAAAGTAGAAAGTTTTTTTAATAAAGTATACAGAGAGTTATAATAAAAACAAACCGCTAAAGAAAAGAATTCCTATTTTTGTAATCTAACCCATTATATGTATGAAATACCAACCTATAGATTCAGCGCTTTTTATCAAAAATAGACAACACTTTGTGGCGAAGATGAAGCCTGCTAGTTTGGCTGTTTTTAACTCTAATGATATCTATCCGGTAAGTGCAGATAGCACCATGCCGTTTGACCAACATAGAGATATTTTTTATTTAAGTGGCGTAGATCAAGAAGAAAGTGTATTGGTGTTATTTCCTGACTGCCCAAAAGAAAACCATCGTGAAATCTTATTCTTAAAAGAAACTAGCGAACATATAGCTGTATGGGAAGGTGAAAAACTAACCAAAGAAGCGGCTTTTAAAACAGCTGGTATACAAACTGTTTATTGGCTTCAAGACTTGGAGAAAATCCTATTTGAGCTCTCTACTCAATGCGACACATTTTACATCAACACCAACGAACATTATAGAGCAAACGTAGAAACAGAAACCAGAGAGGATCGTTTTACGAAATGGCTCTTAGCCAAATATCCTGCACATTCGGTTGCAAAAAGCAACCCTATTTTACAAGAATTAAGGGCTATAAAAGATCCTATTGAATTAAATCTAATGCAACAAGCTTGTGATATTACCGAAAAAGGATTCCGTAGAATTTTAAATTTTATAAAACCTAACGTATGGGAATATGAAATTGAAGCCGAATTAATTCATGAATTTATCAAAAATCGATCTAAAGGATTTGCATATACTCCAATTATAGCAGCTGGAAATAATGCCAATGTACTACATTATATAGAAAACAACCAACAATGTAAAGCGGGTGATTTAATCTTATTAGATGTAGCTGCAGAATATGCCAATTATAAAAGTGATTTAACTAGAACAGTTCCTGTTTCTGGGCGATTTACAGACCGCCAAAAAGCGGTTTATAATGCCGTAAATACTGTAAAAAAAGAAGCAACAAAATTATTAGTCCCTGGTACTTATTGGGAAGAATACCATGTAGAAGTTGGGAAGCTGATGACTTCAGAATTACTTGGTTTAGGTCTACTAGATAAAGCCGATATACAAAATGAAAATAAAGATTGGCCTGCTTATAAAAAATATTTCATGCACGGTACTTCTCATCATATAGGCTTAGACACGCATGATTATGGCCTACTACACTTACCAATACAAGAAAACATGGTTTTTACCGTAGAACCTGGTGTTTATCTTCCTAAGGAAGGTTTTGGGGTACGCCTAGAAGATGATGTGGTAGTGCAAAAATCTGGAGAACCTTTTAATTTAATGGGAAATATTCCTATTGAAGCTGATGAAATTGAAGCCTTGATGAACAAGGAGTAGGCTTTATTTATAGTCAAGTTTTTAGAAAATAAGAAAGGTTTTATTGTACACTTAGCCCTTTTAGAAAACCAATTGTTTTTGTATTAAAGTCTTCTGGTTGCTCTACATTTACCACATGTCCACAATTTTCAACAACGTATAAAGAAGATTGTAGGTGGTCTTTTACCACTCTTTTAATAGATGGTAAAAATAAATAATCTTGGGCACCCATCACGTACAAAGTAGGTATTTGAATGTCTTTTGCTCTAAAAAAACGAAGTAATGGATTTATCTCTGCCGTTAATTTAAACCATCTGATAAACTCTTTCTGATATAATTTTTTAGCCTCGTTCACAAAAAGAATTCTTGATTCTTTATGGTTTTTTTTTGGCATAATAATAAACGCAAACAATTTATACAACATCATATAGGGTACTACAGACTTAAAAATGATTCCTACACGCATTAGAATTTGTGAACGGAAATTTAATTTTATAATAGCCCCTCCAAGCACCATACTTTCAACTAAATCTGGTTTTTTTTCTGCTAAATTTCTAATAAGAATTGTTCCTAAAGAGATGCCTATGAAATGAGATTTTTTAATTTTTAAGTAATCTAAAACCTCTAAAATATCTTCTGTTATAGCGTTAAACGTATACTCATCATTAAAGGTGTCTTTAAAAGTGGGGGTCGTATTGCCATGACCTCTGAGGTCTAAAACCAACACATTGAATTCTTTTTTAAAAGCTCTTATTTGCCTAAACCATATAGAGCTACTTCCTCCAGCACCGTGAACGAAACTAACCCATTTAGTGGTGTTTTCATTTAAATAAGTATAATGATTTAGCATAGTTACATACTACAAATATACTCTTATTTTCTAGGATAATGAGGCTTCTCTAGATCCCCTTTTTTGTTGTTGGTTATAAATATTTAAGCCAATAAACATTAGTAACGCAGGAAGCACCCACCCTAAGCTTTTAGAAGAAAGCGGAATCCAAGAGGTAATTGGTTTTAAAAAATCTCCTAAATGTAACGCCCCAAGAAAATCTGGGATACTAAAAATAAGAGTTACAAACACAACTCCTTTAAAAACTAAGGGGGATGCAAATTTATTAGAAACAACATTCAACAAAATTAATACAATGGTAATTGGATAGATAAACATCAATGTTGGAATTGCCGCTTTAATAATAAAATCGACTTCAAAATGACCAATGAGAACCCCTAAAACCGAACTTAAAAAAGCGGTTAAGACATACGCTTTTTGAGATCCTTTAAAAACTCCTTTTACATAATCTGAAGTTCCTGTTACAATACCAACGGCCGTTGTAAAACATGCTAAGGCAACTAAAACACTTAAAAAAGACGTTCCTATTGTGCCTAATGTTTGCGAACTTAAACTTGTTAAAATGTCTGTTCTGGATGCGTTTTCAGCAAAAGAAGCATTTAATATAGCACCACTAAATAGCAAGCCACCATAAATTAATAGTAAACCAGCCGCGGCAAAAAAACCAGCTTTAGTTATAAGCACTTTAGTCTCTTTATAAGGTGTGTGGCCTTTTACCTTCAATGAAACAATAATAACTGCACCAATTAAAACGCCTCCAATCGCATCAAAGGTCTGGTAGCCCTCTAAAATGCCGTTTATAAAAGGAGTTTCATAGGTGTTTGGGTTCATTTCATGCCCTAATTTTGAAGAAGCCGATACGATAACTGCTAGTAAAATAAGAACAATAATTGGTGTTAGAAACTTACCTATGAGACTTATAACCTTAGAGCGATTAATTGCAAAAATAAAAATCAATAGAAAATAAAGACTACTTGTTAGTAATGGACTTGTTCCAAAAAAAGGCTGTATGGCCATTTCATGTGCTACAGATGCTGTTCTAGGAGCTGGTATGGTAATAGCAATTAGGTACATAAAAACACAGTACAATGAACCAAACCAAGGAGCTACTTTTTTTGCTAAATCATACATGGTACCTTGCACTTTTGCATGTGCCAAAATACCTAGTATTGGAATAAAAACTGCTGTCATAATAAAACCCAAGAAGACCAACCACCATTGCTCGCCAGCATTGGCTCCTAAAAAAGGAGGCAAAATAAGATTCCCAGCACCAAAAAAGAGCGAAAAGAGGGCAAAACCAGTAATTAAGATTTCTTTGTTTTTTGTCATTTTAGGGGATTTTTAATCAAAAAGAGGCTAAAATTGATGAAAATATACAATAAAACAACCAAAATTACACAAAACTTAACTATTGCAAAATAGAAGGAAATAGAAACCCAAAACTGCTCCATATTTCCTAAAACTAAATTTATTAACCCAATATTTTCTATATAATCAAAGATCCCAGCAAGAAATATGGCCCAAATTAACCCGTTTCCAACCCTAAAAAAGGGTCTTTTAACCCAAAGAATTACGTTTAATTTATGAATTAAAATCGCCATAAATGAGGCATAAACAATTGGAAATAAGAAGTCAAACCCTAAACCCAAAGACACCGCTATTTTTCCTTTTTCACCCCAAGAATTTAAATATGATCCTGCGGTTTCTAGATCTCCTGCCAATTCAAAAGAAATAATTCCTCCAGAACAGGTGTCATTTATTAAAAACTGATCTAAATATTTCAATACAGCAATGCACAAAACCACTAAAATCAAGAGAACTCTTGTCAATCTTGTTTCTTGGTTTTTAGTTAGAGATGAAAAAGGCGATGAAAACATGAATTAAATTCTCCGTTAGCTACGAAAGATACATATTTTTGTAGGATGGAAAAATCGCTTTCATTTAAAAAAACTCAAGTATCATATACAGATTCCGGTAAAGGGGCTGTAGTGGTCTTATTGCATGGGTTTTTAGAAAACAGTACAATGTGGGATAAGGTCATTCCTGAAATTTGCAACACCAATAGGGTGCTTGCAATAGACTTATTAGGTCACGGACAAACAGCTTGTTTAGGCTATGTTCATTCTATGGAACTCATGGCAGAGGCAGTTTTTGCTGTACTAAAATCTTTGAGAATACGAAAAATTACGCTTATTGGGCATTCTATGGGTGGCTATGTTTCGTTGGCCTTGGCAGAAAAACACCCTGAAATGATTAGAGGACTGTGTTTGTTAAATTCTACAGCAAACTCGGATAGTACATCACGAAAAAAACTACGCGCGAGAGCTAGTAAAATGGTACAAGACAATTTTAACAATATGGTAAGAATGTCTTTTGTTAATTTATTTGAAGAAGAACGCAAATCATTGTTTAAGTCTGAGATTGAAAACGCACTTAACAAAGCATTAAAAACCCCTTTGCAGGGCTATATTGCCTGTCAAGAAGGCATGAAGATTCGGCCAGACAGAACCAATGTTTTAAAAAATAATACTTTTAAAAAGCTGATGATTCTCGGCAAAAAAGATCCTGTTTTAAATAGTAGTGATTCTCTAAAAGAAGCCAAGCAAACAAATTCTGAAATTGTGGTGCTTTCTGGCGGACATATGAGTTATATTGAAAACCAAATCGATCTAATAACAGCCTTAAAGAAATTTATAAAATAGTGCCTGCAATAACAGAAGTATTAATAATTACTCTTCTATGAGCGCATTCCACCCTTGTGCTTTCAATTCTAATTCTTGACCAGCTCTTGTTACTAAATTTAGCCCAGCTGCCTTGTCTGTAATATGACCAATAATAGACAAATGTGGGTTGCCTTTTACCTTTTCAAAATCTGCAATAGGAACCGTAAATAACAACTCATAGTCTTCACCTCCACTCAAAGCTACCATGGTGCTATCTAAATCAAACTCTTCACAAGCAGAAATTACTTGTGGATCTAGTGGTATTTTATCTTCGTAAATTTTACACCCTACCTCACTTTGTGAACAGATATGCATAATTTCAGAAGATAATCCGTCAGAAATGTCTATCATAGCTGTTGGCTGTACATCCATTTCTTTTAAAAGTGTAGAAATGTCTTTTCTTGCTTCTGGTTTTAATTGACGTTCAATTAAATAGGTGTAATTATCTAAATCTGGCTGATTTTTTGGGTTTACCTTAAACACCTGTTTTTCTCTTTCCAATACTTGTAACCCTAGGTATGCAGCACCCAAATCTCCAGAAACTACAATTAAATCTGTTTCTTTGGCTCCATTTCTATAGACAATCTCTTCTTTTGATGCTTTACCAACAGCTGTTACAGAAATTAATATTCCTTTTGTAGAGGAGGTGGTATCTCCGCCAATTAAATCTATAGTATACGTTTCACAGGCTAACTGAATTCCGGCATACAGTTCTTCAATTGCTTCTAATGGAAAACGATTTGAAACCGCAATAGATACCGTAATTTGCTCTGCTACTCCGTTCATTGCAAAAACATCAGAAAGGTTAACCACTACAGCCTTATAACCAAGATGTTTAAGAGGCATATAGCTTAAATCAAAATGCACGCCTTCAATTAACAAATCTGTGGTAATTAGTGTTTGATTTTCTGAACTCTCTAGCACCGCAGCATCATCACCAACACCTTTTACGGTTGTTTTATGAGAAACCTTAAAATGTTTTGTGATGTGATTAATTAAGCCAAACTCTCCTAGTTCAGCCAATGACGTTCTTGATTGATTTTTATCTTCTAACATTTTGCAAAGATATACACATCTAGAAAATAAACCCTCCATCTTTTCTGCTATTATATTTTCTGCTATTTTGATGGCTGAATCTATTACCTTTGATAAATGATCCCCAAACTTACATGAAACAAAAGTTCGTTTTTTTTAGTATCTTTTTAATGGGGTTTTATAGCTACGGGCAAACCCCTTGTGTTGGTGGCTATGCAGGAGAATATCCTTGTAGTAATTATGATTTACTTTCTCATATTCCGGTAAATACTTTGGCAAATACCTCAGGAAACCCAGAAGGGAGTGATCTATGGGGATGGACAGACCCTAGCACAGGAAAAGAATATGCCATTGCTGCCATGACAAATAGCACCGCTTTTGTAGATGTTTCTAATCCAATCAATCCAATTTATCTAGGGAGAATGGATAGCCAAAATGGAAATACTAGCTATTGGAGAGATGTGAAAATTTATGAAAATTACGCCTTTATTGTAGCAGATAATGTAGGTGATCACGGAATGCAAATTTTTGATTTAACAAGGCTAAGAGACATTACAAGCCCCGAAACACTAAGTCCAAATGTTGTTTACAATGACGTAACTAGTTGTCATAATATTGTGATTAATAAAGCTACTGCAGTAGCCTATCTTGTAGGGTGTAATAATTATAGTGGAGGACCTCATTTTGTTGATATTTCTAACCCTTTAAACCCAACAAATTTGGGAGGATATTCTTTAGATGGATACACGCATGATGCGCAAGTAATTACCTATAATGGCCCAGATACTGCGTATACTGGAAAAGAAATCCTGGTAGGAAGTAATGCAAATAAAGTGGTAATTTTAGATGTTACAGACAAAAGCACTATTGTAAAAATTGCCGAATTTGACTATCCTCAGATTGGCTATACACACCAAGGTTGGTTTACAGATGATCAACGCTATTTTTTATTAGGAGATGAAGAAGATGAACTAGACTTTGGCATCAATACAAGAACGCTTGTATTTGATTTTCTAGATCTAGACAACCCAACACAAATAGATACGTATTACGGAGTATCTAACGCAATAGATCACAACGGTTATGTAAAAGGAAATGAGTTTTTTATGGCTAGCTATAGAGCAGGAATGCGAGTCTTAGACATCACCAATATTGGAGGCACAGACAATCAATTAACTGAAATAGGGTACTTTGATACCTACCCACAAAACAATGGAACTAATTTTAATGGTGCCTGGAGTGTTTATCCGTATTTTACTAGTGGAAATATTATTATTAATGATATAGAAAGAGGACTTTTTGTAATACGGAAATCTGAAACTTTAAATACAATTGAGTACCTCTACAAAAACAAATTTTCTATTTCTCCAAACCCAACAAATAACAATCCCATTATTAAAGGAACTCAAGACTATCAAATCAAATCTGTGAGTGTTTTTAATATTTTAGGAAGAAGAATCTTCTTTAAACAAAATATTAATGATACTAAGTTCGTTCTTCCTATAGAAAAAAACTCAAAAGGGGTGTATATTGTAAAAATAAATGATGCCATCTCTAAAAAACTAATTTTATATTAATTATGAAAAAAAATATTCTCGTCGTAAGTATGTTATTTTTGCTTTTTTCCTGTAATAAATCAGAAATATATCAAAATATAACTCCTCCATTTGTGCTAGAGCCTTGTAAAAACGGATTTGCGGGAGAATATCCTTGTAATAATTACGATTTAGTTGCCCATATTGATCTTGAAACTTTAGGGGGTACAGGTGCATCAGGAAATGACTGTTGGGGTTGGACAGACCAATCAACAGGAAAAGAATATGCCCTTGTGGGTGTTAGCACAGGAACTTCTTTTATTGATATTTCTAATCTAGAAACACCTAAAATTATTGGCTTTTTACCAACACACACCATTAGTAGTTCTTGGCGAGATATAAAGACCTACGGTAATTATGCTTTTATAGTAAGCGAAGCTTCTGGCCACGGAATGCAAGTTTTTGATTTAATGAAATTAGGCAGTACTTCTTCAGGTTTGTCTCCAATAACTTTTACTGAAGATGCACACTATGATGGTTTTGGAAAAGCACATAATATCATAATAAATGAATCTAAAGGGTACGCATACGCTGTAGGAACAAATACGTTTAGTGGCGGCCCTCATTTTGTTGATATATCAAACCCTTTAAATCCAACAGCTGCAGGAGGCTATGGTAACGACGCATACTCTCATGATGCACAAGTAATCACTTATAATGGTCCTGATTCGGATTATACAGGAAAGGAAATTTTAATAGGCAGCAATCAAAATGTAGTTGTTATTGTTGATGTAACAGACAAAACAAACCCTACACAAATTGCAACAATTAATTATCCAAACATAGGGTATACTCACCAAGGTTGGTTTACAGAAGACCTCAACTACTTTATCTTAGGAGATGAATTAGATGAACGTAATTTTGGAGGAAATACTCGAAATATTGTGTTTAATTTTTCTGACCTAGACAACCCTTCTGTACACATGGATTATTATGGCCCTACAACAGCTATAGATCATAATGGCTATACAAAAGGCAATGACTATTACCTGGCAAATTATTCTGCTGGAATTAGAATTATAGATATTACAAATATTAGCAACGAAACAATGACAGAAATAGGATATTTTGATACCTATCCTTCAAATGATAATGCCTCTTTTAATGGGGTTTGGAATGTTTATCCCTACTTCTCTAGCGGAAATATTATTATAAGTGATATTAATAGTGGGTTTTATATCGTAAGAAAAAGCGAATAGTTACATGAAAAAATACCTGCTTTTTATATCTATTCTAATTACTTTTAGCTGCACAAAAACCGATTTAATTTTTAATTCAACCATCAGTCTATCAGACGGAACCTTAGAGCTTGCTCAAACTTTTGGTGGATCAAAAAACGATGTTGCAAAGTCTGTTGTTGCTACCTCAGATGGTGGGTTTGCTGTTCTTGGCTATACACAAAGTATGGATGGAGATGTGACTGGTAAAACAAGTGAAAATTATGACTTTTGGGTACTTAAATTTAATTCAGAAGCACTTTTAGAATGGACTAAAACTTACGGTGGTTCTGGAGATGATAGGGGAAGTGATATTATTCAAACTACCGATGGTGGATTTGCTTTAATAGGCTATACAAGTAGCGTAGACGGAGATATTACGATTAATAATGGTAATAGAGATTTTTGGATGGCTAAATTAGACGCTACAGGAACTCTCTCTTGGCAAAAATCCTTTGGTTTTGTAGGAGCAGATGAAGGGATCTCTTTGCTAGAAACATCAGACAATCATTTCTTACTCTCAGGGGTTTTAGATGTTACCGCTTCTCAAGGAGAAGGAAATCTTGGTCGATTATCTACAAAACATGCTGGAGGGGATTATTGGTCAATTAAAATTGGGTACTCAGGAGAATTAATTTGGTCACGTTTTTATGGGGGTTCTTTTACAGACAGTCCTGCTGGTGTTCTTGAAAACAATAACGGTGAATTTATAGTTGTTGGCGCATCAGACAGTAACGATGTAGATATCACAAACAACAAAGGATCGTATGATTTTTGGATTGTGAAATCTGATGCAGGCGGAAATATAATTTGGGAAAAATCATTTGGTGGTTCAGAGATTGACGAGGCAAGAGGGATTGCTTCTTCTGGTGATGGTAACTATATTATTGTTGGAGATACACGTAGCAATCAACAAGACATCTCATTTAATAATGGCGCCGCAGATTTATGGATTATTAAAGTTTCTGACAATGGAGAGTTCTTATGGGACAGCGCTATTGGGGGCACTAATTTTGATGTTGCTAGATCTATAAATAGAACTTCTGACAGCGGTTTTGTAATCGCAGGAAGTTCTAGAAGTTCAGATGGAGATGTTGCTAAAAACCAAGGTCAAAATGATGCTTGGGTTGTAAAAATAAATACTGAAGGCCAGTTAGTTTGGGAAACTACTGTTGGTGGTACTGATATAGATTTTGCATACGATGCTGTTCAATTAAATAACGGAACTATTATTGCTGTTGGAGAAAGCAATAGTTTAGATGGAGACATCACAGAAAACAAAGGGTTTACAGATCTATTAATCATAAAAATAAAGTAGTATGAAAAAGTGTTTTTTAGCGATTATCTGTCTTGTTTTGATACTAAATAGCTGTAGTAAAGACAACGATATTTCTCAAGAACCTGTTGGTATTACACTAAATTTTAATCATTCTTGGGAAGGTGCTGAAATAACAAATGTTGACTTTGATGACCTAAAGTTTACCAATGAAAATGGTGATTTACTAAGTATTAAGCTTCTACGTTATTTAATTTCTGAAATAATCTTAACTCATGAAAGTGGTGTTATTACTGTTCTTGAGGATTATACCCTTGTAGATGTTACCAACAACGAAGGCTTATCTTTTACAACAACTGAAGCTATAATACCAGGAGAGTACACTAGAGTTACAGTTAGGTTTGGTTTTAGTGATGCTAATAATATTGATGGAGCATATCCAGATTTAAATACTGCTAATTTTAATGTTCCCGGACTCTTGGGAGGTGGGTATCATTTTATGCAGTTTGATGGAAAATATATAAATAGTAATGCGCTAGAAGCTCCTTTTAATTATCACGTCATTAGTGCTATAGATCCAACAAACGTTAATGATCCTGTAGACACCTCATTTACATTAAATATTGGCCCTGTAACAGTTGGTGGAAGTACATCCATAGATATAGAAATGGATATTTCAGAATGGTTTAAAAATCCTAATACATGGAACTTAAATGAAAAAGATGTAAATTTAATGGGTGACTTTGACAGTCAATTATTAATGAATCAAAACGGTGCTTCTGTATTTAGTTTGGCAGATATTACTCAATAAAATGAACGCAAAATTTCTTCTAGTTTGTATCACAGGATTATTTTTTCTATCCTGCTCAAATTCAGATTCTGACACTGAAGAAGTATATACTCCTGTTCCTTACTCGTTACAAATACCACCATTATTTCAGAATAAATTAATCGCTCCGCTACTATCAACTAATAACCCACTAACAGAAGAAGGTGTTGCCTTAGGAAAGAAATTGTTTTTTGACACTAAGCTGTCTGGAAATAACACACAAGCTTGTGCTTCGTGTCATAAACCACAAAATTCATTTACGGATAACAGACGTTTTAGTGAAGGAATAGATGGCGTTTCCGGAAGTCGTAATTCTATGCCCTTATTTAATTTAGCTTGGAATTTTAGTGATCGGTTTGCATGGGACGGAAAAGAATTAGGGCTAGAAAAACAGGCCTTAGAGCCTATAAAAAACCCTATAGAATTGCATAGTAATTGGGCTGACATAGCAAACAAATTGAAACAAGACCCAGAATACCCTACCTTGTTTTTAAGAGCTTTTGGAACCTCAATCATAGATTCTAGTTATGTAACAAAAGCAATTGCTCAGTTTGAAAGAACACTCATCTCTGGAAATAGTAAATTTGATCAATACCTACTTGGAAATGCCACTTTAAGTCTTGAAGAACTGAATGGTTTCACTATTTTTATGAGCGAAACTAAAGGCGATTGTTTTCATTGTCATGGTAGCGATAACAATCCTTTATGGACTGATAATGATTTTCATAATAACGGACTTGACGCAACCTTCACCGATCTTGGTTTAGGAACTGTGACTGGAGACCCAAACGACAATGGTAAATTTCGTTCACCCTCCTTAAGAAATCTTACTTTTACAGCACCATACATGCATGACGGACGTTTTACAACTTTAGAAGAGGTTATTAATCACTACAGTGAAGGGTTGCAGTTTTCTTCTACAATAGATCCTTTAATGAAAAAAGTTGGCCAAGGAGGGATACAACTAACTGCTCAAGAAAAATTAGACTTAAAAGCTTTTTTACTCACATTAACAGATCTTGAATTTATTAACAACCCTGATTTTCGTAATTAATAGATCTAATTGATTATCCAATAGATCAATATAATGCAAGCATCACTGCTCAATTTAGACTTATATCGTATCTTTGTAACCAAAATTTAGAGTTAATCTATTTAAAGTTATGATAAAAGTTTCAGACACGGCTAAACAAAAAGTCATCCAATTAATGACTGACGATGGCTTTGACGCTACAACAGACTTTGTAAGAGTTGGTGTAAAAAGTGGAGGATGTTCTGGCCTCTCTTATGACCTAGGGTTTGACAATAAACAGCACGAAAACGATAAGATTTTTGAAGACAATAGTGTTAAAATTATTGTTGATAAAAAAAGTTTCTTGTATTTGGTAGGAACTACCTTAGAATTTTCAGGAGGTTTAAACGGAAAAGGATTTGTTTTTAACAACCCAAATGCTAACAGAACTTGTGGTTGTGGAGAAAGTTTTTCATTATAATTGATAACTGATAATTAAAATGAGTAAGTACACAGAAGACGATTTAAGAGAAGAGTTAAAGACCAAAGAATATGAATATGGTTTTTATACTGATATAGAAAGTGAAAC
>CAZAIL010000014.1:0-25036 GCA_964485155.1 uncultured Flavobacterium sp.
TCCCATTGCTGTAGAATAATATCCACTTGCTGTTGTGCCATATCCCATTGCTGTAGAACCATATCCACTTGCTGTTGCATTAGCGGTTTGGATAGCATCTGTGCCATCACCTGAAAACCAAAAATCCTGCGCATTCATACTAAATCCGATAGTTAATGCTAAAAGTGTAAAAAGGTGTTTCATATTTAGAGGGTTTTAATTTTTTTCAAATATAATAAATTATAGTACAGATTTTTTTAGTGTATTTAGCCAAAAATCATTCGTCTATTAATATTGTTTATTAGGCTATGCTGAGTGTTATTTCAACGAAAAACTCTTAAAAACTATTAAAATTTATCTTTAATTTACTGAAAATAACAAAAGATTAGGGGTAATTGTATGTTATTTATTAAAGGTAATCCAAATTTGGGTTGCCTTTTTTTAGTTAAAAAGCCAATGCTTTTTAAGATTTTTCTTAACATAATATTAATGTTTTTTTCAGCATCTTTGTTGAAATGAAAGTTTACTCTATACAAACAGGAAATTTCAAATTAGACGGAGGCGCTATGTTTGGTGTCGTCCCTAAAACTATTTGGCAAAAAACAAATCCAGCAGACGCCAAAAACATGATTGATATGGGTATGCGATCTTTGTTAATTGAAGATGGAAATCGACTAATTTTAGTTGATACAGGTATGGGTAATAAGCAATCAGATAAATTTTTTGGATACTATTATCAATTTGGTGATTTCTCTTTGGACGCTTCTTTAGCTAAATACGGATTTCATAGAGATGATATTACTGATGTTTTTTTAACTCATTTACACTTTGATCATTGTGGGGGATCTATTCAATGGAATAAAGATAAAACAGGATACGAACCAGCTTTTAAAAACGCAAAATTTTGGAGTAATCAAGAACATTGGAATTGGGCTGTTCATCCAAATCCCAGAGAAAAAGCATCTTTTTTAAAAGAAAATATTCTGCCAATAAAAGAAAGTGGCCAGCTACAATTTATAGAAAGTAATTACAAAGAACAGATTGGTTTTGAACTTCTTTTTATGAATGGACACACTGAAAAACAAATGTTACCTAAAATTTCTTATAAAGGGAAAACAATTGTTTTCATGGCAGATTTATTACCAACAATAGGTCATATTCCATTACCGTATGTTATGGGGTATGATTCAAGACCTTTGCAAACAATTAAGGAAAAAGAAACTTTTTTACACGAAGCAGCAGATAATCAGTATTTTTTATTTTTAGAGCACGATGTGTCTGTAGAAATATGTACGGTTCATCATACAGAAAGAGGAATTAGATTAAAAGAAACACACCAATTTATAGATATATTTAATTAAAACTAAAGAAAACATGAATTTTTTAAAACCTATTTATTATACCACTATTTTTATTTTTTTACTCGGGAGTTGTAAATCTATTTCAACAATTCCAGTCCCACAATCATCTACCTATGTGGTAACTGCTGTGGATAAAAAAGTACCTTTGACAGAAGCGGAAAGTAGATCCTGGGGTCATAGCGACTTAGTTACAGACTCTATTCCAGGGATGAGTTTAGATAAAGCCTACACTTTCTTACAAGGAAAAAAAGGAGTTGAAGTTGTGGTAGGTGTTGTAGATGCTGGAACGGATTTACTACATGAAGATTTAAAAGACGTAGCTTGGGTAAATACCAAAGAAATTGCAGAAAATGGTATTGATGACGACAAAAACGGATATATTGATGATATCAATGGGTGGAATTTTTTAGGTTCTATTTATAAAGAACATTTAGAATACCAACGTATTGTTATAGATCCCTCTATAGCAGATGAAGTCACCTTTAAAGAAGCCAAAGCATTTTATGATGAAAAAGTAGTTGCTGCTCAGGCAAATGAAAAAAGATACGGGCAAATGTTAACAATGGTTACCAATGCAGATGATACCCTTTCAAAGCACCTCAATACAACTGATTATTCTAAAGACGATGTCATGGCAATAGTTACTGAAGATGATGCTTTAAAAGGAGGAGTTGAGGTTGCCAAACAAATGTATGGTTTTGGATTAAATTCTTTAGGACAAGCAAAAAAAGAGCTTTCTAAACTAGTTGAGAATGCTACGGTACTTATAAGCGGTGATGCCTTAAAAAAAGACTATAGAAGTATTTTAGGAGACAATCCAAATACAATGGATAAGAAATTTTATGGCAATGCTTCAACAGGGCATTCCATAAAAGATGAAGCTCACGGAACTCATGTTTCTGGAATTATAGGCGCATCAAGAAATAATAATCTAGGGATGAACGGTGTTGCAAATAATGTGAAAATTATGGCTGTTAGAGCTGTTCCAGACGGAGATGAATATGATAAGGATGTAGCTTTAGGGTTGCGCTATGCAGTAGATAATGGAGCAAAAGTAATTAACACTAGTTTTGGAAAAGGATATTCTCCTAAGCAAAAATGGGTACATGAAGCTATTAAATACGCAGCATCTAAAGATGTATTGATTGTGAATGCTGCTGGAAATGATGGAAAAAACATAGATATTGAAAAAACATTTCCAAATGATTCGAACGACTTAAAAACAGAAATTTCAGATAATTTTTTAACTGTAGGGGCGATGAGTGCCAACTATAATGAAAAATTACCTGCATCCTTCTCTAACTATGGTAAAATCAATGTAGATGTTTTTGCACCAGGAGTCCAGATTTATTCAACAACTCCAGAAGGAGGATATGCTAAATTTAGCGGAACCTCTATGGCGGCTCCATCCACAGCTGGAGTTGCTGCATTAATACGTTCGTATTATCCTAAGCTATCTGCTAGTCAAGTAAAACATATTTTAATGAATTCTGGGACCTTAATTGATTTAGAAGTTATTAAGCCAGGTTCTCAATCAAGAGGAAAACCTACAGGAGAAAAAGTTCCGTTTTCAGAGTTATCTGTTTCTGGTCGTGTTGTAAATGCATATAGTGCATTAAAAATGGCAGACTTTATGGTAAACGGGAGGTAAACAAAAAAATATTTTCGATGAAAAAATTAATTTTAATTCTATGTATAGTACCGTTTTTTAGTTCTTGTAATCAAACAAAAGCTATTGTTTCTCAAAAAACTGCTCTTACTCAAAACTACTGGCAGCAGCAAGTTGATTATACAATGGATATTGATGTTGATGTGAAAAATTTTCAATATAAAGGAAAACAAACGCTAGTGTACACAAATAATTCTCCAGATGAATTAAGACATGTGTACTATCATCTTTACTTTAATGCTTTCCAGCCAAATTCTCAAATGGATATTCGTTCTAGGAATATTAAAGATCCAGACAGGAGAGTAACAGATCGAATCAGCAAATTAACTCCAGAAGAAATTGGTTATATCAAAGTAGGTTCTTTAAAACAAAATGATAAAAATGTTCAATTTAAGGTTGTTGGTTCAATTCTAGAAGTAACATTAAATAACCCGATTAAATCGGGTAGTAGTGTAACTTTTGACATGGTTTATGATGCTCAAATTCCAAAGCAAATTAGACGTTCTGGAAGAAACAACAAAGAAGGCGTTGCACTTTCTATGGCACAGTGGTATCCTAAATTAGCCGAATATGATTTTGAAGGTTGGCATACTCCACCCTATATTGCTCGTGAATTTCATGGAGTTTGGGGTGATTTTGACGTTACGATTCATATTGATAAAGAGTATACAATAGGCGGTTCTGGTTATTTACAGAATCCACAAGAAATAGGTCATGGATATGAAGATGCATCTAAAGAGTTGAGTTTACCAAAGGGAGATAAATTAACATGGAATTTTAAAGCTCCCAATGTACATGATTTCATGTGGGCTGCAGATCCAGCATATATTCATGATATCGTCCAAAATGACGACGGAATTGATTTACATTTCTTCTATAAAAAAAACCTAGAAGAGAAGTATTTAAAAAACTGGAAGGATTTACAACCTAAAACAGTACAATTATTAAATTATTTTAATCAAAATGTTGGCAAATACCCATATAAACAATATTCTGTTATTCAAGGTGGAGATGGAGGAATGGAATATGCAATGGCTACCTTAATTACAGGTAAGCGAAAATTTGGAAGTCTTTTTGGCGTAACGGCTCATGAAATGGCACATACATGGTTTCAATTTTTATTAGCTACTAATGAAAGTTTACACCCTTGGATGGATGAAGGATTTACATCGTATATCTCAAATAAAGCAGAAAACGAAATCTTAAAAGAAGGTAAAGTGAATCCTCACGAAGGTTCCTATAGGGGATATAGAACGATAGTTGAAAGAGGTTATGAAGAATCTTTAGCGACTCATTCAGACAGATATGATACAAATTGGGCTTACGGAACGGCAAGTTATTCCAAAGGAAATCTATTTTTATCTCAACTAGAATACATCATAGGTAAAGAAAATACAGCTAAAGGACTTAAAAAATACTTTAAAGACTTTAGCTTCAAACATCCAACACCAAATGATATTAAACGTACTATGGAAAAAGTATCTGGCATTCATTTAGGGTGGTATTTAAATGAATGGACACAGACGACTCATACGATAGATTACAGCATAAAATCTGTTGAAGAAAAAACAATAACTTTAGAAAGAATCGGTCAAATGCCAATGCCAATAGATTTAGAAGTTGTGTTTGTAGATGGAAGTCGAGAAAGTTTTAATATTCCTCTAGAAATGATGAGAGGTAATAAACCAACATCAGCAATAGTTTTAAAAGATTGGGGCTGGGCTTATCCAACCTACAAATTTGAAGTTACAAAAGAAATTAAATCAGTAGAAATAGATGTTTCCAAATTAATGGCAGATGTTTTTTTAGAAAACAATCTAATGCAGCTTGAATAAAACACTCCTAATTTAAAACTAAAGGCGAAGCAGTAGCTTCGCCTTTAGTTTTTATCTACTTGCTCTAATAAGGTATTAATTTTGTTTTCTTTAGGAAGAAACCCTTTTAGCATTAAACCCACACCAAAAACTATTAATAAAATCCCCATAATTCGTTTTATTCTATAAACCACTAGGGAGGTCATTTTGCTTTTTAATTGTTTCGCAAGTACAATTTTTCCGAGATCAGTGATGAAGTAACTAGTTAAAATAATTCCAAAATAATAAAAGATATGTGTTGGGTTCATATTCAAAGTAGGTCCAATTACGACTATCAAACCCAACCAAAAAGCTAGCACACCGACATTAATAAAGTTTAAAAAAAACCCTTTTAAAATCAATTTAAAATAATTGTTATTTGAAGCTAAATTAATAGATTCTTCAATTTCTTTTTTACTTGATTTATCTAGGTAAGTAATGGCGCCATAAACAATTAAAATTAATCCACCAATAAAGAATAAGCGCGGATCGTCTTTTATTCTTTCTAGTAAATGTCTACTTCCAAAGTACGCAATAACAATGAAAGCTACGTCTCCCAAAACAACACCTAGATTAAAAGCAATAGCAGCTCTGGCTCCTTTTACAATACTTGTCTGAATCAACATGAAAAATACAGGTCCAATCATAAAAGAGAGAAAGAACCCAAATAAAACAGCGTTTTTTATGTCGTAAACGTCCATGTGATAAAGATACTTCTTTTAGACATCATCGTAATCAATTGAGATTTTTGAAGTTATTGGGTGTGCCTGACAGGTTAAAATAAAGCCATCATCTACTTCATCATCTGTAAGAATATTGTTTTTAGCCATTACCGCTTTTCCTTCGTTAACTTTTGCTAAACAACTAGAGCAAACTCCTCCTTGACAAGAATAGGGAGCATCAACATCATTCCGTAATGCTGCTGCTAAAATATCGTCTGTTTGCTTCATGGTAAAAGTAAATTCTTCATCATCCAATAAAACAGTAACTTCTGTTTGACCTTCTTTAATTTGAGAGTTGCTTTCTTCATTAACTGAAGCAGTAAACAATTCAAATAAAATTTGGGATTCCTTATAACGATTTTCTTTTAATGTAGTAGAAACAGTTTTAATCATTTCTTCCGGACCGCATAAAAAAACTGTTTTAAAAGACCAATTTTTATAAATATTTTTAATAAAATAATTTGTATGTCCTTTATCAATTCTTCCAAACAAAGACCCTTCTTCATTTTGCCTACTAAAGACATAATGCAAATTAAATCTCGAATCATAGGTTATAGAAAGTGCATCTAATTCTGCTTTAAACATAGTTTCGTCTGAAGATTTATTACCATAGATTAAGGTAAACGAAGAAGACGGCTCTCGTTGCAAGACCGCTTTGATCATCGATAAAACGGGAGTGATACCGCTACCTGCCGCCATGCCTAGATAATTATTACTTCTAGTAGGTTCTAGCACAAATTTTCCTTCAGGCTCATGAACTTCTAATACATCGCCAACCTTTAGTTGAGAAGTTGCATAGGTAGAAAAAATACCGTTGTCAACTGTTTTAATGGCTACTTTTAATTCGCCGCTTTCAGGAGCGGAGCAAATAGAGTAGGCTCTTCGTATTTCACTGCCATTAATAGTCGCTTTTAGTGTAATATATTGTCCTGCTTTGAAGGAAAAATTAGTTTTTAAATTTTCAGGAACTTCAAAAACAAGAGAAACCGCATCAGCGGTTTCTTGTATTCTATTTTTAATTGATAATTTATGAAATGTATTCATCTATTTATACAAGGTTTTTTTCTACTAAATATTCTGCTATTTGTATCGTATTTGTAGCTGCACCTTTTCTTAAGTTGTCAGAAACAATCCACAAATTTAAGGAGTTTTCTTGAGATTCGTCCCTTCTAATCCTTCCAACAAAAACTTCATCTTTATGATGTGCTGTAATTGGCATTGGATATACATTATTACTGACATCATCTTGCACAATAACCCCAGGAGTTTCAATTAATAATTTACGCACTTCAGTTAAATCAAAATCATTTTCAAACTGAACATTTACTGCCTCAGAATGCCCGCCTGCAGTTGGGATTCTTACCGCAGTTGCAGTAACTGAAAAGTTTTGATCCCGTAAGATTTTCTTTGGTTCTTTCACTAATTTCATCTCTTCTTTGGTATATCCGTTTTCTAGGAAAACATCACAATGAGGTAAGGCATTTCTTCCAATAGGATGAGGATATGCCATCTCCCCTTCAATTCCTGCTTCTTCATTATTTAATTGTTGAACTGCTTTTACTCCGGTTCCAGAAACAGATTGATAGGTAGAAATAACTACGCGTTTCATGTTGTATTTTAGATGTAATGGAGACAATGCCATCACCAATTGAATTGTAGAACAATTTGGATTTGCAATAATCTTATCAGTAGCTGTTAATACATCTCCATTTATTTCTGGGACAACTAACTTCTTATCTGGGTCCATTCTCCAAGCAGAAGAATTGTCAATAACAGTAGTGCCAACATCTGCAAATTTTGGAGCCCATTTTAGTGAGGTATCTCCCCCTGCAGAAAATAAAGCAATGTCTGGAGTTG
Organism: uncultured Flavobacterium sp.; assembly: GCA_964485155.1. Taxonomy (GTDB): domain Bacteria; phylum Bacteroidota; class Bacteroidia; order Flavobacteriales; family Flavobacteriaceae; genus Polaribacter. Next base: position 7,442 of record CAZAIL010000014.1, read on the forward strand.
CACTTACCGCGTTTTGTAAACTTACAATAGTGTAGTTTTTATCTTTAAAAGAAATCTGTTTCCCAACAGATCTTTCTGACGCAACTAGAATTAATTCAGTGATTTCAAAATTACGTTCTGCTAATAGTTTTAGCATTACAGTTCCTACCATTCCGGTAGCGCCAATAACAGCAATTCTCATATTAAGTTATTTTAAACGATCCCTGATAATTTTTAGACTTATCAAAATTAAAGTATATAATTTCTCAGGTTTTAATAATATTTTACAAATATGATAAAAAATGCGATGAAGACTTACAATATTAGTACTAAGAAATTACTAAAAGTTAAAAATTTATCGAATACAAAGGAATTGTTGAATTTTTAACTTAGCATAAAAAATAATAGTAATTTTACACTTTATAGTTTGTAAAAGATAAAAAATAGATTGTTTAACGAATTTAGTATAGCATGCAACTGTACAATAAGTTAAGCGCCAAAGAACGCGCTGAATTAATAGACAAGGCTGGCAAAGATCGAGTCACCATTTCATTCTATCAATATTACAAGATAGAAAAGCCACAATTGTTTAGGGATAAATTATTCTTAGAATGGAATTTACTAGATGTGTTAGGAAGAATATATGTTTCTTATGAAGGTATTAACGCTCAACTTTCCGTTCCTTCCGAAAACTTTATAGCATTAAAAGGCCAACTAGACTCGATTGATTTTTTAAACGGAATCCGATTGAATGTTGCTATTGAACATCATAATAAATCATTTCTAAAATTAAAAATAAAAGTCAGAGATAAGATAGTTGCTGATGGTTTAGATGATCAAACTTTTGATGTAACAGCTAAAGGAGTGCATGTAAATGCCAAAGAGTTTAATGATATGTTGGCAGATCCCAACACCATTTGTGTAGATATGCGAAATCATTACGAAAGTGAAATTGGTCATTTTGATGGAGCTATTACCCCAGACGTAGATACGTTTCGTGATTCGTTAGCCATTATTGAAAAAGAATTAAAAGACACTAAAGAATCCAAAAACTTGTTAATGTATTGTACTGGAGGAATTCGTTGTGAAAAAGCTTCAGCATATTATAAACACAAGGGATTTAAACATGTTTTTCAGTTAGAGGGTGGAATTATAGAATACACAAGACAAGTAAAATCTGAAGGAATAGAAAATAAGTTTATTGGAAAAAACTTTGTGTTTGATCATCGAAAAGCCGAAAAAATTTCAGATGATGTAATTGCTAATTGTCATCAATGTGGCACCCCATGTGACAACCATGTAAACTGTGAAAATGAAGCTTGTCATTTATTGTTTATTCAGTGTAATGAATGCTCAGAAAAGATGGAGAATACTTGCTCAATAGAATGTAAAGAGACCATTCAATTATCATATGATGAGCAGAAAGAACTCAGAAAAGGGACTCATGCTAGCAATAAAATTTTTAAGAAAGGGAGATCTGAAAAGTTAAAGTTTAAGAAGTAAAAAGGAGTGATTATTTCATCTAAATTTAACTAGTTTTTTTTATGCTTTTTACAATTTAATCATTGTGATAGATTGTGTATATTTACTCGTTAAATAGCGATGCTTAATTTTAGACTAAGATAGTATGCTGAATATGTTGACACATATTTTGGTAAGAAATTAACTTAAGCTTATTTTACTAAAAATCAATAAGAACGCTAAGAAGCCTTTTTGCTTCTCAAAATATATTACTTTATGGCATGTGGAAGTTGTGGTACTGGTGAAGACGGTAAACCAAAAGGATGTAAGAGCAACGGAAGTTGCACAACAGGAGGTTGTGAAAAATTATCAGTATTTGATTGGTTATCTAATATGACACTTCCAAGTGGTGAAGCTCCATTTAATATCTACGAAGTTCGTTTTAAAAACGGACGCAAGCACTTTTACAAAAACACAGAAAAATTAACGATCTCTATGGGAGATATTGTTGCTGTTGAAGGTTCTCCAGGGCACGATATTGGAATCGTATCCTTAGGAGGAGAATTGGTGAAAGTTCAAATGAAAAAAAGGAAAGTATCTTTTGATAGTGAAGAGGTAAAGAAAATTTACAGAAAAGCTTCTCAAAGAGATATTGAAGTATGGGAAAAAGCGAGAAGCCGTGAGTTAGAAACTCAGAAAAGAGGACGAGAAATTTTAGGTAGACTAGGCTTGAAAATGAAACTTTCTGATGTAGAATATCAAGGTGATGGAAATAAAGCAACTTTTTATTATACGGCAGATACTAGGGTAGATTTCAGGCAATTAATTAAAGACTTTGCAGGTGCTTTTTCTATTAGAGTAGAAATGAAACAAGTAGGTGCAAGACAAGAGGCTGCTCGTCTGGGAGGTATAGGTTCTTGTGGTAGGGAATTGTGTTGTTCTACTTGGTTAACAGATTTTAGAAAAGTATCAACAACAGCGGCTCGTTATCAGCAATTGTCTTTAAATCCTCTAAAATTAGCTGGTCAATGTGGGAAATTAAAATGTTGTTTAAATTTTGAGTTAGATACATATTTAGATGCCTTAAGTGATTTTCCAAAACAAGAGAAAATTTTAAAAACAGAAAAAGGAGATGCTGAATTTGTAAAAATGGATATCTTTAAAAAATCACTTTGGTATACTTACAAAGAAAACAGATCAAAATGGTTTAAATTAAGTTTAGATCAAGTATTAGAAATAATTGACCTAAATAAAAATAATCAAATTTCAATTCCTTTAGAGGAATATGAATCTGAACTAGAGGAGGTTATTACTGTTGATTTTGAGAATGTTGTTGGGCAAGATAGCTTAACTCGTTTTGATATTCCTAAAAAGAGCAGAAGAAGAAATAGAAATAGTAAAAGGAAAAAAATTTCTGTTGATGCAAAATCCAACCAAGGCAAAAGGCAAGAAAAACCTAAGAAATTAATACAAACAGATAAAAATAATAACCCAAAAGATCAGAAAAGTAACAATACCCGGAATAACTCACAAAATAAGCGAAGAAGAAAATCCAAACCAAATGGTAACAGTAATCAAAAAGACTAAGAGAATCATTCTTATTTTAGGGTTTTTATCTATTTGTACCTCTTGCGATTCTGATCGAGTTTTTGATAAGTATACATCACTTGAAAAAAATAGTTGGCTTCAAGATGTTCCAATAAATTTCGATTTTAAAATTGTTGATACAACTTCTAGAAACAATTTATATCTGAATATCAGAAACAATAAAGATTATCTGTACAGTAATTTGTTCTTAATTACCCATCTTATTTTTCCAAATGGCAAGAAAATTGTAGATACATTACAATATGAAATGGCAGATAAAAACGGAAAATTCTTAGGCACTGGAATTTCAGAAATAAAACACAGTAGATTATTCTTAAAACAAAATAGTATTTTTCCATTATCTGGAAAATATAAGATGCTTATTTGGCAGGCGATGAGAAAAAATGGGAGTGTTAATGGAATTAAAAAATTAACAGGTATTACAGATGTTGGGTTTAGAATTGAAAAAGTAAATTAGAATGGCAAAGAAGAAAGAAATAAATTTCAAAAAGTATATCAAACGATTTTGGACACTGTTTTTAGTTGGTTTCACAACGATTTTATTGATATTTCTCTTTGCTTCTTGGGGGGTTTTTGGAGAACTTCCAACATTTGAAGAGTTAGAAAACCCAGAAAAAAATTTAGCCACAGAAGTAATTTCTTCAGATGGTGTGACCTTGGGGAAGTATGCCTTTAAAAATAGGACTCCAGTTGGATTTAAAGACTTGTCAGGTAATATTGTAAAGGCTTTAATAGCAACTGAAGACGAACGATTTTACAATCATTCAGGTATCGATTTTAGAGGAACAGCAAGAGCTATTGTGAAATTTGGTAAAGGTGGAGGTGCAAGTACAATTACGCAGCAATTGGCTAAGAATTTATTTACAAAAAGAGCTTCAAGCAATACCTTCAAAAGACTTACTCAAAAAGTTAAAGAGTGGATAGTTGCTATAAAATTAGAGCATCAATATACTAAGGATGAGATTATTGCCATGTATTTAAACACCCAAGAGTTTTTATTTAATGCTATTGGAATTCGTTCTGCTGCAAGAATTTATTTTGGGAAAGAACCGAAGGATTTAGATTTACAAGAATCAGCTATTTTAGTAGCGATGCTAAAAAACCCAAGGCAGTACAATCCTAACAGAGAAATTTCAAAAGGGAAATCACTTATTAGAAGAAATGTTGTTTTTGCTCAAATGGCTAAGAATCAATTTATATCACAACAAGAAAAAGATTCACTCCAAAAATTGCCGTTAAAAATTAATTTTACACCTGAAAGCCACAATGATGGATTGGCAACTTATTTTAGAGAACACCTAAGAAAGGTGATGAAAAATTGGGTAAAGAAGAATCCGAAACCTAATGGAGACCGGTATAATATTAATAGAGACGGATTAAAGATTTTTGTAACCCTTGATTCTAGAATGCAGCAATACGCGCAAGAGGCAGTACAGGAACATATGGCTACTCTTCAACGCTACTTTTTTAAGGAACAGTCTAGTAATGAAACAGCTCCTTTTTACGATTTAGAAGATGAACAAATTGAAGTAATTTACAACAGAGCTATAAAAAATTCTGACCGTTACAGAAGAATGAAAAAAAATGGGTACTCAAATAAACAAATAGATTCCGCTTTTAACGCAAAAACAGACATGAAAGTTTTCTCATGGAATGCTAAAAGAGAATTAGATACTATTTTATCACCAAAAGACTCTATCAAGTATTATAAGTCATTTTTAAGATCAGGGTTATTGTCTATAGAACCTCAGACAGGTCAGATTAAAGCTTGGGTTGGTGGAATTAATCATAAATACTTTAAATATGATCATGTAGAACAAGGGAAAAGACAAGTAGGGTCAACATTTAAACCATTTGTGTACGCAACCGCCATTAATCAATTAGGATTGTCTCCGTGTGAAAAGTTTCCCAATACACCTTACACAATTCCAAAAGGAAGGTTTGGTATTCCTGATGCTTGGACTCCCAGAAATTCTGGAGATAAATATGGAGGTGAAATCACGTTAAAAGATGCTTTAGCAAAATCTGTAAATGTAATTTCAGCAAGATTGATAGATATGGTTACACCATCAAATGTAGCTCGTTTAGCAAAATCTTCAGGAATTGAAAGTAGAATTCCAAATGCTCCATCAATTGCCTTAGGGTCGGTAGAATTATCACTCATGGAAATGACCGGTGCTTATGCAACTTTTGCAAATAAGGGATTGCGCGTAGCTCCAAATATGTTGATGCGTATTGAAGATAAAAACGGTACTGTATTAGCTGATTTTACTCCTAGAACCAAAGAGGTTTTAAGTGAAGAATCTGCTTTTGTAGTATTAGAATTACTTAAAGGCGTAACTACGGCTGGTTCTGGAGTTAGATTAAGAACATCAGAACACTATTATAAAGATATTATTACTGGATTTCCTTACAAGTTTACAAATCCGATTGCTGGTAAAACAGGAACAACCCAAAATCATACAGATGGTTGGTTTATGGGTGTTGTACCAAATTTAGCAACAGGAGTTTGGACTGGTGGTGATGACAGAGCTGTTCATTTTGAGAATATTGCTGAAGGTCAAGGAGCAACAATGTCATTACCAACATGGGCTTTATTTATGAAAAAAGTATATGCAGATTCAACACTTAGTATAAGTCAAGAAGATTTTGAAAAACCACTATATGTTGGAATAGATACCAATTGTGGTAAAGAGCCTTTAGGTAAAGAAGATGATCCGAAAATTCCAAAAAAAGTAGATGATGATACAGATTTTTAACATCGATAATATCATATTGAATAAGATTTAATATCTCATAAATCCGATAAAATGATTAATAAAAAAGTAAACAATGTTGAAGCAGCATTAGTTGGTGTTAAAAGCGACATGACATTAATGCTAGGAGGTTTTGGGTTGTGTGGGATTCCAGAAAATTCAATTGCAGAATTAGTCCGATTAGGGGTTAAAAATGTGACTTGTATTTCTAACAATGCAGGGGTTGATGATTTTGGATTAGGACTCTTATTACAAAACAAACAAATTAAAAAAATGATTTCTTCCTACGTTGGAGAAAATGATGAATTTGAACGTCAAATGTTATCTGGAGAATTAGAAGTTGAGTTAACTCCACAAGGAACTTTAGCAGAAAAATGTAGAGCTGCTCAGGCGGGGTTTCCTGCATTTTATACCCCTGCAGGTTATGGGACCGAAGTAGCCGAGGGGAAAGAAACAAGAGATTTTGATGGAAAGATGTTTGTCTTAGAATCAGCTTATAAAGCAGATTTTGCTTTTGTAAAAGCATGGAAAGGAGATGCAGCAGGAAATTTAGTATTTAAAGGAACTGCTCGTAATTTTAATCCACTAATGTGTGGTGCAGCAACAATTACTGTTGCTGAGGTTGAAGAATTAGTTTCCGTTGGAGAATTAGACCCAAATCAAATTCATACTCCTGGAATTTTCGTACAAAGAATTTTTCAAGGTGAGAAGTTTGAGAAAAGAATAGAACAAAAAACCGTAAGACAAAGTAGTTAGTTATGCTAGATAAAAACGGAATAGCTAAAAGAATAGCAAAAGAAGTACAAAACGGTTATTATGTTAATTTAGGAATCGGAATTCCAACCTTAGTTGCCAACTTTGTTAGAGACGATATTGAAGTAGAGTTTCAGAGTGAAAATGGAGTTTTAGGAATGGGGCCTTTTCCCTTTGAAGGTCAAGAAGATGCTGATATTATCAATGCAGGAAAACAAACGATTACTACAATGCCGGGTGCTAGTTTCTTCGATTCTGCTACTAGTTTCTCAATGATTCGGGGTAAACACGTTCATCTAACTATTTTAGGAGCTATGGAAGTTTCCGAAAACGGAGATATTGCCAACTGGAAAATACCAGGGAAAATGGTCAAAGGAATGGGTGGAGCGATGGATTTAGTAGCATCTGCAGATAACATTATAGTTGCCATGATGCACACTAATAAAAGGGGAGAATCTAAGCTGTTAAAAAGATGCTCTTTACCACTAACAGGAGTTGGGTGCGTTACTAAAGTTGTGACCAATATGGCAGTTTTAGAAATTAAAAATAATCAATTTTATCTAATAGAAAGAGCACCAGGAGTTAGTGTTGAAGAGATTCAAAACGCTACTGAAGGAACCTTGTTTATTGAGGGTGAAATCCCCGAGATGAATATTTAAATTGACACTAATGAGTTACAGAAAATACCTAAGGTTGATTTTTCCGTTATTAATTATTTTAATAGGGTTGTTTATATATAAAATGCTTGGGTATGAACCAAATTTGTATACTATAATTATAAACATTGGACTTGCATTTGTTTTGTCTCCAAGGGTTAAAAAATTAGATAGTCAATCAGGAGAAAAAGCACAAGTTACATGGTTGTTTTTGAAGAAACCAAAAATTATAAATTGAGCTTATGAAAATTATATCTTACAACGTAAACGGAATTAGAGCTGCCATAAAAAAAGGCTGGTTAGATTGGCTGAAAGTTGCCAATCCTGATGTTATCTGTATTCAAGAAACAAAAGCACAACAAGATCAGGTAGATCCAATTGGTATTGAATTTGCAGGTTATCCATACCAATATTGGTTTTCTGCACAAAAAAAAGGATATTCAGGTGTTGCAATCTTTTGCAAAAAAGAGCCAAACCATATAGAATACGGTACCGGAATTGAAACTATGGATTTTGAAGGAAGAAATATACGAGTAGATTTTGATGAAACTTCGGTAATGAGCATGTATTTACCTTCTGGAACAAATGCTGCAAGACTAGATTTCAAGTTCAATTATATGGCAGAAATTCAAGATTATCTAACAAAATTAAAGCAAGAAATTCCAAATTTAGTTATTTGTGGAGACTATAATATTTGTCATGAAGCGATAGATATTCATAATCCTAAAATGAAAGGTGTTTCAGGCTTTTTACCTGAAGAAAGAGAATGGATTGGGAGCTTTATAAATAATGGATTTATAGATAGTTTCCGTCATCTAAACAAGGAGCCCCACCATTATAGCTGGTGGAGTTATAGAGCAAACTCTAGAGCTAATAATAAAGGCTGGAGAATAGATTACAATATGGTTTCAGAACCTTTAAAAGACAATATATCTAGAGCATTTATACTACCAGAAGCAATACACTCAGATCACTGTCCGATTGGAGTAGAACTACAATTCTAATAGATGAAAAAAACCTATTTTTTAGTTCTTTTTACACTGTCAACACTTGCTTTTTCACAAGTAAAAAAAGACAGCATCGCTGTTGTTAAAGATTCTGTAAAACAAGCGCAACAAGAAATTTTGTACACAAGTAAGGAGATTGCACTTATTGACAGTTTGGTTTTAGAGAATCAACTTCAATCTGTTTTTATGGATGAAATCAGAAAGTACTATCTCTCCAATACAGATACTACAGATGTTTCAGAAGTAATTATAGATGCTACCTTATTAAAAGAAAGACTTGCTAAAATTAATGAAACAACACCCTTTCACCTTGCCTACAATCCAGCGTTAGAAAAAATAATTAAATCGTATTTAAAAAATAGAAGAAAATATTATCCAAACTTTATGGCAAGAGCGGCGTATTATTTTCCAATGATTGAAAAGTATTTAGACCAATATGACATTCCTTTAGAGATGAAATATCTTGCCTTGGTAGAATCTGCACTAAAACCAAAAGCAAAATCTAGAGTTGGTGCGACCGGACTTTGGCAATTTATGTATCCAACAGGGAAACAATACAACTTAAACGTCAGCTCTTACGTAGATGAAAGACAAGATCCTTTGAAAGCAACTATTGCTGCATGCCATTATTTAAATGATTTATATAAAATATTTGGAGATTGGGATTTAGCTCTCGCAGCTTATAACTCTGGCCCAGGAAATGTAAGCAAGGCAATTAGACGCTCTGGGGGATATAAAAACTATTGGAATATTAGGCCTCATTTACCTCGAGAAACGGCAGGTTATGTCCCAGCTTTTTATGCAACAATGTATCTTTTTACATATGCACAAGAACACCAATTGATTGGGAGTGCTCCAGCTATTCATTATTTTGAAACAGATACAATTCACATAAAGAAAACGGTAAGTTTTGATCAAATTTCAGAACAAACGGGAATTGAAACAGCAATGTTGCAATTTTTAAATCCGGAATATAAATTAGATATTATACCCTATATTAAGGGAAAAGAGTACACTCTAAGAATTCCTAAAAAGCAAGCTGATAACTTTTTAAAAAACGAGACAGAGCTATATGCTCTAGCTGATGCTGATGCAGCGAAAAGAGAAAAGCCATTACCGCAATATTTTGAGATGGATAAAAGAATCCGTTACAGGGTTAAAAATGGCGATTATTTAGGAAAAATAGCTTATAAATACGGCGTAAGAGTCAGTGATATTAAACGTTGGAATGGACTTAAAAATAATAATTTAAAAATCGGACAACGCTTAAGTATTTACCCCAAAAGATTGCGTGTTCTAAAAACATCAAAAAAATTAGTATCAAAAAATAGAACCAAAGAAACTCCAATAATTTATATAGTTAAAAAAGGAGATTCTCTTTGGAGCATCGCTAAAAGGTTTAAAAAAGTTTCTGTTAATCAAATTAAAGAATGGAACAATATTTGGAGTGGTAATAGTATTCAGCCAGGAAAAAAACTCAAAATATTTAAAAGCTAGTCAAAATGAAAAAATTAATCACAGCAATACTCTTCACCTCCTTCTTTGTTTCTTGCATAGATAATACGGTTGTTTTACCAAGATCTGTTGGTGTTTTTAATAAAGTTACCGTAGTGGCATCTGGTTCTTTGTGGGCTGGTGATGCTGGAGACGAAATAAGAAGTTCGTTTGGTGAATTAATGGTGGGCTTACCTCAACCAGAAAGGACATTATCTGTTGGTCACGTGGCTCCAAATGGTTTTACTTCGATGATGCGAAGTAATAGAAATATTCTTGTTGTTGAATTGAGTGATAAAGAAAGTTATACTAAAACATATAACAAATATTCAAGTCCACAAACAATAATGTATGTTTCTGCAAAAGATAAAGAAGGACTTTTACAGATCCTGAAAAAGAATATGAAAGAGATTATACAGACTTACAAAGATTCAGATATTAGGGTGTTGCAACATATTTTTGCCAATAAAAGAGTAAATGATTCTATGTATAAAACTCTTAAAAATTTAAATATCTCATTAACAATTCCCAAAGAATTTAAAACAGTAGATGATACTGGAGAATTTCTTTGGTTACGCCAACATTTAAAAAGTGGGATTGCTAGAGGAACTGGAAATAACAATATTATAGTCTATTCTTTACCATTAAACAATCAAACAAAACAAGCTGATAATATTATTTCCATGAGAGATATGATTGGTAAAAAGCACATTCCGGGAGCTAGAGAAGGAATGTATATGATTACAGAAGCAGCATACACTCCTTTTACCGTTAAAACTGAAATTTTAGGATGTGAAGCTTTTGAAACTAGAGGTAAATGGGAAGTAAAAAATGATTTTATGGCAGGACCTTTTGTCAACTACGCCATCATTGATAAAAAAAATGATAGACTCCTAGTTATTGAAGGATTTACATATGCACCATCTGTAAACAAAAGAGAATTTCTTTTTGAATTGGAAGCTATAGCAAAATCATTAAAAATTAATTAAAACGAACTAGCATTATTGATTATTTTGTGAGTGCTTTACTTCTTATGATCCTATAAGTCAGAAAGCTTTTTCTACGATATTTGATTATTGGCAAAACTTATTTATCATGGAGGTAATTTTTTTAATTTTAGCACTTGCCGCTTTAGTGCCACTATTTATTGGCTTTATTTGGTATGGCCCTCTTCTTTCTCAAAATACTTGGATTAAATTATCAGGACATACTAAAGAGTCTTTAAAAAGTACAAATGTTGTTTTAATCTATATCCTATTGTATCTTTTTAGTTTCTCTTTATCCTTTTTCTTGCAATTTATAGTGATACATCAAACAGGTGTTTATTCTTCATTACTAGAGTCTGGCGCCAATGAATTAACAAGTGACAGATAACATATTTTGACGATTTTATGGCTAAATATGGGTCTAATTACAGATCATTTAAGCATGGGGTTCTTCATGGAGTTTTAGTAGCCTTATTTTTAATACTACCTATTTTAGCAACTCAAGCAATATTGAAAAAAAATCAATTAAATATCTTGCAATTAATGCTGGGTATTGGATTATTTCAATTGCCTTAATGGGAGGTGTTGTTTGTAAGTGGGGGTTTTAGAAAACTTCCAAAAATAGCAGAAAGGATTTTACAGATTGTATCCCTTTTTTAATATCCAATTTTTGTTCTCACTCTTTTTAAAACATCTGACGCAACCTTTCTCGCTTTCAGTGCTCCAATCTCTAAAGCTTGATCTATCTCGTTTTTATTTTCCATAAAATAAGAATAGCGTTCTCTAATAATCGCATACTTATCAATAATAAGTTCATATAACTCTTGTTTTGCATGCCCATAACCATAATTACCACCTTCATATTTTACTCTCATTTCAGCTATTTCACCGGGAGTGGCTATTAATTTATAGATCGAAAAAATAGTATCAGTATCTGGATTTTTAGAATCTTCAAGAGATTTACTATCTGTTTTTATAGACATCACTTGTTTTCTTAGTTTTTTGTCAGGTAAAAAGATATTTATAATATTATCTCTAGATTTACTCATTTTCTCACCGTCTGTTCCAGGAACTAATTTTGTTTCTTCTTGAATTTTTGCTGTAGGCGGGACTAAAGTTTCACCCACAATATTATTAAATCGGTTGGCTACATCTCTAGACATTTCTAGATGTTGTAATTGATCTTTTCCTACAGGTACAATTTCTGCATCATATAGTAAAATATCTGCAGCCATTAACATAGGGTAAGTGAAGAGGCCAGAATTTACATCCGCTAGTCGATCAGCTTTATCTTTAAAACTATGTGCTAGCGTTAATCTTTGATAAGGAAAGAAACAACTTAGATACCATGTTAGTTCAGTTACCTCTGGAACATCACTTTGTCTATAGAATACTGTTTTATTTATATTTAATCCACAAGCTAGCCAAGTTGCAGCAGTACTGTAAGTATTTTCTCTCAACTCATTACCATCTTTAATTTGAGTGAGAGAGTGCATATCAGCAATAAATAAGAAAGCTTCATTTTTTGGGTCATTAGACATTTCTATAGCAGGTAAAATAGCCCCTAAGAGGTTTCCTAAATGAGGTGTTCCTGTGCTCTGTACACCTGTTAATATTCTAGACATTGTTCTAAATTTGTTAAAACAAAAATACAGTTTTCAATATAAACTCAATCAAACAAAAGAATATTACTACATTCGTTATTATGAATTTATTAAAAATACCTTTTTTATTAATTTGGAGGCTTTGGTTTTACATTTTAATAATTTGTACGATTTTATTAATGGCTCCTTTTTTATTTGTTTTAACAATAAAAGAGAGTTACTATCCAACTTTTTGGAAATTGATACGTGGATGGGCTCATGTTTTGGTATATGGAATGGGTTTTAGAATTGATAAACAAATAGATGAGGCTCTTGATAGAGAGAAGAGTTATATGTTTTGCCCAAATCATGCTTCGTTGATGGACCCTTTTGTATTGATAGTTTTAAGTAAAAATCCGATTGTATTTGTTGGGAAAAAGGAATTAGTAAAAATTCCTATTTTTGGATTCTTCTACAGGCGTTCTGTAATTATGGTAGATAGAAGTAGTCCAGAAAGCAGAAAAAGAGTTTTTGCAATGGCAAAAAAGAGACTTCAAGGTGGAACTAGTATTGGAATTTTCCCTGAAGGCCTAGTTCCAACGGAAGATGTTATTCTAGCACCATTTAAAAACGGGGCATTTAGTCTGGCAATACAACATCAAATTCCAATAGTTCCACAGAGTTATTATGATTGTAAAAGATTATTTTCTTGGGATTTTTTAAAAGGAGGAATAGGAACTTTTAGAATTCGTCAGCACCAATTCATAGAAACAAAAGGATTACAACTTGAAGATACTGAAAAACTAAAAGAAAAAACATTTCAAGTCTTATACAATGAGTTATCATCTGATTCGTTGTATATGAAAGACACTAAATGAACTAAATGAAAGGAGAAATAAACCCCCAATATTCTAAAAGTGAAGAAAAATTAAATGTACTAACGCATGCTTTTGGACTCCTATTAAGCATCATTGGTTTACCTTTTTTAGTTGTAAAATCATTTCATTACGATGGATTTTTGAAACCAATGAGTATTGTCATTTATGGAGTAAGTTTAATTGTGTTATATGCTGCATCAACTTTTTACCATGCTTCTAAAGACCTTAAGTTAAGGAGGAAGTTAAATATTTTTGATCATACTGCCATTTATGTTTTAATAGCAGGAACCTATACACCATATACACTTATTGTATTAGAAGGAACATTAGGCTGGTTTATTTTTGTGTTTACTTGGGTTTTTGCACTTATAGGAATTGTTTTGAAACTTTTTTATACTGGACGGTTTGACAAACTTTCTACAATGATGTATGTCTTAATGGGATGGCAGATTGTATTAGTTATAAAACCACTCATGAATAACCTTTCCTCTGAAGGACTTCAACTACTATTTGCAGGGGGTATTTCTTATACCTTAGGTGCTATAATTTATAGCACAAAAAAAATCCATTATAACCATGCGATCTTTCATGTTTTTGTGTTGTTTGGAAGTTTATGTCATTTTTTTAGTATTTATTATTTCGTCTAAATGATTAAATAATTTTTTTTTATGTTTTTATTAGAATTTTTTATAGAATAATATTATTTATAAATAAATAAAAGCTATATTTGTCAAGTCTTAAAGCTTTATATTGTGTTAAATCAATATTATCTTTAGGTAAATAAATCTTATTTTAGGGGGTAGATTTATTAAATTTCCTCGAACTGCAAAGTTCGAGGTTTTTTTATACCCAATTTTTAAATGGATTTTTACTTAAACTTGAATTATAGTATTTCTCTATTCCAGTAACCTCAATTCCAAGATAATCAGGCTTAAAAAAAAATTCATCTTTATGTTCTAGTTCTATTTCTGCAATTAGTAGCCCTTCATTATTTCCTAAAAATTCATCAACCTCAAAAACATATTTACCTAATTTGTGATAATACCTGTTTTTTTCTATGACACCTTTTTCACAAAGACCTATTAATTCTTTGGCATCTTCTAACAGAATTTTTTTTTCCCATTCAAACCTAGTCGTACCACTTTTATCTGAAATACCTTTAATAGTTAAGAAAGCATCCTTATCAATAATTCGAACTCTAACAACTCTTTTTTTATTAGAGTTCAAATATCCTTGTTTAATATATTTCTTGTCGTAACAAGCATTTTTGAATTCGTTATTTTTAAGTAAAAACTTTCTTTCAATTTCTTTATTCATTTTTGTGATTGTTTGCACTAATGTAATGGATTTATCGTTATTGTTAGAAGAAATAAATATATTTGATATCAATTCACTTACATGTACAAAATACTTTTGATTTTCTTAATTTTCTCAACTTCTTCTGTAGTTGCTCAGTCAGATTACAGTGATGCTTGGGAGGATTTTTATTCCTACAATAATGTGAAAGATTTTGTCAAAGTAGAAAACATGTTATATGCATTATCAGACAATGCAATTTTTACGTATGATTTCATCACTCAAGAGACCGAAAAACTATCTTCTGTACAAGGATTGTCTGGCGAAACTACCTCAGCTATTCATTATAGTGTTGAAACCGATAGATTAGTTATTGGTTATGAAAATGGGTTATTAGAAGTTGTAGATTCTGATGGTAGCATAACAATTTCTGCAGACATCGTAAGTTTTAATCAAACTGGTGAGAAAAGCATCAATGATATTTTTGAATATCAAGAAAAACTTTATGTATCAACATCATTCGCTATTGTTGAATATGACATTACTGAATTAGAATTTGGAGATACCTTTTTTATAGGTAATAATTCTACTGATGTAAGTATTAATGAAATAGCTGTTTTCAACGATCGAATTTATGCAGCTACAGAAAACGGTATTTTTTATGCAGACTCAAATAATCCTAATTTAATTGATTTTAATAATTGGAATACAATATTATCAGCAAATAATAATTTTAAAAACATTACAGTTTTTAATAATAAACTTTACACGATATTAAATTCTCAATTGCATGAAGTAAATGAAATGAATGAACTAGAGTTTATTACAGATTTTTCTTCAACAGTTACAGGCTTAAAAGAATCTTCAACAAATCTTTCAGTAGCCTTTGATAGTTCTGTAATTGTGTATGATACTCAATTAATTCAAACTTTTCAAAATAGTGCCGACAGTGATTTTGATTATACATTAAACACTGCATTCGCAGAAAACAATCAGCTCTTTTTAGCGACAACCCAATTTGGTGTTTTATCGTCAACTTCATTAGAAGTTATTGCTTTTTCAGAAATTCATCCTGAAGGTCCAGTATCAAATGATGTTTTTTCTGTAACAGCTAATAACAACCATTTGTGGGCAGTGTATGGTGGATATACAAAAACAATGGCTCCTATTCAACCAAACTTAGGGTACAGCCATTATGATGGAGAAAATTGGTATACAGAGGAGAATATAGCAGAAAATTCTTTTCCAGGACTTGTTGATATTTCACTAGATCCAACAGATGAAAATAAGGCATATATCAGTAGTTTCGGTACTACTAATCGAATTAACACCTATAAAACTGGAGGATTATTTGTTGTTCAAAACAATGAAGTTACTAATTTTTATAATAATTTAAACAGCCCGTTAGAGGATATTTTACCGACAAACCCTAGCAGTGTTAGCATAAGAATTTCTGGATCTACATTTGACGCTCAAGGAAATTTATGGCTAGCTAATCTTGGCAGAAATAATGAGTTAAAAAAATTTTCAAATGGTTCTTGGTCAGAATTTAATATCAGTGCAGGAAAACCAAATGCCTCATTTGGACTATCAGAAATAGTAACTGATAGATATAACACTGTTTGGATAGGTACACGAGGAGATGGAGTTATAGCATTTAATGAAAATGGAAATAGAGTTAGAGGATTAACAGCTACACCAACCCAAGGTAGTTTGCCAAATTTAAGAGTGTTAAGTCTAGCGTCAGATGCTGATAATAGAATTTGGATTGGGACTATTTCTGGTTTGGTAGTTTTTAATAATGCATCAGGTATTTTTGATGCTGATGTATTAGATGCGCAACCTATTATTATTTTAGATGATGGAACACCAAGAAAATTATTAGGTGATGAAGTTGTAAATACCATAGCTGTTGATGGGGCCAATAATAAATGGTTTGGAACTGCTAATGGAGGGGTTACCTATACAAATCCAAATGGTCAAACTACGATTGCTAATTTTAGTTCACAAAATTCTCCTTTACCATCAGATAGAATTGTAAAAATTGCAGTTGACAAAGAAACAGGGAAAGTTTTTTTTGCTACTGATAAAGGAATTGTTGCCTAC
Source organism: uncultured Flavobacterium sp. (assembly GCA_964485155.1). Classification (GTDB taxonomy): domain Bacteria; phylum Bacteroidota; class Bacteroidia; order Flavobacteriales; family Flavobacteriaceae; genus Polaribacter. The sequence goes on from CAZAIL010000014.1 coordinate 24,005, forward strand.
AAAAGTAATGTGGCTCCATTTGGAGATTCTTTAGGAGAAGTATATGCATATCCAAATCCAGTTAGAAAATTTCACAATACAGTAACCATAGATGGAAGAAATGGCACTAATTTACCAAAAGGGACCAATGTAAAAATTTTGGATGTTGCTGGTAATTTAGTCTATGAGACCAATGTAGTAGAAGGAGAACAATTACAAGGAGGAAAAGTAATATGGGATAAAACTAATTTGGCAGGAAACTATGTAGCTTCCGGAATCTATATTGTTCTTCTAGCAAATGAAGATGCAACAGAAACATCTACTGCAAAAATAGCAATCATTAATTAATGGCAATTATATCTACGAAAGCGATTGTTATTAGTGCTATTAAATACAGTGATTCCAGTTTAATTGTAAGGCTATATACTAAAGAAGTAGGATTGGTTTCTTACTTATTAAAAGGAATATTAAAGTCAAAAAAAGGGAAGCTAAGAACTGCTTACTTTCAGCCTTTAACACAGCTTTCAATTATATCCAGTCATCAAGAAAAAAGAAACTTGCAATTACTAAAAGAAGCACAAGTAATTCATGTGTATGAATCTATTCATACTTCTATTGTAAAACAATCCATCGTATTGTTTTTATCAGAAATATTAACTAGTGCAATTCAAGAAGAAGAGAATAATACCTTGTTATATGAGTATCTAGAAAGTTCTCTTATTTGGTTTGATTCTCATGAACAAATATCCAATTTTCACTTATTGTTTTTATTAAACCTAACTAAATTTTTAGGGTTTTACCCAGATGTCTCTCAATCTAATAAAAACGGCTTTCATTTAAGAGAAGGGTTTTTTACTGATGACCTTCAAAACAAAGAAGTTATTAAAGGAACTGAAATAAATCAGTTTAAAAAGCTGTTAGGCATAAATTTTGATAGAATTGAATATATTAACTTTTCAAAAACCGAAAGACAAAGGCTGTTACAGATATTAATTCGATATTTTGAATTACATTTGGGCGGATTTAGAATCCCTAAATCTTTAGCAGTTTTAG
>CAZAIL010000015.1:0-24590 GCA_964485155.1 uncultured Flavobacterium sp.
ATATCATTAAACCCATCATTATTTACATCCCAAAACCAAGTGGGGAAACTAAAATCAGGTCCTTGAACACCTGCTGTTTCAGAAATATTTTCAAATTTCCCAAAATTGTTCTTGAATAATAAATTATTTCCTCCCATAACAGAAATATATAGATCTGGCCACTTATCGTTATTAATGTCACCAAAAACAACTCCTTTAATAAAGCCTGCAATTGAGGAGAGGTTGTAGTTTGAAGATTCTTCTCTAAAACTTCCATCTTTTTGATTTATATATAGTTCACAAGGATGTGACTGTTTTTCGGTTGATTCATTTCCAATAAAAAGATCTAAATAGCCATCATTGTTTACATCAGCCCAAGAAGCTGTTTGAGTAGGGTGGAAGGAAAGTAGCCCTGCACTTTTTGTTATGTCAGTAAAAGTTCCATCTCCATTATTTTTTAGAAGCGAATTTGGATGATTACCACCTTCTCCCAGCCAAGCTCCTCTTAAAACAAAAATATCTATATTTCCATCGTTGTTATAGTCTGCATGAATGCAATTGAGACCACTAACTATTCCCGTTAACCCTGCTTCTTTAGTTGTGTCGATAAATCCATTACTAGTGTTTGTATATAACTTACTTTGATCAGACATTCCATAGGACGTTACGAAAATATCGAGTAAGCCATCATTGTTAAAGTCATCGATACTAACTCCTCCGGACAAACCGTCTTGAGCTATCCCCAATTTTAAACTGACTTCTTTGAATGCCTTAATTTTTTTCTGTTCAATATTCCAATTAGGGTAATTTATTCTATATCTTTCAGGAACATTACTTGGGTGTTCGCCAATAGTCATATGTGCTAAATTTAAAAGCCATTTGTAGTTGTCATTAGGGAACTTTTCATATATCTGTGTATAAATCTCTATCGCTTTTTTAGACCCATTTACATCAATGTGAAAGGCTTGATCTTTTAAGGGTAAAATACAAGAGTAAGAATTATGATTATTTTGACAATTATTAACCTCTCCTAGTCTCAAGTAGCTAATGGCAAGTAAGTCGATAATGGGTAGTAAATCTTTTGTAATTAGATCTTGATAAGTTAATTGTTGTCTTATAATTAAATTTTCAATTTCATTAATGCATGTTTGAATTTCGCCAGCTTTTAAAAGTTGCTGACAATATTTAAACCAAGTTATTATTTTTTTTTCTGGCTCAACTTTTGAAATTTGTGCTAGGTATAAAGTTGCAAGTTTTTCATTCCAATGGTAATAGTTTATTGGGTTTCCCTCTAAATACAGGGTTTTTAGTGTATCAACCATTGAAAATGTATCTGAACTATTTTCTGAACTGAATTGCTTGTAAAGCTCTTGGCTATTAATTTTAACTGTCAAGACAAAAAACAGCAACCAAAGAAAATATTTAACTTTCATACTTTCATACTTTCATACTTTTAAACTCAAATTACTTTTTGAAATACTGACAAATTTGCTTTTGTCTTTTTTTTAAAAATAAACATTTTTTTTGGTACATAAGTAAATTAAATAAAAGACATGAAAAGTTATTGAGTTGGATAATGCGGATTGTATAAATGTACAAACTTTATTGAACTACTAATTATAATCTAAAAATATGCGTTAGTGAGTTTAAATATGTTATTGGTCGAAGTAATTAAATAGACATGAATCATTATAGTACATTAATCATTGAATAATTTTCTTCTATTAGTTTATATTTAATCAAAGAGGAGTGATTAAACTCCTCTTTTATTTATTTAACTTAATTAATCCTCAAAACTAAAAAAATGAATATTTCTTTAAAAATTTATAAATTATCATTGGTATTGCTTATAAGCTTGTTTTTTTTGTCATGTGATGTCGATGATAATAACGAAAGCTATCCCTCAGCGCTATCAACTATTGCAGAATTCGCTGCAAGTAATTCTGATCTGAGCAATTTGACTGCTGCACTTAGTGCTGCCGATGGAAACTTACTAAGTCTTTTAAATGGCGGAAACTATACTGTTCTTGCACCAAATAATTTTGCATTCGAAATTTTTTTAGATAAAAATGGATTCACTTCAATAGATGAAGTACCTACAGATATACTCAAAAATATTCTGCTAAACCATGTCATTAGCGGTACAGTAAAATCTACTGATCTTGCTGTGGCTGTTAGTGGATACACATCAACAAATGCCACAAATACAGATGGGGATTTTCTTAGTATGTATTTCTCAACTAATAACGGTGTTGTTTTTAATGGAGTTACAACTGTCCTTAATCCAGATATAGCTGCTTCAAATGGTGTTGTGCATGTAGTTGATCTTTTAATAGAACTCCCAACTGTAGTAACATTCGCTACTACAAATCCTGGTTTTGAAACTTTAGTTACAGCTCTTACAAGGGATGATTTAAGTGAGGATTTTGTTTCAATATTATCAACAACAACTGAACCCGCCCCCTTTACAGTGTTTGCGCCAACGAATGAAGCATTTAGTTCATTATTTTCTGAACTTGGTATGGAATCATTAAATGATATTGATACAGCTACTCTTGAATCAACTCTTGGCACCCATGTAGCTACTGAGGCAAATGTTAGATCTGAAGATTTATTCAATGGGATGTTAATTACAACAATCGGTGATGATTTAACTATTTCTTTTGGTACAGGGGCACAACTAGTTGATTTGAATAGTAGAACTGCAAATATAATAGCTACTGATATCCAAGCATACAATGGGGTTATTCATGTTATCGACAATGTAATGTTACCACAATAATAAAGTTGCCAGCATTCATACCAGTAGATAGTATAAATGAACATGAATTAATAAAAATATATCTCCTGAATTTAGAGAGTATAAATTATTTTTACCCTTATATGATGGAGTTACAAAACTAGAAATAGGTATAGATAGTTCTGCTCAAATTATAGAAAGAGGCACTCCAAATATTTTTTATATCAAAAACAATCAAGACCTTTTTATTAGATAATGAGGGGATTGTATACGTTGTATATCATACCGATTTAGGATTTTTAAGATACGCAGACTATTTAATAGAAAATTTCAAAATACAGTTCTTCAAATAATAATACTCTTATAAATTTGAGTGTTTTTAGGATAAAAATTAGTTTTTTCAGTTTTTAACCTTTCTTAAACTGTCATTTGTCGAAATTATTTTTAAAATAGCATATAATTGACTTTCTTTAAATAAGTTTTTTTTATATAATGTTATTTGATTTTACCCTAATTTTTTGAATTTTTTATAAGGAAGAGTGATTAATCACTCTTCCTTTATAATTTTTATATACTTATTTAAAAATTAAATATATTTGGGAAATAAGATTCAAAAGGTTAGTATGAGACATTAACTAATAAACACCAATGAAACACACTTTATTCTTCAAAGATAAAATTAATCAAACCGTTATTTTTTTTAATTCCGTTTTAATAGTTTTATTATTCGTCACCTCTTGTCAGACTTCAAAACAAAAAAAATTAACTCTCAATAAGCTTTTTTCTGACCATATGGTCCTTCAACAAGACGAAGAGGTAGCGTTTTGGGGAACGTACAAAGCTAATAAACAAATAACGGTTTCTGGAAGTTGGAATCAAAAACCGGTGACATCTAGGTCAGATGAAAATGGTTTTTGGAAATTGTACTTACCGACAGCTAAAGCAGGAGGGCCTTATGAAATAACGATAGTAAGTCATGATAGCACCTTGGTGTTAAATGATGTGTTATTAGGAGAAGTTTGGTTAGCTTCTGGGCAATCAAATATGGAAATGCCTTTAAAAGGATGGCTTCCTACAGATTCTATTATAAACTCTAAAGAGGAAATTATAAATGCAAATCATCCTAAAATTAGAATGTTCAATGCGAAGAGAAATTATGCAAAAAAACCAATAGATACCATTAGTGGTGAATGGGCTATTTGCACTCCTAAATCTGTTGGAGATTTTAGTGCAACTGCGTATTTTTTTGCCAGACGTTTACAGAAAGAATTAAATGTTCCCATAGGAATTATACATTCTAGCTGGGGAGGAACTGTAGCGGAGGCTTGGACAAGTAAAAAGTCTTTAAAAGAATTTAAGAATTTTGAAACACCTATAGCGGCACTAGAAGACCCAAAAATTTTTCAAATCACCAAGGATTGGTATTCTAAATTTGATGCCATAAGCTTGCCTCAAACAAATTCCGACTGGAATGCTTTAAGCTTTCAAGATGTAGCATTTTCTAAACATGAATTTAATGATGAAAAATGGGAGCAACTTGATCTACCAGCTCGATATGATACATTTGATGGTTGGGAATTTGATGGTGCTATTTGGTTTAGAAAAAATATTGAATTAGATGACGTAAATACCGACTATACCCTTTCATTAGGTGTTATAGATGATATGGATTACGTGTATTTTAACGGAGTTAAAATAGGAGGTTTAGCGGGTTATGGATACCATACTGCAAAAAGAACGTATACCATTCCAAAAGAAATTATAAATAAAGGCACCAATACAATTGCGATAAGGGTAATCGATACTGGTGGACCAGGAACGATCACGGGTATCCTAGAACTATCAAATGAGAACAACTTTTCATTAGCATTAAAAGGTTCTTGGAAATACCAACCTGTTGCAGAGCTATACAATGGTAAATTCTACAACTACGACACAGATAATATAGATTTCTCAAATCGACCAAATATCATTAGTATGGGTCCAAATTTACCAACGGTTCTTTTCAATGCGATGATAAATCCAATAATTCCATACAATATAAAAGGAACTATATGGTACCAGGGAGAATCTAATGTTGGTAGAGCAGAAGAATACGCTCGTTTATTTCCAAAAATGATTACAGATTGGAGATCCTACTGGAAAAAAGATTTTCCTTTTTATTTTGTGCAAATAGCACCATATAACTATGGAAGTCAATTAAATGAAGAGGGTTCTATGCATCTGAGAGATGCGCAGCGTAAAAGTTTAAAAACAAAAAATACAGGAATGGTTGTGACTATGGATATTGGTAACTTTTCAAATATCCATCCAGCTAACAAACAAGATGTAGGAAAACGATTGGCAGGACTAGCATTGGTTAATGACTACCAAATGAATATTATTGCTTCAGGGCCTTTGTTTAAAGACAGTCAAATCTCTAAAAATAAATTGATACTTAAATTCACAGATATTGGATCGGGTTTAACAGCTTTTAATGCTAAGTTAACAGGATTTGAAATAGCAGGTATTGATGAAGAATATGTTACAGCAATTGCAGAAATTAAAAATAATACAGTTCATTTATCAGCCTTATCTATCACAGCTCCAAAATATGCCCGATATGCATGGAGTGATAATTGCAAGGCTACATTATTTAACAAAGAAGGTTTGCCTGCTTCATCATTTGAAACAAAAGATTAAAAATGTATTTTACTATAAAAATACATTTATGAGTTCATATAGGTCATTGGTCGAACTAATTTATTGTTCATTAATATTATCTGTTTCTTAGAACTTTCATAGATGTTATTTTTTTGACTATTAAGGGGTTTGGGGACCTCTCTCCCCTCCCTTTTTAGATTAAAACACACCTATAAATGATATAAAAAATGAAAACCCTTATTGTTTCAAGACATAAACATCCTCATTTCATTTCAATCATTCCCTTCATTTTTTTAAAGGATTTTATGTGCTCTCTAAGTTTCAACTTTAAATTGAAGTATCAAATTTTAAAAAAAACAGTTAATCGTATTATTTTCCATCCAAATACTATGGAAACAAATTTTAGTTTATATCATTTTCTTTGGAAATATGTATCAGCTGTTTTTTTTGTTAGAAAGTATTTATTCAAGAAATTACTGTTCATTGGATTTTTTGTTTGTTTTACATGATATAAATTCGTTTATTTAAGTTGTATGAGAAACAAGAGATATAATTTTTCTATTAATAAAAATTTTGTAAAAAATTAATCATCAGAACTATGGTAGTATTGAGCACATTAGATTATGCATTGATTATTTTATTTTTTACAATTACACTTTCAATAGGAATTTATGTTTCAAAAAAATCTAGTAAAAGCTCTACAGAGTTTTTTCTCTCTGGACGGACGATGCCATGGTGGTTACTTGGGGTATCTATGGTTGCTACAACTTTTTCTACCGATACACCTAATTTAGTGACAGATATCGTTAGAACTAATGGTGTTTCTGGAAATTGGGTATGGTGGGCTTTTTTAATAACAGGATTGCTAACGGTCTTTGTATATGCTAAACTCTGGAGAAAATCAAATGTTAATACCGATATTGAATTTTATGAGTTTAGATATGGTGGCGCTGCAGCAAATTTTTTAAGGAAATTTAGAGCGATTTATTTAGGGGTGATTTTTAATGTGATTACGATGTCTGCAGTAACATTAGCTGCCATAAAAATTGGAGGTATTATGTTGGGCTTGGAGCCTTGGCAGACTGTAATAAGCGCAGGACTTATCACTGTTATTTTTAGTGCGCTTGGTGGTTTTAAAGGAGTCGTTTATACAGATTTTGTCTTATTTTTTGTTGCAATGGGTGGTTCTATAGGTGCAGCGTATTATTTGGTTAACATTCCAGAAGTAGGCGGTATAGAAGTATTAATGGCCAACGAACACGTAGCGGATAAGCTTTCTATGTTGCCAGATTTTAGTGATAAAAAAGCTGTTATTACATTGTTAATTATTCCTTTAGCAGTTCAATGGTGGAGTTCTTGGTATCCAGGAGCAGAACCAGGTGGTGGAGGTTATATAGCACAACGAATGTTGGCAGCTAAAGATGAAAATCATGCTATTGGAGCTACTCTTTTCTTTAACATCATGCATTATGGATTAAGACCTTGGCCATGGATATTAGTAGCATTAGCATCACTAGTTATATTTCCAGATTTAGTTAGTATTCAAGAGGCTTTCCCTAATGTTGCAAGCGATAAATTAGGGCATGATTTAGCGTATTCTGCAATGCTTACTAAATTACCTAGTGGTTTGCTAGGTTTAGTATTAGCGTCATTAATTGCAGCTTATATGAGCACTATTTCAACTCAGTTAAATTGGGGTTCCTCCTATATGGTATATGATTTTTATAAACAACATATTAATCCTGATGCATCTGAGAAAAAATTAGTAGCAGTTGGAAGAATATCAACGGTGGGCTTAATGATTTTAAGCGCAATACTAGCGCTACTATTGCAAAATGCCTTACAATTGTTTGAAGTATTATTAGTTTTTGGAGCAGGAACCGGATTAATTTTTATTTTACGATGGTTTTGGTGGCGTATTAATGCATGGAGCGAAATTACAGCCATGTTTGCCTCTGGGATAATTTCAATTATAGTAAAATTAACTCCAGTGGGCGCCTATCTATTTGATTCTGAACTAGGAATATTTGAAGATTATTATGAATATCCTATGGTTGTGTTGGTAACGACTTGTATTTGGTTAATCGCTACATACATCACACAACCAGAAAGTGACCAAGTGCTTCGAGATTTTTACAAGAAAATTCAGCCTGGAGGTCCTGGATGGTCAAAAGTAATTAAAGAAGCTAAAGCAGAAGATATTGTTTTAAAAAATAATGACCAAGGATGGAGTGTTCCGTCTGGAATTGTTGCCATGCTAATAGGATGTGTTTTAATTTATAGCTGCATGTTTGCAACAGGATACTGGATTTATGGTATGTATAACTATGCCATACCACTTACAATTGCATCAATTGTTTTTGGAATTCTATTAATTAAAATTTGGAGTAAAATTAAATCAACCACATTGTAAATTAATAAACAATGCACACAAAATTAAATACAAACATAACTGATATAGGTTATAATGAGGCTGGGAAATTTGAAGAAACACGATTTGAAAAAATTCATAATGTTATCTTCAATTCATCTAATGAGGCTTCAATTATTGTAGCACAAGAGATTGCAAATTTAATTCGGGAAAAAACAAATCGAAACGAATCTTGTGTTTTAGGGCTAGCCACAGGATCTTCTCCGATAAAAGTTTATGAAGAGCTCGTAAGGATGCATAAAGAAGATGGGTTGAGTTTTGTAAATGTTATTACTTTCAACTTAGACGAATACTATCCGATGGATAAGAATAATATTCAGAGCTATCATTACTTTATGAATGAGCATTTATTTAAGCATATAGATATTCTTCCTGAAAATATCAATATTCCACACGGAAAAATTAGCCCAGAAGAGTTATATCAATATTGTATTGACTATGAAACGAAAATAAAGAAGGCAGGAGGCATTGATTTTCAACTCTTGGGAATTGGTCGAACTGGACATATTGGATTTAATGAGCCAGGATCTCATTTTAATTCAGGAACTAGAAATATAACATTAGACTATATTACTAGAACAGACGCTGCATCTTCATTTCTTGGGATCGATAATGTGCCAAGAAAAGCAATTACAATGGGTATTGGCACTGTTAGAAGCGCCAAAAGGATTGTTCTTCTTGCATGGGGTATAAGTAAAGCTGAAATACTTATGAAAACCATTGAAGGGGAGATGTCTTCGCAACTTCCTGCCACCTATTTACAGGACCATAACAATACAACCTTTGTTTTAGACAAAGGTGCCTCAGTTTCACTAACACGAGTAAAAACTCCATGGTTGGTAATGTCTTGTTTTTGGACAGAATCATTAAAATTAAAAGCAGTGGTTTGGTTGAGTGGATTAACCCATAAACCTATTTTAAAACTAACAGATAAGGACTATAACAATAACGGGATGTCTGGACTTTTAACCCAAGAAGGAACTGCCTATGACTTGAATATAAAAATGTTTAATAAGATGCAGCATACCATCACCGGATGGCCCGCGGGGAAACCCAATGCCGATGATGAAAACCGACCAGAACGCGCTGCTATTCCAAAAAAGAGAATCATTATTTTTAGCCCTCACCCAGATGATGATGTGATTTCTATGGGAGGTACTTTTGATCGTTTAGTAGAACAAGGTCATGAAGTTCATGTTGCATATCAAACCTCTGGAAATATTGCTGTATCTGATGAAGAAGCTTTAAAATTTGCTGAAATTTCTTTAGCAATAAATCCAGATTCAACTAAATCTAAAAAAGTTATTGATGTATTAAAAAATAAAACAACTCAAGATATTGATTCACCAGAAGTACTAAAATTAAAGGGGTTAATCAGACGAAGTGAGTCATTATTAGCTACCCGATATTTGGGCTTAGAAGATCATAATGTTCATTTTTTAGAGCTTCCTTTTTATGAAACAGGAACCATCAAAAAAAATAATTTATCACAAAAAGATCTCGATATAATGTGCAGATTAATCGATGATATAAAACCGCATCAAATTTATGCAGCAGGTGATTTGGCTGATCCACACGGTACACATAAAGTTTGTCTAGACGCCATATTTGAGTCTTTAGATACATTAAAACATCATAAATACATGGATGATTGTTGGGTTTGGTTGTACAGAGGTGCTTGGCACGAATGGGACCCTTATCAAATTGAAATGGCTGTTCCAATGAGTCCAGATCAAGTACTTAAAAAGAGACATGCTATCTTCTTCCATCAATCTCAAAAAGACGGCGTTATGTTTCAGGGGGATGATACTAGAGAATTTTGGGTACGAGTTGAAGATAGAAATAGATTAACAGCAAAAACATACAATGATTTAGGCCTCGCAGATTATGCTGCCATTGAAGCCTTTAAGCGTTATCACTTTTAATATATAGTAACTATGGAAATGACAAATCAAAAAAAATACTGGAAAGAAAATTTAAAATATCTAACCATACTACTTACAATTTGGTTTGTGGTTTCATTCGGTTTTGGAATCCTTCTGGTAGAAGAAATGAATACCATTAAAATCGGAGGTTTTAAACTGGGTTTTTGGTTTGCACAACAAGGGTCTATTTATGTCTTTGTCATTTTAATCTTTGTATACATTCTACTGATGAATAAACTTGACAAAAAATTTAATCTAGATAAATAATTTATGGATATACAAACTTGGACGTGGATTTTAGTAGGAATAACATTCACGTTATATATAGGGATTGCTATTTGGTCGAGAGCAGGTTCAACTAAAGAATTTTATGTCGCAGGAGGGGGTGTTTCACCCTTGGCTAATGGTCTGGCAACAGCAGCTGACTGGATGTCCGCAGCCTCTTTTATATCTATGGCAGGAATCATTTCTTTTAGTGGTTATGACGGTTCGGTATATTTAATGGGATGGACTGGAGGTTATGTATTGTTAGCTTTATTATTAGCTCCTTATCTTCGAAAATTTGGAAAATTTACGGTTCCTGATTTTATAGGTGATCGTTATTATTCTAATGTAGCAAGAAGTGTCGCTGTATTTTGTGCACTTATTGTTTCTTTTACTTATGTAGCTGGTCAAATGCGCGGAGTAGGGTTGGTGTTTTCTCGTTTTTTACAGGTTGATATAAATACAGGAGTAATAATGGGTATGATCATTGTTCTTTTTTATGCTGTTTTAGGAGGAATGAAGGGGATTACATATACACAAGTAGCTCAATATTGTGTCCTAATTTTTGCTTTTATGGTACCGGCAATTTTTATATCTATTCAAATGACAGGGAATCTAATTCCACAATTAGGTTTCGGAGGAGCAGATCAAAATGGGGTATTTCTATTAGATAAATTAGACAATCTCCACAGAGAATTAGGTTTTGCAGCATATACAACAGGAACTAAATCTAAGCTTGATGTTTTTTTAATAACGGCAGCACTGATGTGTGGTACAGCAGGATTGCCACATGTTATTGTTCGATTCTTTACTGTAAAAAAAGTAAGTGATGCCCGTAAATCAGCTGGGTGGGCACTGCTTTTTATTGCAATTTTATATACTACAGCCCCAGCAATAGCAGTTTTTTCTAGAATAAATATGATAGAAACAGTTACTGATAAAAAACGTGAAGAAATGCCAGAATGGTTTTCTAATTGGGAAACAACAGGTCTGATTAAATTTGATGATAAAAATAAGGACGGTAAAATACAATACCTAGCCGATGCCTCAAAAAATGAGCTGATTGTTGATAGAGATATTATGGTATTAGCTAATCCTGAGATTGCAAATTTACCAAATTGGGTTATTGCACTAGTAGCAGCAGGAGCATTAGCAGCAGCTTTATCAACTGCAGCAGGATTATTATTAGTTATTTCTGCCTCTGTATCTCATGATTTAATAAAGAAAATGATCAAACCAAGTATTTCTGAAAAAGGAGAATTAGTAGCAGCTCGTTTATCGGCAGTTGTTGCTGTTTGTGTTGCTGGGTATTTTGGGATCAATCCACCAGACTTTGTAGCAGCAACAGTAGCTTTAGCTTTTGGCTTGGCCGCTGCGTCATTTTTTCCAGCTATAATTTTGGGAATTTTCAGCAAGCGAATGAATAAAGAAGGTGCTATAGCTGGAATGATTGCAGGTATTTTACTGATGATTTTTTATATGACAAAATTTAAGTTTGATTGGTTTGGTGGAGGTACAGAGGCCGATTGGTGGTTTGGAATTTCGCCTGAAGGTTTTGGAACAGTAGCCATGTTCGCTAATTTTATTGTTTCTATCCTTGTTTCAAGATGTACGCCGCCGCCGCCAAGAGAAGTCGTAGAAATTGTAGAAAATATTAGAATTCCTAGTGGTGCTGGCGATGCAAGCCATTAATTGTGAAAATATAGTTTTTTGATAGTTATTATTGACAGGTCAAGTAAAAATAAACAGTTATTTTTAATCTGTAAATGACATTCTGAAAGAAAACAAGAACATGTTTTACTTTAATAAATAAACATAATGAGTAATTATCATATAAAACACCTCGAAGAATATTACCAAGTTTATAGAAAATCTATAACAGAGCCTGAAAACTTTTGGGAAGAAGTTGCCGAGGAGCACTTTAGTTGGTATAAGAAATGGAACAAAGTTTTAAGTTGGGATTTTATCAAACCTGAAATTAAATGGTTTGAGGGAGCAAAACTCAACATTACTGAAAATTGTATTGATAGACATCTTTCTACTCGTGGAGATAAAACAGCTATTTTATTTGAGCCAAATGATCCTAAAGAAAGCTCACAGCATATCACTTATTCGGAATTACACAAGCGTGTTAATAAATTTGCCAATGTTTTGAAAGATCAAGGCATCAGAAAAGGAGATCGTGTTTGTATTTATTTGCCAATGATTCCTGAATTAGCTATTTCCTTGTTAGCATGTGCGCGTATTGGCGCAATTCATTCTGTTGTTTTTGCAGGTTTCTCTGCAACGGCATTGTCAACAAGAATAAATGATTCTGATTGTAAGATGGTTATTACATCAGATGGTTCTTACCGTGGTGCAAAAACAATAGATTTAAAAAGTATTGTGGATGAGGCTTTAGAGGTTTGCCCAGGCATAAGCTCTGTACTGGTTGCAAAGCGAATTAATACTGATATTGATATGAAAGAAGGACGTGATCAATGGCTTCAACCGCTGCTAGATAAAGCCTCAATAGCTTGTAAGCCTGAAATTATGGATGCTGAAGATCCTTTGTTTATTTTGTATACATCAGGCTCTACTGGAATGCCAAAAGGAATGGTTCATACCACTGCAGGATATATGGTGTATACAGCATATTCATTTAAAAACGCATTTCAGTATACAGAAAATGACGTCTATTGGTGTACAGCTGATATTGGTTGGATTACAGGACACAGTTATATTGTTTATGGACCATTGGCTAATGGAGCTACAACAGTCATGTTTGAGGGTGTGCCAAGTTATCCAGATCACGGGCGCTTTTGGGAAGTTGTTGAAAAACATAAAGTAAATCAATTTTATACAGCACCAACCGCTATTCGTGCCTTGGCAAAAGAAGGAGTAGAAATGGTGGAAAAATATGACCTTTCGTCTCTTAAAGTATTAGGGTCTGTTGGAGAACCTATTAACGAAGAAGCTTGGCATTGGTATAATGATAATATTGGAAAAAAAAACTGCCCAATTATAGATTCTTGGTGGCAAACTGAAACTGGGGGAATAATGATTTGTCCAATACCTTATGTTACTCCAACAAAACCCACCTATGCTTCTTTACCTTTTCCTGGTATTATTCCCTCATTGATGGATGAAAACGGAAATGAGTTGAAGGGTAATCAGGTAGAAGGACGATTGTGTATCAAATTCCCTTGGCCCAGCATTGCAAGAACTATCTGGGGAAATCATCAGCGGTATAAAGAAACGTATTTTTCTGCTTATAAAAATAACTATTTTACAGGCGATGGTGCACTTAGAGATGAGGTTGGTTACTATCGAATAACCGGTCGTGTAGATGATGTAATCATTGTCTCTGGACATAACTTAGGAACGGCACCAATAGAAGATGCTATTAATGAACATCCGGCTGTCGCAGAATCAGCTATTGTTGGTTTCCCTCATGATGTTAAAGGGAATGCGCTATATGGTTATGTAATTTTAAAAGATACTGGAGCGACTCGAGACCATGATAATTTACGTAAAGAAATCAACCAGATTATTACAGAACATATTGGACCTATTGCGAAGCTTAATAAAATTCAGTTTACAAGTGGTTTACCTAAAACTCGTTCAGGTAAAATTATGCGACGAATACTTCGAAAAATAGCACATAATGATACTGCTAACTTAGGAGACGTGAGCACATTGTTAAACCCAGAAATAGTAAAAGATATTATGGATAATTCTTTATAATTAATCACTGTATCAAATCAGCCATGATTATTGTATAAGAACAAACTCACTTATTCTGTAGTAAACGATGATGCAGGGAGACCTTCTTTATTAAATAAACTTGCAGTGCTACTATCTTTCCAGGCATATCTAGCATAAATCGGTTTAGGTATGGAAGATGAGAATATATGGACTTTATTACCCACAACCATAGCTTCTGCTGGGACGTAATTTTTGTTATCTCCTGCAATTTCAAACTCTAATAATTTTGATCCTTTAGGCATCAAACCACTACCAATAAAATCAAACTCTAGCAGTAATTTATTTCCAGAAATTTGATGACTTTTATACAAGGGCCCTGAAGCTACAATCAATTTCCCATAGTCTTTTGCTAAAGCTAAACCAGCCAACCTATTTCCAACATCGTGTTTGTTAGACGGATGTATGTCGTTAATCTCACCAATGTCTAAGGTAACGACCATCCCTGTTTTAGGAATGTTTAAGGATTTTCTTTGAACATCTCTTAATGAAGAAGAAAGTCCATTGTAATTATAAAAGGGAGCAATTTGGACAAAATAAAAAGAAAAAGCTGTATTCCACTTTGTACGCCAGTCCTTTATAAGAGCTGGAAAAAGGGTTTCATATTCTTTAAATCTTTGCACATTGTTTTCTCCCTGGTACCATATGGTTCCTTTTATATTGTAAGGGATTAATGGGTTAATCATCCCATTAAAAAGTCCTGAGGGTGCACTTGAGCTATAATTAACAACAGGAGGTCTCTCTGAAAAGTTTATAGCTTCTTTATCATATAAATAAAAATCAGTGTAAGGCCATTTGAACGAGTTTATTTGTCCGTATACTTCCGCAGATACTCTGTAATTCCATTGACCAGCTAAAGAGAGATCACCTCCAATGGTATTGTTTAGTGAAATAGTTCCTACTTTACCTTCCCCATATTGATTTATTACACGTATTATGATATTGTTTTCCCCGATTTTAAGAAGTTTTTTTGGAATTTTATAGACTCTATCTCTCCCACTAGCCTTACCAAGACTAGATCCAATTTCTTCTCCGTTTATGTAACTAAAGTCCATATCACTAATTGGACCTAAATGAAGACTGTAATCTCCTTTAATTTCATCTAAGGTGAATGATTTTCTAAACAAAATAGCACCATTAAAATCTTTTGTTTTGAAAACATTATCGAATGTGCCAGGTAACTCTAGTTGTTTCCATTGCTCATAATTGTTATAATCTGATGTTATGTAAGCTTCGTCTTTAAAATTTAAATTTCGCCACTTATCAGGAAATCCTAGTTTATCTCCTAAAAACAAGTACCAGATATCAGAAGGAACATTGATGGAATTAAATTGTGAAAACCATTTTTTAGATTTTGAAGAATCTTCAACTAACTTGTCATAAGGCTTCATTTTTTTATCAAGAAAACTCAGGCTACTTAATTTTTCTCTACTAGTCCAAGCTTCTATATCAGTTCCACCCCAACTTGCGTGTATAATTCCTATGGGTACATTTAATTCGTTGTGTAACCTTTTTGCAAAAAAATAACCAGCAGCACTAAACTTTGTGATATTCTTCTTGATGGCTTTTTCCCATATACCATCAAAGTCATTAGCAGGAGAAGTACTTAACTGTTTTGAAACATTAAGCATTCTAACTTGAGGATAATCAGCGTTTGAAATTTCTATTTCAGAATAATCTGTACTATTACAGCAGTAATTGAAATCCATTTCCATATTTGATTGACCAGAAGCTAACCAAACTTCGCCTATCATAACATCTTCAAGTAGCATGTTTGTATCTTTAGTAATAATATTTATTTCAAAAGGACCACCTGCACTAGGTGTTGGAATTGTAAGTTTCCAATTTCCATTTAGATCTGTGATAGTAGATGATTCTTCACCCCAACTTCCTTTGACGAGAACCTTTTGTTTTGGTATATACATCCCCCAAACAGCAACATTCTGCTTTTGTTGAAGTACCATATGGTTTGAAAAAAGAGGGTTTAATTTTAATTCACTTTGTTGTGAATCTTTACAAGAATAGAAGAAAAAGAGACTAACCAAGAGTGTTAAATTTAAAATATTTCTATACATTATTAGTAGTTTAATGCCTTTTTAATGCCTTTTTAATTGCTTTTTCTGCCAATATTTCCATTACTAAATACCCTTCCTTGTTTGGGTGAACAAGGTCATTTTCAGCAGTGTAATCAGGAACCTTTAAGCCTCCTTTATCATCAACCATTGCAGAAAAATAGTCTAAATAGATAAAATTATTTTGTGCTGCATACATCTTAAGTACCTTGTTAATTGAAATTATTTTTGGCGCTGGTTCTAGTCCTGGTTTCCATAGATACTCTATAGCAGGTATAATTGAAGAAATAATTACTTTAATATCATTTCCGTGTGCAACTTCCGCCATGGATTTAATATTCCCTATAATAGTCTCTAAAGAGGTATAGCCATTATTACCGGCAATATCGTTGGTCCCCGCTAATATAACGACAACTTTTGGGTTTAAATCAATAACATCTTGTCTAAATCGGAGAAGCATTTGCGGTGTTGTTTGTCCACTTATGCCTCTATTGATGTAGTCTTTATTTTTAAAATATTCTGGTCGTAATCCAACCCAACCCTCTGTAATTGAATTCCCCATAAAAACAACACGATTCTTGGATTTTACATGTAATTTAAGTTCAAGGTTTGCCTTTTCATACCGGCTAGTATTTGCGAAATCACTCCAGTTTTGTGCGTTCAAATCTTTTGTATTTAACTGTGTTAACAGCAGTGCAAGAATAATATATTTAAGTTTCATACATCTTTAATTATATAATTAGTTAAAGGTAGAAATATTTTTCAGTTTAATAAATTACTTCGATGAAGAACGCGGTTAGGATGGTGTTCAACAAATTTTTGATTGAAATAGTTATAATTAAAAATTTTTTATTCAAAGAAATCATTAAAAAATAAAAGTTGGTATTTTATTGAATTTGACCAATAATCCCAATTGTGATTTCCTGGTCGCTCTACATAGCTATGAGGTATGTTTTTTTTAATCAATTTCTGATGAAACCTTTTGTTAGCATCATAAAAGAAATCATCGATACCACAATCAAATATCAGCTTCAAATTATCTTCTTTTAACAGATAAACCAAATTAATAACTGTATTTTTCTCCCAGTTCTCTTTATATAAATCATAATTTCCTAAACGTTTAGAGATGTCCCAACTAGTTGGAAAATCACGGATATCTAAACCACCACTCATGCTTCCTGCAGCTCCCCATACATCTTGGTGTTTGAAGGCTATGTATAAGGCACCATGCCCACCCATACTTAGTCCAGTGATAGCTCTGCTATTTCTTGTTTTCGAGGTTCTGTATTTTTCATCTACGGCGCTTACGAGTTCTTCCGAAATATACGTTTCATAATTAAATTTTTTATCAATGGGACTGTCAAAATACCAACTATTGTCTCCTCCGTCTGGACAAACAATTATCATATTATAGGTGTTTGCATACTCCTGTATTTGAGGAACCTTAGAGGTCCAGTCTGTGTAATTACCGTAGGCGCCATGAAGTAAATACAATACAGAGAAGTCCTCTTTTTGAGTGGTATAATTATCTGGTATTATGACAATATTTGGAATAGATTTATTCATAGATTTACTAACTACCATGAGGGTATCTATCTGTGCTGCTACAGGATTAATTAGATTGATAAATAGAAATAGAAACACTAATTTTAGTTTTATCATTTTAAAATGGCTTTTTTAGTTTACTGCAAAAAACATTTCAAAACTATTGTTTTTCAACCAAGGGTAAAAACTTTCTTCTAAATTTCATAAGTAAAGGTACTCCTCTAGCAATCATCCATATTGAAAAAGTAAACCAAACGCCTTGTAGTTTATAGTTATAGGTATCAAAAATTAGTAATGAGGGAATAAACACTAGAAGCGTAGAGAGCAGTAATAGATTCCTTAAGAATGCCGTATACCCCATTCCTTTAAACATCCCGTCAAAAATAAATGTGATGGCGCAGATAGGTTGCATGACTAAGATGATCCAAAAAACAGCATAAAAACTAGTAAGAACTTTGGGATCTTGAATGAATATTTCTCCGATAAAACGATATAATAGAAAACCAATTCCTCCCAGAAATACTCCAGTAGAGAGGCCATAAATAATTAACTTTTTCCCCAAGCTTAACAATGTGTCATATTCTTTGGCTCCTAATAAACGTCCTGATAAAATATTTCCAGCACTAGAATATCCATCTATAAAAAATGCGCCAAACAGCCATAATTGAATTCCAATTCCGTAAGCTGCTAATGCATCTGTTCCATAACTGGTGGCTTTATAAACTGCAAATATTAGTGCAGCATTTAACGCAATAGTTCTTAGGAATAAATCAAAAACCATTTTTATGAGTTTTGGAATCTCTTTGTTAAACGGTAGCACAAACTTTAAACTGATGGGTGTTTTTTTAAGAAGTAAATATCCCGCTACGATTGCCATTACTACCTGAGATATTACACTTGCATAGGCTGCCCCTTTTACGTTCATGGCAGGAATCCATCCTTCTACTCCATAAACAAGAATCCAGTCGAAGAGAATATTTAAAATAGCTCCCGAAATAGCAATAATCATTGGGTATAGTGTATTTTGAAGCCCTCTAAAGGTTCCGAAAACTGTAAAAACAAATAGGGTAAAAGGGAGTCCAATTATTCGTATTTTAAAGTACTCTACAGCATATATCAATATGCGTTGTTCTGCACCATATATTCTAAAAATATATTCGGAAAAAGGGTAGGTAATTGAAATTACTAGAATACTCAGGCTTACTATAATTAAAATTGCTTGGGCGGGTAATGTTTTTACTTCTTCTAGTTTATTAGCTCCTAAATAGGTTGAAATGATAGAAGAAACAGCGCTTCGTGTTTGGGCAAAAACCCATATTAACATCGATAAAAAAGACCCTACAATGGCAATTGCACCGAGACTCTCTTTTGCATTAAAATCTATATTGCCAATAATAGCAGTATCTGTTATAGAGATAAGAGGCTCTGCGATACCAGCAATTAAGGCTGGAATTGCAAGCTGGTTAATTCGTTTAAAACTGATATCTGTTTTCAAAAGAGAAAAATATTCAAAGACAAAGTTACAATTTGACATTGGAAGAAATTTAGATCATTCAAAAAAATGTACCTTTGTTTTAGAATGAAAAATTCTACTATGCTAACTTAATTTCTAAGAATTATGAATCATATTTTAGTCCCTATCGGTTCCAAAGAAAATGCTTCTAATACATTACAATATTCCATAGATTTTGCCAAAGAGATAGGTGCTAAAGTTTTTGTCTTTAGGGCTTATAAAGTGCTTTCTAAAGCAGGTACCTTTATCAACATTAATGATATTTTAGAAAGAGAAACCAACGTATACATACAGACAATGATTAGTTCTGTGGTGTCCAAGGGGGTAGATGTTAAAATGATCTCTGCAAAGGGTGGAACTATTGATAGTATTAACGCTGTTCATAAAGAATTAGGAATTGATTTAATTATAGTAGGGCCTAGAAGTAATTCTATAAAAGAGGAGGTTTTTTTAGGAAGTACCTCTGGAAGTATTGTTAAAAAAACAGAAATACCAGTTTTAATTGTTCCTGAACACTACAAGTTTAGTCCGTTTAAATTGGTTTTAACAGCTTTTAAATCGGGGTTATTAGATGATCCAGGTGTGCTGTCTCCTTTGCAACAAATTAATAGCCATTTTAAGACTAGAATAAATTTGTTATTGGTTAAAACCCCAGATTATAAGGAGGAAGATTTGGTGGTAAATGATTCTTTAAAAGCTCTTCAGAACACATTTTCTATTTCAGAAAACATGACTACATTTCAAGGAGTTCTAGAACATTTTCAATCTAACAATCCAGATTTGTTGTGTGTTTTTAGACGAAAAAGAGGTTTTTTTCAAAAACTTTGGGACAAAAACACCATATTAAAATCTGAATTTCATTGTTCTATTCCATTATTAATCTTAAGTGGAAGGCAATAATTATATGGGGCATTAGCTCAGTTGGCTAGAGCGCTACGCTGGCAGTGTAGAGGCCATCGGTTCGAATCCGATATGCTCCACTTTTTACATCCTCAACTAATTAATAATCAATTGGTTGAGGTTTTTTTTAGTCAATAAAACAACAAAATACTTCAATTATAATTAATTTTCCCAGATTACTGTAAGCAAAATTATTTTTAGGGAATCATAAAATTTATGAATAAAAATTATTGTTATATTTGAATAAAAAATGAACAAAATTTATTATTTCCTTTTATTCTTTATTACAATAGAAATAGCTGCCCAATCTATTTCTAAACAAGCAATTTCATCTTTAGGGTCTAATTATTCTAATAGTACAATTAAATTAAGTTATGTGTTAGGTGAATTTGTAGTTGGTTCTATGACTGATGATGATGGTAGCTTACAATTAGGGAATGGGTATTATTCATCATTAAATCTAGAAACTCTTAGTGTGCAATCTCCACTCATAGAAATCAAGTTAAAAGTGTATCCAAATCCAGTTAATGAATTGCTCTATATTTCTCACCCAACAGAAAATAATTTTGATATTTATCTAACTGATATTACTGGTAAGAAAATATTTAAAGGAGAAGTTCAAAATCAATATCCAATCAATATTAGTCAATATCCTAGAGGGATCTATCTTTTGACAATAATGACTGGTGAAATAAAACAAACAAATACATATAAAATTATAAAACTATGAAAAAGTATCTCTTATTAATTATGTTACTTGTTATAATTTTTAGTGTCAATGCACAAGCTCCACAAGGATTCAATTATCAAGCAACAGTAAGGAATTCAAGTGGTGATTTAGTGATAAATCAAAACGTATATTTTAAGTTTAATATTTTACAAGGCTCAGAATCTGCTGACGCTACTTACTCTGAACAACACACACTATTGACGGATGATTTAGGGCAGTTATCTCTTGTGATAGGACAAGGAACTCCAACAACTGGTGTCTTTTCAGAAATTGATTGGGCCATAGGAAACTACTATTTAGGAATAGAACTAGACACAGGAAATGGATTTTTGTCTATGGGAACCTCACAACTATTAAGCGTACCTTATGCTATGTATGCAGAAAACACCGGAAATGCTACACCAGTTACACCTAATTTAGAAGTCGTACTTGCAGAAAACAACTCTGCCAACAACCAACAAATAAAAGACCTACAAGATCCTACAGAGGCTCAGGATGCAGCAACAAAATCCTATATAGATTTAATAATCGCTAACCTTCAAGCTCAAATTGATGACCTTTCAGAGGGGATTGTCTCATGGCCAGATGGAACGGTTATTTGTTCTGGAGATCATACGGAAGTTATTGAGATTGTAAATGGTGCTACGGGGAAAATATGGATGGACAGAAATTTAGGGGCATCCAGAGCCGCACAATCTAGTACTGATGAAGAAGCGTTTGGTGATCTTTATCAATGGGGGCGATCTTCTGACGGACATCAATGCAGAAATTCAGAAACACAATATGGAAGCGTTAACACTGACAATCCTGGGAGTCTTTGGATTATAGCATCGCAACAAGAAGGATCTTATTCGTGGAGAATTCCAATAAACCTAAACTTATGGCAAGGTGTTGATGGTATAAATAACCCTTGTCCAAACGGATTTAGACTTCCTACACAAACTGAATTTGAAGAAGAAAAAGGTTCTTGGGGATCAAATAATCAAAATACTGGTGGAGCGTGGAATAATACTCCATTAAAACTTCCTGCTTCTGGACGAAGAGGAGGTAGAGGTGCTGGTGAAGGTGCTGGTAATATTCAAAGCGGTAATGCTACATTGTATTGGGTCAGTGGTTGGGATACTGGCCCTGCTATTCGTTCATTTCAGTTGTCTGGGACTAACGCAAATTTCACCCCTACATCAAGTGATTTTGGAGCAGCTGTGAGGTGTATTAAAGATTATTAGATTTTAATACTAAAAAATTATTTAGATAATACCTGTAAAATTATGAAAAAGTGTATTTTTTTAATTTTGTTACTTGTTGTAATTTTTAGTGTCAAAGCACAAGCTCCACAAGGGTTTAACTATCAAGCGACAGTAAGAAATTCAAGTGGTGATTTGGTGATGAATCAAAACGTATATTTTAAGTTTAATATTTTACAGGGCTCACAAACAGCAGTTCCTGGTTATGTAGAGATACATTATGTGGCTACAGATGATTTAGGACAAGTAACGCTTGTAATTGGTCAAGGTTCAGCTTCAACAGGCGTATTTTCAGAAATTGATTGGTCTATAGGAAGCTACTATCTTGGTATTGAGATTGATACAAATACAGGAAATGGCTATATCGCTATGGGTACCACACAGTTTTTTAGTGTACCATATGCCTTATATTCTGAAAGTTCTGGATCTAATGCAGGTTCTAACTTACCAGATGGGATAAATGATGGAAATATTTTAATTTGGGATAGTAGTACTAGTAGTTGGATTGTATCTACTGGCAATAATAATAGCACAAATATAGAAATTATAACAGGAGAAATAAATAACATTACACCTTTTGGAGCTTCAACGAGTGGTGTAATTACTTCAGATGGAGGTAGTAGTATTACAGCGAAAGGAATTGTCTGGGATACATCACCTGACCCAGGTACTGATTTAAATTCTCAAACCTATGAAGGTACTGGAGCCTCAAGTTTCACAAGTAATTTAACAGGTTTAATTCAGTCTACAAATTACTATTATAGAGCATATGCAACCAATAGTTTAGGGACCTCCTATGGTATAACTTTCACTTTTTTAACTGGTGAAGCTACGTTGCAAGAAAGATTAGATAACGGAGAGACTCCTCATCAAATATATTTAAGTGATAATTCACTTTTAGACGATTTATATGGATTAAACTACCAAGGAGGCTTAATTTTTTATCTGAATATTACCAATGGTACTGGAATGGTATCTGCACCAACTGATCAAGGCACTGCTCAATGGGGATGCTACGGAACTTTCATTTCCAATGCATCAAACCCCAATATTGGAGCAGGTAATTATAATACAGATCTCATTCTTGAATTGTGTGATCAAACTGGAATAGCAGCTGAAATATGTGCAAATTTGAATTTAAATGGTTTTGATGATTGGTACTTGCCAAGCAAAGATGAACTTAACTTAATGTATAATAATTTATACCTTTATGGGTTTGGCAACTTTGTAATGGACTTTAATAATTCATGGTATTGGAGCTCAACAGATGGTGAAAGTAATGGAGAAGCCGCCTGGGTTCAGTCATTTTATGATGAAGGGTATCAAGCAACTTATGATGTTGGAATTAAGACATTTGATAACAATATTAGAGCCGTTAGAGGTTTTTAATATTTAGATTTATGACATCAAGGATTTTTTAAGCGGTCACTAAAATATTAGTCACAGATACCTCCTGTAAATGAAGTTACTCCGTTAACTGTTTCCGCCACACAAGAATTGCTGTATGTTATTCCATCACAACCGCAAACAGGATCATAGACTGCAATACAAATGGCATCTTCAATAATTAAAGATTCATCTATACAAGTAGGATCAATATCGTCTATATTTGAATCACATTGTATAAATATGAATAATGAAGCTAAAAATAACAACAGATAAAGGCTTTTGATTTTCATATTTTTTATTTTTATTTACCAAAAAACATGCCAAAGCATCCCTGTTATTGGTATAATTTATTTTTTTCTAACACATTGTTTCATAAATCCTATTCGTTAGCTGTTGGATTTCGTATTATTTTAAAATATTAATTGTTTAAACTTTCTATCTTTAAAGATTAGTATGTACAGAATGCTGAAGTGAGTATTAAAAATAAAAATTCATATAAGCCCTCCGTTTTTCTTTGTCGAGTAACACCAGTAAAGCCGCATAAATCATCAAAAGACTTCAGATAATGAAAATAAGCCTTAAAAACAGTTTTGTAAATAGTATTGATAAATTAGATATATGAAAAAATTTAAAAACTTAATTATTCTAGGCCCACTTATCTATGCAATCCATCATTTTGAAGAACACATAATATTTAATTTTATAGAGTGGAAATTACAATATTTTCAACATTCAGCAGTTGCATTATCAACTGAAGTAATTTTATCTATATTAACCTGCATCCTAGTTCTATTCGCCCTTCTTCATTTGGTTAAAAATAATAGAGCCAGCGCGCAAGTAATTTTGTTTATCTTATTTGCGATTCAAGTTGTTAATGCATTTTATCATATTTTCTTTAGTGATTTTAGTCCTGGCACTGTCACTGCAGCTCTTCTTTATCTTCCGGTGAACTTTTTAATTGTTCAAGCAGCATTCAAAGAGGGTCTCTTGAAGAGTTATTTTGAATATGGATGTATCGCTTTATTAGGAACAGCAACTTTTGTTTTATTTGAAATATTTGGACCCATCATTATTGGCTTAGCAATTATATTTAGTTTTATATATATTTTTTGGTTCAATAATAAGTTGGAAGCACATTTGAAGTAATCAACCTAAAAAATTAAATTGAATTATTGGATATGATTTTTTTATAAATAAGAGGAATTGTTTTTAATATAAACGATAACTGTACTAAAGGTGTACTAATTGTAAGAGATTTATTTAATAAATTTGAAAGCCCTATAACGTTTAATTTTTAAAAATTTATTAATGAGGGTTATTACTTTTTTTTCGTGTTTTCTTTTATTTATTAATAGTTCTTTTTCTCAAAATAACTTTGATGTCAATATCGAAGGGCTAGCAGTTGGTGATTCTATAAGGGTTATTATACAAAAAGGTGTTGAATCTCAATTTCAAGAATGGGCTTTAAATA
>CAZAIL010000016.1:0-24439 GCA_964485155.1 uncultured Flavobacterium sp.
TAATTAAAAAGTTCTTGTATTCTGATCACGAAATATTTTTACGTGAACTTATATCTAACGGAACAGATGCAACCTCTAAACTAAAACACCTTATATCTATTGGTGAAGTAAAAACAGAGTTAGGTGATGCCAAAATTGAGGTTACCCTAAATAAAGAAGCAAAAACGCTTACTATAAAAGATCAAGGTTTAGGAATGACTGCTGAAGAGGTAGAAAAATACATCAACCAAATTGCATTCTCTGGTGCGGAAGAGTTTTTAGATAAATACAAAGATAATGAAGCTGGAATTATTGGTCATTTTGGCCTTGGTTTCTATTCTGCATTTATGGTAGCTGATAAGGTAGATATTATTACTAAATCTTTTAAAGATGAACCTGCCGCTCATTGGTCTTGTGATGGTTCACCAGAATATACCTTGGTTGAACACGATAAATCTGATAGGGGAACAGAAATTATTTTACATATAGCTGAAGATTCTACTGAGTTTTTAGAAGAATCTAAAATTTCTGAACTTTTAAATAAATACAACCGTTTTAATCAAGTGCCTATTAAATTTGGAACGGAAGAAGTTAATGATCCTGAATTTACCCCAAAAACTACTACAGATAAAGACGGTAAAGAAACTACAGAAGCTCACAAGCAGATAACTGTAGATAAAATCATCAACAACACAGATCCAGCTTGGACCAAAAAACCAGCAGATCTAGAAACTGAAGATTATAATAATTTTTATAGAGAATTGTATCCAATGCAATTTGAGGAATCATTATTTCATATTCACCTAAATGTAGATTATCCTTTTAATTTAACAGGAATTTTATTCTTCCCTAAGCTAAGTCCAAGCATGGACATGCAAAAGGATAAAATTCAGTTATATCAAAATCAAGTTTTTGTAACCGACAATGTAGAAGGTATTGTACCTGACTTTTTACAGATGTTAAAAGGTGTCATAGATTCACCAGATATTCCTTTAAATGTATCTCGTTCTTATTTACAGGCAGATGGTGCTGTAAAAAAGATTGCTGGTTATATTACCAAGAAAGTAGGTGATAAATTAGCTTCTTTATTCAAAAATAATCGTGAAGATTTTGAATCAAAATGGAATGATATCAAAGTAATTATTGAATATGGAATGTTATCAGAAGATAAATTCTTTGATAAAGCTCAAAAATTTGCATTGTACCCAACGGTAGATGATTCTTTCTTTACATTTGATGAATTTCTGGAAAAAACTAAAGACGCGCAAACAGATAAAGATGGAAACCAAATTGTATTGTATGCCGCTAATAAAGATGCACAACACAGTTACATTCAGTCTGCAAAAGAAAAAGGATACGAAGTTCTATTATTAGATTCACCTATTATTTCTCATTTGATGCAGAAACTAGAAACTTCTAATGAAAAAGTAAAGTTTACTAGAGTAGACGCAGATCACATAGACAATCTAATAAAGAAAGACGACACCGTTATTTCTAAATTATCTGATGAAGAAAAGGAAACATTAAAGCCAATGATTGAAAATGCGGTTCCAAAACAAACCTATACTGTTCAATTAGAAGCAATGGATTCTAACGCTTCTCCTTTTATAATTACAGTCCCAGAATTTATGAGAAGGATGAAAGAAATGAGTGCTTCTGGTGGTGGCGGAATGATGGGAATGGGAAATTTGCCAGAAATGTATAATTTAGTTGTCAATACAAATCATGAACTAGTAGGTGAAATTCTAAACACCAAAACAACTAAGAAACGTGATCGTTTAATCTCTCAATCTTTTGATTTAGCAAAATTATCTCAAAACCTTTTACATGGAGAAGAGTTAACAAACTTCATTAAACGTAGTTACGATTTAATTAAATAAGCAATACATATATTTTAAATATAGTAAAGCCTCCATGTTTTAACATGGAGGCTTTTTAACACCATATTTATAAAAATTAGTAGATAAATTTATATTTTTGATGTCATAGAAGAACACTAACCAATACATGATTAATATTAAAAAAGCAACCGTAATAGACACTAATTTATTAGTATCTCTTAGTGTAGAAGCATTTTTACCAGCTCACGGACATAGCTCTCCTAAGAAAGATATAGATTCTTATATTTCTAAAAACTTTAGCAAAGAAAACTTAAGAGAAGAACTATTAGAACAAAACAATGAATATTATCTTATTTATTACAAAAATAAAGTTGCTGGTTTTTCAAAAGTCATTTTTAATTCGCCAAATGAAAACATTGATGGTATAAATATTACCAAAATGGAGCGTTTGTATTTATTGAAAGAATATTATGGTTTAGGTTTAGGTCTAGAACTGTTTAATTTTAACGTGACTTTATCAAAGAAAAATCATCAAAGAGGTTTGTGGTTAGAAGTTTGGATAGAAAACCTAAGAGCAATTGCATTCTATACAAAAATAGGACTTAAAAAAACAGGTTTGTATGATTTTAAGGTTTCAGAAACACATTCTAATCCAAATTATGTTATGTTTCAAGAATATTAAAAACCTCTGCAAAAGCAGAGGTTTTTTTTAAAATTTAATACTAATTTAAAAAACACTATTCTTTAATAAATTTTTGAGTGTATTGTGCATACTGAGAAGTGATACTTAACAAGTATATCCCTGAAGCAGAATTTGCAACATTTATTCTATTAGTTGTATTTCCAATTAAAGAACCTTTTGCAATTACTTGTCCAATTAGATTTGAGATCGTATAATTAGCTTTTTCTAGATTACCAACCTTTATATTTAAATCACTGGCTGTTGGGTTTGGAAAGATATTTATTAATCCTGCTAGGTTAAAATCATCATTACCTAAAGTAGCTACCGCACTAAAAGTTACAGACTCTAAGGAATCAAATTCTCCTGTTGAATCAATAATTATATTACCATTACTATCTTGAAGATTATAATTACCAATACCATATCCACAACAAATTCCGTCACCAATAGAATCAAAGATTGTAAACGTATAACATTCATCTAAATTAGGAATAGTAATTATCTCTTGATAATTGGTAGTATTATCATAATCTGTTGCTGGACCACTTTCTACCAATGACCCAGAAGAATCTCTTAATTCCCAGGTAGTTTCTTGCCCATAATTATCAGTTAAAATATTAAATACAACCGTTGCTGTTTGAAATGATGGTGATACAGAAAAATTAAACACATAAGTATCGTTTGCAGAATTTTCATCAGTATTTCCGTTTGGATTATAAACTGAGGTAGAAAAACCATGAGTTCCACCACTTAAAACTCCATAAGACGGAATTGAAATCACATCACTTTCCCCTTGCAATAAAGAACCTGTCCAGTTAAAATTTGTATTGGTTGCTCCATCTAAATTATAAGATATGGTTGCGGAGGTAAGGGTTTCATTTCCTGAGTTATAAATAGAAATTGAAGGAGAAAAATCTTCTCCACATAATTCTAAGGATACACTACTTCCTAGGTTAATACTAGCATCATATGCATATGTTTGTAATGCGGGAAATTGATCTATAGTCTCGGGATTTATTCCTAAAGGGTCTAACCAATCTTGTAATCTAGTTGCTGCGGTAGCACCAAAATCCCAAGCTACCCCAAAACGACCATAAATATCATATTGTCCGTTATTACTAGTACCTGAGCAAGCTGCAGCTCCTCCGGAAAGAACACCAATTATTTGACCTAATTCATTAAATAAAGGTGAACCTGAAGATCCTGGTTCTGTAACTCCCAGTTCCCATTCTTCTATTCTCCACATTTTAGCATTTCCATTTCCATTAAAACTAGTAGAAGTTCTAAAAGCCCCATCATCTTCTCTACACACTTTTTGAATATCTCCACTAGGGTGATGAATTCCGATATTTACATTAGGAACATTTGTTTTGGAACGATTCCATCCAGCAAATACTAGTTCATCATTTCCATTAAAAAAAGAAGTATCAGTTATTTCTACCAATTCAGTATCTGATTCATCACTTCTCATTTTAACTGTAGCACCACTAACAGTTTGATCATAAGATCCATTTGGACTGCTAGCTGTTGTTGAACAAGATGGTGAAGGGCTCCTCCAATTAAAGCGAAATGCCCATCCTCCTTCTCCACCACCACAGTGGTTTGCAGTTAAAAAATAAGGTGTTCCATCATTATTTGTATTGTTAACTAGTGCTCCTGAACAAAAACCATTACTTCCGCTAACCAGCATACCTGCAGATGTTTTTACATTTTCTTTTACGATATTAATCCCATAAATATCGGCTCCAGATGGAGTGATATCACAATCTACATCTTGGTTACAATCTCCAGAATCACCTAAAGCTTTTTGATACGTTTCAGCTGTTCTATAACCATGAATAACAGAACTAATTGTTAATGTAAACTCTCCTTTAATATTTGCTGGTTGATGATATTCTATCCAAGCATGATTTCCTTCAACCAACCAAGTACCTAAAACTTGTTCAGGGTTATTGTTATGATGAGAAAAAGGACGGAGTAAGTCCTGTTTATCATTACTGTATACATATAGTTTAGATCCTTCTGGTATTTTAAATCTTTCAAACATGAAATTTAGTGAATATGCTCCTTCAGATTTATAAGACATTCTCCAAATACGATCACCGTTAGTTAGAGTTTCCCAAACACCAACTTCGCTAATATCATGATTTACAAATTGATCTTTTCCAAAGCGCCAAGGTTTAGATTTATTTGAATCATTTATTTCATCTTCACTTTTTAGTTTAACTAAATCTATTGTAGGTAAAATATAAGGTTTAATGTTGGTAGATAATCTTGCAGTAGTTTTCCAACTTGGTGGTTTTAATTCATCTGGTATTTGTCCATAAACACTAACTGAAACTAAAAATATAGAAAGATAAATTAGTTTTTTCATAATTAAAAAAAATAAATTTCCATAAAATTAAACTTTTCTTATTAGAAAATTAAAAATATGAACGTAAACTTTTAGATTTAATAAAACTCTTGTGAATATATACATTGGAGAGACATTATTTTATAGATGAAAGATTAATTACATGACCCCTTTTAATTTTTTTTGTTACCAGAATCTGTATCTTTAAACTATTCAAATAATTAACGATGAAAAAAATCACCTTTTTAATTATACTTCTTACTGGTATTACAAATGCTCAGACAGATACTAGATTATACGACATTGTAAATAATGTTACTACAGAAAGAATAAAAAAAGATATTACTAAGCTGGCTAATTTTGGAACTAGACATACGTTGAGTGATACAATTTCAGATACCAGAGGAATTGGGGCTGCTAGAAGGTGGATTAAATCTGAATTTGATAAAATATCCAAAAAGTGTACTAATTGTTTGGATGTTTTCTATCAAAAAGATTGGGTGAAGAAAAATAAGAAAAGAATTGTTCATGATGTCATGATTGTAAATGTTGTTGCCGTTCAAAAAGGGACAAAATACCCAAATAGATATATCATTATGAGTGGTGATATAGATTCTCGAGTGTCTGATCCAAATGATTATACTTCCGATTCTCCTGGTGCAAATGACAATGCTTCCGGAATGGCTGGGACTATTGAAGCAGCTAGAGTTTTATCTAATTACACCTTTGAAAATAGTATTATTTATGTTGGTCTATCTGGAGAGGAACAAGGATTGTTTGGTGGTAGAGGATTGGCTGCATATGCCAAAGAAAAAGGATGGGAGATTATTGGTATTATGAACAATGACATGATAGGAAATATTAAAGGTGTAGATGGAGTCATAGACAATAGAACTTTTAGAATATTTTCTGAACCAACACCTACTACAGAAACAGAGAAGCAACGAAAAGCAAGACGTTTTTATGGTGGTGAAGTAGACGGTATTTCTAGACAATTAGCTCGTTTTATTCATAAAACTACCAAAACATATATGCCAGAAATGAATCCAACAATGATCTATCGATTAGATCGGTTTGGTCGTGGAGGGCATCATAGACCCTTTAATGATGCTGGATTTGCTGGAATCAGAATTATGGAAATGCATGAAAACTACACACAACAACATCAAGATATTCGCATCGAAGATGGAATTGAATATGGTGATAAATTAAAATTCGTGAATTTTGACTACGCCAAAAAATTAACAGCGGTAAATGCCATTAATTTAGCCAGTATTGCTTGGGCACCACCAGCTCCAAAAAATGTTAAAATTGGAGGAGCGGTAAGACCTGCTGTTTCCTTTGAATGGGAAAGGGTTGAGGGTGCTAAAGGATATAAAATATACTGGAGAGATACAACATCTCCAACGTGGGACCATTTTAAATATATTGAAAATAGTACAGGGTTTACCTTAGAAGGAATTGTAGTAGATAACTTCTTCTTTGGAATAGCTGCTGTTGGAGAAAACGGTCATGAAAGTATTGTGTCATTCCCTTCTGGTTTAATAAAAAAATAGATACTCATGAAAATCACAAAATTATTCTTTTTTACATATTTTATTTTCTCAATGATTGGCTGTAAAAACAACAATCCAATACAATTAAAAAAAGAAAATAGCAGTAAAACTAGTAACCAAGAAATTACTGTAGCCAAAAGGGTAGATACTATTTTAATAGATGGAATAGCCAATGAAAAAACCTGGAAAGAATCTACCTGGTTGCCAATTAATCAAGTATGGATGGGGAAACCAGTAGATTCTACAGATTTTTTAGGAAGGTATAAATTATCTTGGTCTAAGGAAGCCTTGTATGTGATGGCAGAAATAAAAGATGATTTTTTAGTAGATAAAATTAAAAATCCTTTAGAACGATGGTGGGATGAAGATTGTGTAGAGATATTTATTGATGAAGACAATAGTGGTGGAAATCATCAATTTAATCATAATGCCTTTGCATATCACATAGGATTAAATGGTGATGTAGTTGATCTAGATTCAATAGACACTCCAAAGCTTTTTAACAACCACATAGAATCTGGAATGTCTATTGTAGAGGAAAATATAGCTGTTTGGGAATTTAAAATCTCTCTTTTCCCAGATACATATACCTTTAACGGAGATCAAACAGCTTTAAGCTTACATTCAAATAAAAAAATAGGTTTTGCTATTGCCTATTGTGATAATGATACTAGTGAAAATAGAGAAAACTTTTTTGGTTCTGTGGTTGTAGATGGAAACGATAAAAATCGTGGCTGGATTGATGCAACTATTTTTGGAACTATTGTATTAAAAAACCAAAACTGATTTTTTTGTACATTTTAGTGTATCGTATTATAGATTAAAACAAGATATCTTTAAAAAATCCCTACATAAAAACAACAGCATATTACCCGAAAAAAATCTATAACTTGCTGATAAATAATTATTTTACGAAATTTTTTTTAAGCCAAGTGGTGTTAATATTTTCCTAAAAAAAGAAACATGTTTCGTCATTTAATATATTTGTTCAACATAACAAGTAATTTATAAAACCATGAAGCCATCTATTTTTAAAATTATTGCTCTAATTTTTTTCTCGATTTTCACAACTCAATTGAGCGCTCAAAAATTTCAAGGTAAAGCATATTATTTTTCTAAATCAAAAATAGAATTAGGAAATTGGGGAGCTAGAATGAGTGAAGCACAAAAGAAACAAATACAAAATCGTCTTAAAGATAGATTAGAAAAAAAATATATTTTAAATTTTAATATGCAAGAATCAACTTTTTTGGAAGAGGACAAGATTGATGCAATCTCCGGTGCAACAGACTCATGGGGAGGTTATTTCTCTAGAGGTGACTTACATAAAAATATTAAAGAAAATAAATTAGTGCAGAGTCAAGAATTTTATGGTAAACGATTTTTAGTAAAAGACAAATTAGTAAACATTGAATGGAGTTTAGGTACAGAAACTAAAAAAATTGGTAATTACACCTGTTATAAAGCCGCAGCAATGATTCCAAAATCTGAATTAAACTGGTTTGATTTTTCTTGGAATGACCTTAGACAAAATTCTGATGAAACTAAAAAGATTGAAGAACCTATGATAGTTATTGAAGCTTGGTATGCTCCTCAAATACCTGTCGCACAAGGACCTGCTGAATATTGGGGGCTTCCTGGTCTAATCTTAGAAGTAAGTGCCGGAAATACAACTTTATTGTGTTCAGAAATCATTTTAAACCCAAAAGAAAAAATAAACATTACAGCTCCCGATAAAGGTGAAAACATTACAAAAAAAGGGTACACTTCTAACATTCGTAAAAAAATGGTAGAAATGCGTAATAATAGGATGGGAAGAAGAAGTCGTTAATCTTTATTGATTAAAGCCCGCTTATAAAACTTCCATAAGGATCTTTAAACTGAAGGCCTTCAGCGTATCTATATTTACTTAATTTTTTATGTTCTACCAAAGCCCACAAAACAAATTCTTGCCAAAAGCATACTTCTTCAGGGGTTACTCCAACTTGATATTTTAGCACAAATTCTGATAATGGCTTTACTTTTTCAAGTATAGATGTGTAGTTTTTTTCTGAGATGTCATCTAATATTTCAAAATCGTCACTATTATTAAAAAACCAAGAAACAATTTCATCATATGGTGTTTCAACTCCTTGTTTTTCAATCTTTTCAATATTAGGAAAAAAATCTGAATACAGAGATTTAATAGCATTCCCAAGCAAGGTTAATGCAACATTGTAGGCACCTTCTTGTTCTCCTTCATAAACCAATTCTATCTTCCCAGTAATTGCTGGAATAATTCCTGTAAAGTCACTCATTCTAATGGCTGTTTTATCATCACCAGAATGCAATAAACGCCTTTCAGCTGTGCTTACTAAATTTTCAAAAGCGGTAATACTTAAACGTGCACTTACACCACTCTTTACATCTACATATTCACTTTTTCGAGCTTCAAAAACAAGTTGTTCCAAAATATCTTTTGCTAATTCAGGAATAAAAATAGTTGAAGACTGTCTCGTATCTAATGCTGCTTCTTGAGAAGTAATCATTTTTGCAATCTGAATAGTTTCAGGATAATGAGTTAAAATTTGTGAACCTATTCTGTCTTTTAAAGGTGTTACAATACTTCCTCTATTTGTATAATCTTCTGGATTGGCAGTAAAAACAAATTGCATATCTAAAGACAATCTCAGTTTAAAACCTCTAATTTGTATGTCTCCTTCTTGTAATATATTAAACAAGGCAACTTGAATTCTAGCCTGTAAATCTGGCAACTCATTGATCACAAAAATACATCTATTGGCTCTAGGAATCATTCCATAATGAATCACTCGGTCATCCGCATAACTCAACTTTAAATTAGCTGCTTTTATTGGATCTACATCACCAATAATATCAGCAACTGTAACATCTGGTGTCGCTAATTTTTCTGCAAAACGATCACTTCTATGTAACCAAATAATTGGTGTTTCATCTTGGTTTTGTTTTATCAATTCTATTGCAAAACGAGAAATTGGTGCTAGCGGATCATCATTAATTTCTGATCCCTCTACTACTGGAATATATTCGTCTAATAAATTCACCATCAACCTGGCTAATCGTGTTTTAGCTTGTCCACGTAAGCCTAACAAATTAATATTATGTCTAGATAAAATAGCTCTTTCCAATTCAGGTATTACGGTATTTTCATATCCGTGGACTCCTGTAAATATTGTTTCTTTATTTTTAATTTTAGCTATTAAATTATCTCTCAATTCATCTTTAATAGATTTAGATTGATATCCTGATTCTTTTAATGCTCCTAGTGTTTGTATAGATGTTATATTCATATTAACCTTTAATTCTTTTTTTTCTATTTGTTTCATAATCTTCAAAAATCATTTCTCCCAATCCTTTAATTCCTGTATAAAATGCTTTTCCTTGATTTGCTTTGGTAAATTCTCTTACAAATTGCATCAAATAATTATCTTGAGCAATCATAAATGTTGTAATAGGAATGTGTAAGCGTCTTGCTTGTTGAGCCATTGCATAGCATTTATTTGTAATAAAAGAATCTAAACCATTACTATTTTTATAATAATGGCCGTCTGGCATTTTAAGACAACTTGGTTTTCCATCGGTGATCATAAAGATCTGTTTATTGGTGTTTCTTTTTCTTCGCAATAAATCCATAGCTAATTGAAGACCTGCAACTGTGTTTGTATGGTAAGGGCCAACTTTTAAATAGGGTAAGTCCTTAATATCTATAGTCCATGAATCATTCCCAAAAACTAAGATATCTAAGGTGTCTTTAGGATATCTAGTGGTAATTAATTCTGCTAATGCCATGGCTACTTTTTTTGCTGGTGTAATTCTATCTTCTCCATATAGAATCATAGAATGACTAATGTCTATCATTAAAACAGTACTCATTTGAGCCTTGTGCATGGTTTCTTCAACAACTAAATCATCTTCTGTTAAGTTAAAGTTACCAATTCCATGATTAATTTGTGCGTTTCGCAAACTTTCTGTCATAGAAACTTTGTCTAAAGAATCTCCAAACTGATAGTTTCTAAAATCACCGGTATGTTCGTCTCCTAAACCCTGACCTTTACTTTTATGATTTCCAGAACCTCTTCTTTTAATTTTTCCAAATATTTGGTTAAGTGCTTGTTGACGAATGGCTCTTTCTGTCTTAGCTGTGATAGAAATATTTCCTCCATTTTCATCTAGATCAATTTCTTCTTTAATATATCCTTTTGCCTTTAAATCTTCAATAAAATCATCTATTGTATAGTTTTCGTCTGTTAGTTTATATTCAATATCTAACTGACGTAACCAATCAATCGATTCGTCAAAATCTCCTGAAGTATGAGTAATAAGTTCTTTAAAAATATCAAACAGTTTTTCAAATGGAGTAATGTGTGGAGAGGTAAAGGTCTTAAAAATAAACCCTTTTTTTTTCTTTTCTTTCATACTTATGCAAAAATAAGACTTTATATAGTTTGATTCTAAAGATTAACAATCCTTTCACAATTAATTTTCATTAGTAACTTAAAATGATTGTTTCGAGAGTTTTTAGGAAGATTCTCTGATTTTTTAACAAGTATTATTTTTTAACTTTAAGGAGAAACTACTTATTTCAGTATCTAAGCAAACGGTAATACTTTATATAAAGTCATAAGAAAATGGTTGATTAATAAAGCGATTTAAGAGATTACATTCTTTTCTTTTAACAAATATTTTAAAAAACCGATATCAGATTTGATATCGGTTTTTGTATTTTTACGGGATGGAGAAAGTATTGATTACCGGCGGCTCAGGCTTAATAGGAAGACGATTGTCATTCTTGTTAAAATCTAGGGGGTATGAAGTTCGCATTTTAAGTAGAAGTAATAATCCAAAAAACAACTATAAAACATTTGTATGGAATGTTACAGAACAATACATAAATGACAGTGCTTTTGAAGGCCTTAATCATATTATTCATCTTGCAGGAGCTGGAATCGCAGATAAAAGATGGTCTGAAAAAAGAAAGAAAGAAATTATAAATAGTAGAGTCGATTCAACTAATTTACTTTACGCTACAGTAAAAAGGCTTCAAATACCTCTCCAAAGTTTCATTTCTGCATCTGCTACTGGATTTTATGGTTCTTTTACAACTCAAACTACTTTTAAAGAAACAGACAAAGCTGCTACAGATTTTTTAGGTAAAGTTTGTCGGCTTTGGGAAAAGTCTATTTTTCAATTTAATAAAGAAAAAATAAGAACTGTAGCATTTCGAACAGGCATTGTTTTAGCTAAAAATGGAGGTGCTTTAAAGAAAATGAAAACACCCATTATTTCACCACTTGGAGATGGTAAACAATACATGCCTTGGATTCATATAGATGACTTATGTGAATTATATATAAAGGCGATAGAAGACACTAATTTTAAAGGAGCTTACAACGCAGTATCAACCGAGTATCATTCCAATATTTCATTCTCAAAAGCACTAGCAAAAATACAGAGGCGTCTTTTTATACCAATTGGTGCTCCAAAATTTATTTTAAAATTAATTTTTGGAGAAATGTCAACTATTATTTTGAATGGAAGTAAGGTTTCCGCCAGCAAGATTAAGCAAATTGGTTTTAAATTTAAATTTGAAACCTTAGAAGATTCACTAAAAAATTTAATATGAAAACACAACTTATAATCCTTTTATTTACTTTTTCTATGCTACAACAAGATACATATAAAATAGATTTTGGAGCAACAAAGAAAGGAAGTTCTTGGAGTGTTGTTAACGATGGTGTTATGGGCGGGCTCTCTAGAGGAAGTATGAAATTAACTGGAAACAGTATTCTTTTTAGAGGAGACATATCGCTAGATAATAATGGTGGTTTTTCATCTTTACGCCGTTCTTTTTCTGAATTTGATATCTCTAACTTTAATGATATTGAAATTAGATACCGATCAACTGGCATCTCTTTAGCTTTAACTTTTGCTGTAAGTAGGCGATGGTATGTCCCAAATTATAAAGTAAGTCTTGATGGAACTTCTTCTAAATGGAAAACGACAACTATTAAGCTTACAGATTTCAAAAAGCACTATATTGGTAAAGCTATGAAAGAGCAACTTGAGAAAAAAACTTTAAAAGAAATTATTAGAATTGGTTTGATTACTGATGAAAAAAAATATGGGAGTTTTGAATTTGAGGTAGACTATATTAAATTCAAATAAAAAAATCCACCAATTGGTGGATTTTTATAATACTCCTTTATTTTTTTTCTAAAGTGATTTAAAAAGTTGAAGAAATATTAATAGCTACCTCAGACCAAGTTTTACTGATACCATCCAACCCTTTGTGTAACTCTTTGCATATAAGGTTTAAAGAATCTAAAGAAGATTTTGCATTCCAGTTTAATACATCCATTTTAGTAGACATCGAAAAAGTTTTATCTTCAATAGTGTAAGTAAATGGAAGTTTCTCTGTAATTCCATTCATGGTAATATCTGCAAATCCTAAAGAATCATTTTCGATAACCAATTTACCTGACAACAGTTTGGTATTCTCCATAACCCCAAAAAAGAATTTTCTAATCTTATAATCTCTACTACTATCAGAAGTAAAAATACTACTAATAGGTATTGAAAATTCTGCCATATTTATTGCTTCTTTAATAGAATTACCTTCACCTCCATGAGTTACTTCTACTTTTGTAAACTTTCCTTTCACAGGAACTTTCTCTGTGGTTTTATATGCAATCCATTCAACAGAATTATTTGCGTCATTTAATACAAATGCAGCTGAAGATTTCTTTTCTACTTTCGTTGTTTTTGTCTTTTCTTTTTTTTCAGATTTGCAAGCTGTAAATTGAAATACCATCAAAAGAACAAAAATTAGATTCGTTAAATTTCTCATATGTAATTATTTAAGTTAGTTTTTTAAATACTATTTGCAAGTTTTATATACTGTTTTTTTGCTTCTTCTTGTGACATTCCGTTAAGTTGCCTCCAAGCATTAAATTTAAAAGCATCTATTACGTCTGTTTCTCTAATATAAGAGAAAGAATCACCAACTACCGCTTGTTTGTAATAAGCATAAAGTTTAAGCATTATATCAGGTGCTAAAACTTCTTCTAATTTAGCTATTTTTTTTAAAGCTTTTTTAAAACTTATATCTAAACTGTCATTCATTATTTTTCTGCAATTACTTGAACTCCACCTTTGACCTTATCACCAATATTTACATTTAATTTAGTGCCTAATGGTAAAAAAATATCAACTCTACTTCCAAACTTTATAAAACCGGCATCTGTTCCTTGTATAACTTTTTTTCCTTCTTCTGCATAGTTTACAATTCTTTTGGCTAAAGCACCTGCAATTTGGCGATATAATACTTCTCCAAAGACTAAATTATCTATAACTATTGTTGTTCTTTCATTTTCTGTTGAAGCTTTTGGATGCCAAGCTACCAAGTATTTACCAGGATGATATTTACTATATTTTATAATTCCATTTAATGCATATCTAGTAACATGTACATTAATTGGCGACATGAATATGGACACTTGAAGCCTTTTCCCTTTAAAATATTCTGGCTCTTCAACTTCTTCAATAACTACAACTTTTCCGTCTACTGGAGCTACTATATGCCTATCATTAATATCTGTAATTCTTTTAGGGTTTCTAAAAAATTGAAGAACAATAATTAAAAATAGCAACAGTAAACTTTGAACTAATTTTAACAACCAAAACAATTCTATAAATTTTTCTGAAAATAAAATTCCTATCAAAACAACTAAAAATGTTAAAATAATAATCTTATAACCTTCTCTATGAAAACTTAACATTTTTTTTAAATTAAATAATTTAAGTACAAATATACAAATGGAGCTACAAACAATAAGCTGTCTAATCTATCTAATAATCCACCATGACCCGGCATAATAGTTCCACTATCTTTAATTTTAGCTTGTCTTTTAAATTTTGATTCTACTAAATCACCCATAGAACCAAATATTGAAGCAATTAATGAAACTACTATCAATTGAGTTAGGGATAAAAAATTTTCAAAACGTGATAGCGCAAATGCAGTAATTAGTGCAAAAATTACACCTCCTAGAAAGCCCTCAATAGTTTTTTTTGGTGAGATACTTTCAAATAATTTTGTTTTGCCAAAATTTTTTCCAACAAAAAAAGCAAAACTATCATTTACCCAAATAAAGAAAACCAATGATAGTATAATTGATTCTTTATACTCACCATTTACAAATGGAAGTAAAATTAAAAAAACAAAAGACAAAAGTAAATATCGGATAGATATGTCTAATTTCTGGATTTTATTTGAAGGATAGGTCTTTTTTTTTAGAAAAAGAGTTACCAATAGTTGAATAGACCCAGACAGACATAATATGAGTAAAATATGACTTATTAAAGAAGGCTTAAAATAAGGATATTGCAAATATATCAGAACTAAAAATAATATATATATTAGAATATTTTTATATTTTACTATCTTAAAAAACTCCCATATACAGACAAAACCAAACATTATAATGAGCCCTAAATATGATTCTTTTGAATAAATGATAGCGCCAATGAAAAGCACTGTATAAATAAGTCCAGAAATTCCTCTCTTTAGAAGGTTTGTCATATTATAAATCTTCTAAAAGTAATAAATATAAGTTCTTCGAGTTGCTATTACCATAATTTAAAAAATTATCATCTTCCTTTTCTATACGGTATTTCCTTACCGCACTTATATTTGAGGGTATGCTTTCTTTACAGTTCGTTTTAATTCCTGTTAAACCTTCTCCTCTATCTTTTACAAATTGACTTGTTTTAGCAAAAACTATAAAATCATCTGTTAAAGAAGATATTTTATGTGTAATCAGTTGGTTAGATGAAAAAAGGATATCTCCATTATCAGAGATTAAGTGTTCACAAGTTGTAAAAAAAGGCTTTGTTATGTCTACCTCTCGCTGAACAGTAACATTTAATTTTGTGAGAAAAAATTTAATATCTTCATCAAAACATGTAATTATATTCCAATTGTTTTCAGACAAAATTTTAGTTAAGTTATTTATAATTTCTTTTTCAGAAACACAATAGAGAAATTTCCCTCCTTTGGTAATAAAATTATTAACGAAAACATCCTCTAAAGATAAGTTAACCCTTGGATTGATAGTCACTTCTTCTTTTGTTGGTTTGTTACTTTTAAATAATTTTTTTAAAAAATTCATTTAAAAAATAATTTTTTTCTGGTTAGTTGTCCTCTTTGTCTTCTTTGACTTCTTTGTCCCCTTTGACTTCTTTGACTTCTTTTTCTTCTTTTTCTTCTGTTTGTTTGATAACTTTTTCTTCTACTTTCATCTCTGTAAGTTCATCTTCAAAAGGCCTTTTTCCAAAAATTTTTATCAAATCATCTTTAAAGATAACCTCTTTTTCTAATAATAACTCAGCTAAAGTGGATAACTTTTCTTTATTATTATCGAGAATTTCAATAGCTCTTTGATATTGTAATTCTATCATTTTAGAGATTTCTTCATCTATAGTTTTTGCGGTATTTTCACTATATGGCTTCACAAATGAGTCATTACCAGATGAATCGTAATAAGTTATGTTTCCAACTTTTTCATTCAAACCATAAACAGTTACCATAGCTCTGGCCTGTTTGGTTACTTTCTCTAAATCACTTAATGCTCCTGTTGAAATTTTATTAAAAATTATTTTTTCAGCAGCCCTTCCTCCAAGAGTAGCACACATTTCATCTAACATTTGTTCTGTCTGAACTATCATTCTTTCTGCAGGTAAATACCATGCTGCTCCTAAGCTTTGACCTCTTGGAACAATTGTAACTTTTACTAATGGCGCTGCATGTTCTAGCATCCAACTAACTGTTGCATGACCTGCTTCGTGAAATGCTATTGTTTTTTTCTCTTTTGGAGTTATAACTTTATTTTTCTTTTCCAAACCTCCAACAATTCTGTCTACAGCATCTAAAAAATCTTGATGATGTATTGCTTTTTTGTTACCTCTTGCTGCAATTAAAGCTGCTTCATTACACATGTTTGCGATATCAGCACCAGAAAAACCAGGAGTTTGCTGTGCTAAAAATTCAATCTTAACATCATCAGCTAATTTCAAAGGTTTTATGTGGACTTCAAAAATTTCTTTTCTTTCCTTAATATCTGGTAGGTCTACGTAGATTTGTCTGTCAAAACGCCCTGCTCTCATTAAGGCTGAGTCTAATACGTCTGCCCTATTAGTTGCTGCTAATACGATAACATTTACATCTGTACCAAAACCATCCATTTCTGTCAATAATTGATTCAGAGTATTTTCACGTTCATCATTTCCACCTGTCATGCTGTTTTTTCCACGAGCTCTTCCAATGGCGTCTATTTCATCGATAAAAATTATTGATGGTGATTTTTGCGCAGCTTGCTTAAATAAATCTCGAACTCTAGAAGCTCCTACTCCTACAAACATTTCTACAAAATCTGACCCTGATAATGAGAAAAATGGAACTTCTGCTTCACCTGCTACTGCTTTTGCCAATAATGTCTTACCTGTTCCGGGAGGTCCAACTAATAATGCGCCTTTGGGTATTTTTCCACCTAAAGCTGTATATTTACCTGGGTTTTTTAA
Source organism: uncultured Flavobacterium sp. (assembly GCA_964485155.1). GTDB lineage: Bacteria > Bacteroidota > Bacteroidia > Flavobacteriales > Flavobacteriaceae > Polaribacter. The sequence continues at coordinate 17,008 of CAZAIL010000016.1, forward strand.
GAAATCTACAATTTCTTGTACTTCCTCTTTTGCACCTTCTAAACCAGCTACATTTTCAAAGGTTGTTTTTACTTTTGTGTCTTTATCAAATAATTTAGCTTTTGATTTCCCTATGTTAAAAATTTGACCGCCGCCACCGCCGCCACTTCCTCCTCCTGACATTCTTCTCATGAAGAAAATCCAAATGGCAATTAGTAGGATAAAAGGTAAAAAACCAATAATAGATTCAAAAAAACTACCTCTAGAATCTGAATCTACATCAAAGTCTAAATTTTTATTTACCCTATATTGATTTAATTTATTTTCAAAATTTTGTAAATCTCCAAAATCGTATTGAAATAACGGGGATCCTTTTCTAAATAGAGGGGATGTCGCTTGTTGTTTGTATTTTTCTTTCGTTTCAGCTTCTTTTTTGATGTAAACCTCAGCTATATTTTTATTTATGATGAGAATTTTACCCACATCATTGGATTCTAATATTTTGAAAAACTTATTAGTTGAAATTTTCTTTGTAGAAAATGAGGCTTCATTGATAAAACTAATTCCTATAATAGCAACAAAAATTGCTCCATAAATCCAGTACATATTGAACTTAAATTTAGGCACATTCGGTGTTGAATTTTTATTCTTTTCGCTCATCTATCTTTTTTTAAACAGGATTTATTTCAGTTATTTTTGCATCTCCCCATAGGCTTTCTATATCATAGAATTCTCTTATTTGCTTTTGGAAAACATGTACTACTACATTTACATAATCCATCAAAATCCATTCTGAATTATTTTGACCTTCAATATGCCAGGGCTTATCTTTTAATTCTTTACTAACTAATTTCTGAATAGATCCAGTTATTGCATTCACTTGTGTATTTGAATTTCCTGAACAAATAATAAAATAATCGCATACAGTGTTCTCTATTTGTCTTAAGTCTATCAATTGAATGTCATCTCCCTTTACATCATCAATACCCTTTATAATTACAGATATTAGCTCATCTGTACTAACTGGTTTTTTTACCATTAATTTTTTTATATTTAATACAAAGTTATTATTTTTTTGCGAGTATATTGCGTAGTATTTAATTAGTTTACACTTTCTTTAACACTTGAGATTAATCAAAATTAATGCCACCAACTCTACCAATTCTTTTTTAAAAGAATTGGCTCAAAATTCTTCGCTTGAAGAGTACACTATTGCTGTTGCAAACACTCAAACTTCTGGACGAGGACAAATGAACAACTCTTGGACATCCGAACCACATAAGAACTTAACATTCAGCATATTCACCCATTTAAAAAAACTTAAAATAAAAGATCAAGCCTATCTAAACTTTGCTATTTCATTAGCTATCTACGATACTCTTTTAACATATAATATTCCGAAATTATGCATTAAGTGGCCCAACGACATTATGTCAGCTAAAAAAAAGATCTGTGGAATTCTCATTGAAACCACCTTTTCTCATCTAAAAATAAAAAATACAATTATTGGAATTGGGTTAAATGTAAATCAAGAAAAATTTCCTGAGGAACTTTTTAATGCAAGCTCTTTAAAAAATATTTTAAAAAAAGACATAGACATTGAACCTCTAATGAATAAAATAGTAGAAAAAATTAAGTACAGAATCTCTTCTATTGAATTGGGAAACCTTAGTCAAACCCATAAAGAGTATCATGAAGCTTTATATAAGAAAGGTATTCCAACTACTTTTATAGATAAAAAGGCAAATCAACTTTTTATGGGTATTATTATTGGAGTTTCTTCTGTTGGAAATTTACAAATACAATTAGAAGACAATACTACTGTTGAATATGGACTTAAAGAGGTTTCATTTGCTAAAGTTTAGCAATATTTTCTGTAAGAGTGTCAATAAAGCTGGTCAATGGTTTTTTAACCATCATAGACATCATAGGATTAAAATCTCCTTCAAATTGTAATTGAACATTGCTGGAGTTTTTAGAAATAGTAGATATATTAGCTTCTAATGTAAACGCTAATTTACTACTAGCAGCACCTAAACTTACTTTAGAATATTCAACACTATTCCCTAAAGCAAGCCTAATTTCTGGCATTCCCTTTAATGCAAATAAAAATGAATCCCCATCAACTTCAAATTTTTGAGTACTTGACGGCATAAGTAATTCAAAATTTTCTAGCATCATGAAAAACTCATAGGCTTCTTTTGATGATTTCGCTATCTCTACTTTTTTTCCTTCAATATTCATATGCTTATGATTTCCAGTTTCCAGGGTCTTTTCTCCATTCAGACAATGTCTCTAATTCTTTTTCAGTAATATATTTGCTATCCATCGCTTGTTCTAACAAATGAGAATAATTACTCAAAGTAGTTAAAGCTACATTGCTATTTTTAAAATTATCAGTGGCTATATCAAATCCGTAAGAGAAAATAGCAACCATTCCTTTTACTACTGCTTCAGACTCTTTTAAAGCTTTTACAGCATTTAAGCTGCTTTTCCCTGTACTTATTAAGTCTTCAATTACTACTACATTTTGGCCACTTTCTAAATGACCTTCTATTTGATTTTTACGACCATGATTTTTAGGCTCTGGTCTTACATAAATAAATGGAACACCCAGTTCTTGAGCTACTAAAACACCAATAGCTATAGCTCCTGTAGCTACTCCGGCAATTACATCTGGCTTGCCATATTGTAACTCTACAATTTTTGCAATTTCTTCTTTTAGGAATACACGAACAGAGGGGTAAGATAATGTAACTCTATTATCGCAATAAATTGGAGACTTCCATCCTGAAGCCCATGTAAATGGATCTGATGGGCTTAACTTTATAGCTTTCACTTTAAGTAAAACTTCTGCTGTTTTTTTTGCTGTATCTTTGTGTAAAATCATGTAGGCAAATGTATAAAGTTTTTATTAATGAAAGACCTATTATTTTAACAGATTCATTGTTTGTAGAAAGTGATTTTGATCTGCTACACTTCAAAAACACCATCATTTCAGAAATCATTCATAAAATAACAGAAGGAAGAATCAAAGGTATAGTATTGCTCTGTTCTGACCTTCAAAAATCTTGGGAAGATTTTAAAAGTAATTTTAAAGTGATTAGCGCTTCTGGTGGTTTAGTTTTAAATGAACAAAGAGAATTTTTATTTATTTTTAGAGGTGGTAAATGGGACCTTCCTAAAGGAAGAATTGAAAAAGGAGAACAAATTAAAGAAGCCGCTTTGAGAGAAGTTAAAGAAGAATGTGGTGTTTCTAAACTTATATTAGGTGAATTTTTAATTACTACCCATCATCTTTTTTTTAAAAACAATCAAAATAGATTAAAAGAAACTCATTGGTTTCATATGGAAACGACTACAGAAGAAGTTTTAACACCTCAACTAGAAGAAGGAATTACCATCGCCATGTTTAAAAATAAAGAAGATTCTTTAGCTGCATTAGAAAATAGCTATGGAAATATTCATTTGGTTTTTAAAGCTTTTTATCAAAAGTAACATTCTAATTATTAGTTCTTTCAATCCTGTAATTTAATAAAGCACTCTATGTGTGTTTCATTTATTCTACTATCTTTGCCGACTTCTAAAAAAACCCAACAAACATGAATGCATTCGTTAGAAAAAGAGTAAAAAACGCACAAAATGATATTCTTTCGGGAATCACAGTAGCTTTAGCACTGGTTCCAGAAGCAGTAGCTTTTGCATTTGTTGCTGGTGTAGATCCTCTGGTTGGTTTGTACGCAGCGTTTATGGTAGGCTTAATTACTGCTGTTTTTGGTGGAAGGCCTGGTATGATTTCTGGAGCAACAGGTGCATTGGCTGTTGTAATGGTGAGTTTGGTGAGCGAAGGAAATGCCATGGGAGAAGCAAGTGAAAATTTAGGTTTGTACTATCTTTTTCTTACAGTAATTTTAATGGGTATTATTCAAGTATTGGCTGGGGTTTTAAAACTCGGGAAATTTGTTCGTTTAATTCCGCACCCAGTAATGATGGGCTTCGTAAACGGATTGGCTATTGTTATTTTCTTATCTCAACTTGGCATGTTTAAAACTACCGTTGGTGGTGAAAAAGTTTGGCTTGAAGGTCAGAGTCTATATATGATGATTGGTCTAGTTGGGCTAACGATGTTGATTATGTGGGGATTGCCAAAAATAAAAGCAACAAAAAAATTACCTGAAGCGTTAATTGCTATTTTGGTGGTAGCCGGTATTGTGATCTTTTCTAATCTAGATGTTGCAACTGTTGGATCTTTTATAAGTGATGGTGGTGGAGACGGTTTAAAAGGTGGATTCCCAGTTCCAGTATTAGATACCTTTTCTAAAATTCCAATGAATTTAGAGACTTTCTTATTTATTCTTCCGTACGCAGGAATTCTTGCTGCTATTGGATTAATAGAATCTTTGATGACTCTTAATTTAGTAGATGATTTAACAGAAACACGCGGAAATTCTAATCGTGAGTGTATCGCACAAGGTGGTGCAAATATTGTTACAGGCTTCTTCGGAGGAATGGGTGGTTGTGCTATGATTGGGCAATCCATCATCAATATTAAAGGCGGTGGTAGAGGACGTTTGTCTGGAATTACCGCTGCAGTAATGTTATTAATCTTTATATTATTTGCTTCTTCCTACATAGAAAAAGTTCCAATTGCCGCATTAGTAGGAGTAATGTTTATGGTTGTTATTGGCACCTTTGCTTGGTCTAGTTTTAGGATTATGAACAAGATTCCTGTTTCAGATCTCATTGTTTTGATTTTAGTTTCTGGACTGACTGTTGTTTTTGATTTAGCAATTGCTGTTATTGCAGGAGTAATTGTAAGTGCCTTGGTTTTCTCTTGGGAAAATGCAAGACGTATTAGAGCTAGAAAAAGCATTAGAGAAGACGGAACAAAAGTATATGAAATATGGGGGCCATTGTTCTTTGGAAGCATTACTGCTTTTAATGATAAATTTGATGTAAAAAATGATCCAGACTCAGTAGAAATTGATTTTGTAGAATCTAGAGTCTCTGATCATTCTGCTTTGGAAGCAATTTTTGTTCTCGTTGAAAAATACCAAGCTGCTGGAAAAAAAATCACGCTAAAACATCTGAGTGCAGATTGTAAGATATTATTATACAAAGCAAGCCCTATTTTTCATCAAATAATTGAAGAAGATATTGATGATCCTCGGTATCATTTGGTAGCAAATCCAGAAAAATTCCAAAAGTCACTTTCTGAATATAAGTTTTAACAAATAAGCTTTTCGTAGTAGGTTTTCTTATGTAATAAATAAATAACTAAACCATTCCATGATCAGACAACGGTAAAGATCTTACTCGTTTCCTTGAAGCATTAAAAATAGCATTGGTAATAGCAGCTGAAACTGGCGGGACTCCCGGCTCTCCAACTCCTGTTGGATCTTCGTCATTATCTACTAAATGAACATGAATATTTGGTGCATCTATCATTCGTGTCATTTGATAATCGTGAAAATTACTTTGTTCTACAGCCCCATTTTTGGTAGATATTTTTCCAAACATAGTGATAGACATACCAAAAATTGCTGCGCCTTCCATTTGGTTGATCACAGCATCTCTATTGACATACATTCCACAATCTAATACAGAATAGATATTTTCTACTTTCACTTTTTCGCTTTTTACAGAAACCTCTACTACAGTTGCTACATAACTGTAAAAACTATAATGAATGGCAACCCCCATACCATGACCCTCTGGTAATTTTCTTCCCCAATTTGACAACTTTTTTGCTTCTATCAAAACATTTTTCAATCGTGCTACATTGAATGGATGAGGAGATGCTGCCGTTGAAACTTTATCTTTCCCTAACAAATCTAATCGGAACTCAATAGCGTCTTTTCCTGAAGCGATTGCTAATTCATCCACAAAAGAATTGACTCCAAATCCACTAATAATATTAGAAACCGAACGCAACCACCCAATTCGTAAATGAGATTCTGCTTTGGCATTTTCTATTTGTACATTTTCTATGTCATATGGATTATTGGTAAACCCCATTCCTAACTCAAAACCAGCTATATAATTAGACATTGGCTTAAAACTAGAAGTAATAGATGGAAATGCAACGCGGTGCAACCACCCTGTTACTTTCCCCTTTTCATCTAATGATCCTTTTAAATATTGTGCATTTTGAGCATGGTAAAAACTATGTTGAATATCATCTTCACGAGTCCATACTACTTGAACTGGTGCTTTTATTTTTTGAGATAATGCAACAGCCTCTACTACAAAATCTGATTTTGATTTTCGCCCAAAGGCACCTCCTAACATCATTACATTAATGGTAATATCTTCTAATGCAAACCCAAAGAAATGAGCAATTTCAGCTCGTACTGTTTGTGGATCTTGAACTGGCGCCCAAACATCACATTTTCCATCATGAACCCAAGCCAAAGCATTTGGCACTTCCATTGGTGCGTGAGCTAAATGAGGCATTGTATAAGTTGCTTCAATTACTTTATCAGCATTCTTAAAAGCTTTCTCTATACTTCCTTTGAAAGGCGGAACTATTTTTGCTTTATTGTGAATTCTACTGATTAATTTTTCTTTGAACTTTTCTGTATCGTACGATTCATTTATACCCGATTCCCACTTAACATTCAAATTATTTTTTCCTTGAAAAGCAGACCATGTATTATTAGCAATAACAGCCACACCACCTAACATTCCAAAAAACTGTCCTGCTGGAGGTATTAATCTATCTAATTGAACCACCTGTTCTACTCCAGAAATTTCTGTTGCCTCAGAGGTGTCAAAACTTTTTACAGAACCAAAAGTAACGGGGCTTCGAGCTATCGCTGCAAATTTCATGTTTGGTAATCGAGCGTCTAATCCGTAGTTGGCTTTTCCATGAAGGAAATCTTCCATATCTATTCCACGAATAACTTTTTTTCCTATATATTTAAACTCCTTTTTATCTTTCAATATAATGTTTTCATCAGAAGGAATAGCGATTGTTTTTGCTTCTTCTACTAAATCACCAAAAAATACTTTTTCTCCTGTTGTATTATTTACTATAAAATGATTTTCTGCTTTACAATCTGAAGCAGCTATGTTCCATTTTTTAGCGGCTGCTTGTTCTAAGATAGAACGAGCCATTGCTCCCATTTTCCGCATGGGTTTTAACAGTGTTCTAATACTTCTTGAGCCGTCTGTATTTTGATTTCCAAATTTTGCATCACCTGTAGCTTGTTGCACGGTAACATATTTCCAATCTGCCTCCAAATCTTCAGCAATAGCTGAAGCCATAGAAGTTCTTATGCCTTGTCCCATTTCTGAACGCGCTACAACTATTGTTACTGTACCATCTTTCTGCAATTGAATAAAAAGATTTGGAACAAAAGAAATTCCATCCTCTAAAGTATTCACAACTACTTTATCTGCAGAAACATTACATCCAAGAAGTAGACCTCCAGTTGCTAAACCAAATATT
>CAZAIL010000017.1:0-24391 GCA_964485155.1 uncultured Flavobacterium sp.
AAATCAGTCTACATATTGGCTCATTTTTGAGTTGATTTGGAGAGATTATTTTAAATATATTTCAATAAAACACGGTAACAACATCTTTAAAATTGGTGGTATTTTACATAAAAATTATTCATGGAGTGAGAATAAAAAAACAATACAAGAATGGATTGATGGTGAAACAAACGATGATTTTGTAAACGCCAACATGATTGAATTAAAAAAAACAGGCTGGATGAGCAATAGAGGGAGACAAAACGTTGCTTCTTATTTTGCAAAAGAGCTAAAATTAGATTGGAGAATTGGTGCCGCCTACTTTGAAGCTATGTTACTAGATTATGATGTTCATAGCAACTATGGAAATTGGATGTATGTTGCTGGTGTTGGAAACGATCCAAGGGATAGAAAGTTTAATACTAAATTACAAGCAGAACGTTATGATACAAATGGAGAATTTAGAAGAGTTTGGTTACAACCTAGATTATTTTAGCATATGAAAAAGGCGGCGTTTATTTTTCCTAATCAACTCTTTGAGAACTCACCCGTTTTCGATTTAAATTGCGAAATTTATCTTATTGAAGAATTCTTGTTTTTTAATCATTACAAATTTCACAAACAAAAAATCGCTTTTCATAGAGCTTCAATGAAAACCTATCAAGATTACTTAAAGTCTTTAGGTAAAAAAGTTCATTATATTGATGCATTATCTGACATATATGATGTAAGGATATTAATTCCAAAACTCATTAAAAGCGGCCTAAAAGATTTACATATAATAGATCCTAATGATAATTGGCTGGAAAAACATATTAATGGAGTCTCAAAAGATATAGAGGTTACTTGGTACGATAATCCATTATTTATAAACACAAAAAATGAACTCAGTATATTTTTTAAGTCTTCTAAAAAAAAATTTTTTCAAACTTCTTTTTATAAAAAACAACGACAAGAGAGAGATATTTTAATGTTTAATGGTGAACCTAAAGGAGGCAAGTTAACTTATGATTCAGACAACAGAAAAAAGTATCCAAAGGGTAAAAAACCACCTCTAATAAACTTTCCTACTAAAACAATACATCACAAAGAAGCTGAAGATTATGTAAATAATCATTTTTATTCTCATTATGGTCATTTGGACGATACCGTAATTTATCCATTAGATTTTAAGTCCTCTCAAGCATGGTTTCAGCAGTTTCTAGAAATTAGATTTCATGAATTTGGCATTTACGAAGACGCCATAGTTCAAAAGGAAAACTTTTTAAATCACAGTTTACTATCGCCACTAATTAACGTAGGATTATTAAATCCTATGACGGTGGTTCAGCAAGCGATAGAATATGCTGAAAATAATGATATTCCACTCAACTCTACAGAGGGTTTTGTTCGCCAAATTCTTGGTTGGCGCGAATTTATTAGAGGAGTATATATGGCCAAAGGATCAGAAGAACGAACGAAAAACTTTTGGAATTTTTCTAGGAAAATACCAGCTTCGTTTTACTCGGGCACAACAGGTATAGCTCCCGTAGATGATGTCATCAAAAAAGTCTTAAGTACAGGATATGCTCATCATATTGAACGCCTTATGATACTTGGGAATTTTATGGTTTTATGTGAATTTGATCCAGACGATGTTTATCAATGGTTTATGGAATTATTTATAGATTCTTATGATTGGGTTATGGTACCCAATGTTTACGGTATGAGTTTATATGCCGATGGAGGGTTAATGTCAACAAAACCATACATAAGCAGTAGCAATTACATAATGAAAATGAGCAATTACTCCAAAGGCAACTGGCAACCGATTTGGGACGGTTTATTCTGGACATTTATGGATAAACATCGAAATTTCTTTTTAAATAATCCAAGGTTAGGAATGCTAATCAGAACCTTTGATAAAATGAACCAAGACAAAAAAGAAACACATTTTAAAAATGCTGAAGAATTTTTAAAACAATTAAATGATTAAGGAGAAAATAAATGTAGTTTGGTTAAAAAGAGACATACGGCTGCACGACAATGAAGCCATTAGTAAGGCCATAATAAATGGAAAACGGTTTTTAATTTTTTATGCTTTTGAGACAATCTTATTAAATGACCCTCATTACAATATCCGTCATTGGAACTTTATTAAGCAATCTCTTGTAAACACAAATACCGAATTAAAAGAACATAAATCTAAGATATTATCGGTGTCTTCTGATGTTATAGGATTATGCAATCAAATTCAAAATTTTTATACCATAGACACATTATTTTCGCATCAAGAAACTGGTATTTTAACAACATATACCAGAGATAAAGAATTTAAAAGATACTGTAGAAATAACAATATTGGATGGAAGGAAAATATCAATAACGGTGTGCAAAGAGGAATACAACACAGAGAAAATTGGTTTGTAGATTGGGAAACGTACATGAAAAAAAATCTAGAGATATTTAACCCTTTAGAAAATCAATTATTAACTACAGATGATATTAAGAAAATAGAAAGTATCTCTAATCCAATTTCTTTAGAGACTCCATTTAATACAAAATTTCAAAAAGGAGGAAGAACTCTAGGGTATAGATATTTACATACTTTTTTTAAAGAAAGACATAAAGACTACATGTTTCATATTTCTAAACCAGCGCTTTCCAGGAAAAGTTGTAGTAGACTATCTCCTTATTTAGCTTGGGGTAACCTTTCTGTGAGAGAGGTCTTTCAGATGGGGCAAAGAGCAAAAAATAAAACAAATGCTAAGCATATAGGAGCCTTCTTATCTAGGCTTCGCTGGCAGGCACATTTCATTCAAAAATTTGAAATGGAACATGTTATGGAAAATGCTAGTGTAAACAAGGGCTATCATAAACTAAAAAAATCGATTTCAAAAAAATATCAGGATGCATGGAAAAAAGGGCAAACAGGTTATCCTTTAGTGGATGCATGTATGCGATGTCTTCAAGAAACTGGGTATTTAAACTTTAGAATGCGCGCATTAACTGTTTCTTTTTTTACACATATTCTATGGCAGCCTTGGCAAGATGCCACTACACACCTGTCCCAAATGTTTTTAGATTTTGAACCAGGAATACATTTCCCTCAACTTCAAATGCAAGCAGGAGAAACAGGAATAAATAATCTTAGAATTTATAACCCTATAAAAAACGGAATAGAACACGATGAAGACGCTCAATTTATTAAAAAATGGGTTCCAGAACTCAAGAATTTAGATACATTTTTTGCACATGAACCATATCTAATGACTCCTTTAGAACAGCAAATGTACGATTTTTCTCTAGGAGCCAACTACCCAAACCCAATTGTTGATCTAAAAAAAACAAGAAAAAAAGCCTCAGATATTTTATGGAATTTGAAGAAAAATCCTGAGGTTAGAAAAGAAAGCAATAGAATTCTTTTTAAACACACCTTATCAGATAGAAATATTCTATTAAGTGATAAGGTAAAAGAGTAACAAATCCTGCTAATAAAGAATTATTAAAATTACTTTTATTTTTTAGTAAGAACTAAGTAGATTCGTTATACTATAATTATTTGTTAATTTTTGTCTAACCATTTGATAAAGTCGTTAAACAAAATTACATTTGATTGTAAAATTATGATTTTCTCAACAACACATACCAACAAAGAGGGTAAAGAATTAACAAACGATTTGTTAGGTGTTCCATTTTCATTATATCAGTCATTAAAAATGGGAGGTATAGGTTCAAAAAGAATGATTATAGAAGAAACAAGTCAAAACATTGTTGATTATACCAATAAAATCTCGGACGTTAATTATGCAAATATTGAACTTAGACCTGAAGGAATTATAGTTCTGTTAAACAAAGGTCTCAATAATTACAATTGGGTGATACCTTTCAGACAATTAGTAATCTACAAAACAGACAGACTAAGTATTCATGCACAAGGAAAATATATTTGTTTTAAAAATAATATGCTATACAAAGAAAATAAAAAATTTATTGCAAAAATGATTGATTTAAAAACAACACATCAAGAAAAGTATTCAAGTCCAGCCTATGAATAAATTATCTGATATTGCTGTAGACAGAATTATAGAAATGGCTTGGGAAGACAGAACCACCTTTGACGCTATAAAGTTTCAATTTGGACTTAGCGAGCAAGAGGTAATAAACTTGATGAGATCAGAAATGAAGTTAAAAAGCTTCAAAATGTGGCGAAAGCGAGTTCAAGGAAGAAAAACAAAACACAGCAAACTAAGAGAATTTGAAAGCGGAAGATTTAAATGTACCAGACAAAGACAAATCTCCAATAACTCTATATCAAAAAGATAATATCAGTGCTTTGTTTTAAGCTTAGAGTACTTAAAAACAGCACTAAAAAAAGATTAAAATTATGAGCACAAATGCACTAGTAAAAGAGCATAAACAAAACAATCAATTAAATGATCTTACATTTGAGGATGTTGGTGATGATCATCTATTCACTGGATTAGAAACACCAATGAAACCAGATGCCTTCTTGATTTCTGACGAAGAGAAAAAAGAAAAAATTGCTACCTTGTTCAAAGAAATAATGGATGTTATAGGATTAGACCTTACAGATGATTCCCTCAAGGGAACCCCAAAAAGAGTGGCAAAAATGTATATTGAAGAAATATTTTCTGGATTAAATCCCATTAATAAGCCAAAAATTGCTTTATTTGACAACAAATACCAATATAATCAGATGTTGGTAGAGAAGAATATAACATTCTACTCAAATTGTGAGCACCATTTTGTGCCAATCATAGGAAAAGCACATGTCGCTTACATATCATCTGGCAAAGTGATAGGTCTTTCGAAGTTGAATCGAATTGTTCAATATTATGCAAAGAGACCTCAAGTACAAGAGAGACTGACTAATCAAATTGCAGAGGATTTAAAAAAAGCTTTGCAAACTGAAAATGTAGCTGTTATTATTGATGCAAAACATTTATGTGTAGCATCTAGAGGTATTAAAGATGATACTTCTGCAACAGTTACCGCATACTACGGGGGGGAATTTAATACTCCTTCTAAAATTAATGAATTATTGAACTATTTAAAAGGTTAAACAATGGATATAATAGATAGAGCTACTGAATTTGAGCACAGAAAACATAAATTTATTACCACTAGTGATCGTATTATAGCTTCAAGAGAAGTAAAAGGGTTGATTTTAGAAATAAATGAAATCTACAAAGAATCCAAAGATCCTGATTTAATGGATTTAATGAAACGATTAACGGTAATTAAACAAAAAATAGAAAAAAGACTGAAAGGTCGTCCCTTAACATCTAGCTAAATAATGCGTAAAATTTTAATTATAGGTGGAAGTAGAGGCATCGGAAATGCCTTACTTACTAAACTAGTTGAAAAGAATCAAATTATTAATATTAGTAGGATATCGCCTGCACTTACTCACGATAATTTAACACATCATTCTTGTAATATTTTAATTGATGAGCTACCAGACTTGGAAGAATTAGATTCTATTGTTTATTGTCCCGGTAGTATTAACCTTAAACCAATTTCACGTCTAAAATTAGATGATTTTAGAAGTGATTTTGAAATTAATGTGATTGGTGCCGTAAAAACTATACAGAAATATCTTCCCTTACTCAAAAGAGGCAATAAGCCTTCTGTAGTTCTTTTCAGCACCGTAGCTACAGAACTTGGAATGCCTTATCATGCAAGTGTTGCAGCAGCAAAATCTGCAGTTGAAGGTTTGGTAAAATCATTAGGTGCAGAATTAGCACCTACAATTCGAATCAATGCTATTGCTCCTACTGTAACTGATACAGAATTAGCATCAAAGATCTTACGAAATGAAAAAATGATTGATATGATTACAGAACGTCATCCTCTCAAGAAATTTCTAAATCCTGAAGAAGTAGCTGATATGGCAGAATTTTTAATATCTAATAAGTCAGCATCAATTTCTGGGCAAATTTTCAAGATGGATTGTGGTATTGTAAGTTTTAAAATCTAAAATGAATCCATTTACTATCTTCATTAAAACATTAACAACAACAAATAAACCTATAAAAATGTCAGCATCAAAGTCGTTGTATGATATCAAAATTGATTCTCTTCAAGGAAAATCAATTGATCTTTCATCTTACAAAGGAAAAAAAGTATTATTTGTAAATGTAGCCTCAAGGTGTGGTTTTACACCTCAATACAAAGATTTGCAGAAACTGCATGATGAATACCAAGATTCTCTGGTTGTTATTGGTGTTCCTTGCAATCAGTTTGGAAAACAAGAACCAGGTAATTCAAGCGAAATTGAAGAATTTTGTGAAGTAAACTATGGTGTTTCTTTTCTTATTACTGAAAAAGTAGACGTAAAAGGAAACGAACAACATCCTTTGTACACTTGGCTAACAAAGAAAATAGAAAATGGAAGAAAAAATTCTTCTGTAAAGTGGAATTTTCAAAAATACTTAATCGATGAAGATGGTGAATTAATTGATTATTACTTTTCAATAACATCTCCAACAAGTTCTAAAATTAAAAAACACCTATAAGAAGTATGTTCGGAATGTTTAAAAAAAAATCTGAAGTAGAAAAATTGGAAGATCAGTACAAGAAAAAAATGAAAGAAGGGTACGACCTTCAATCCATTGACAGAACCGCTAGTGATCAAAAATATATGGAGGCAGATCAGATATTGAAGAAAATAGAATTATTAGAAAAAAAGTGACCAGTAAAAAATTTAAATACTTAATTTTATTCTTGTTCATCAACTTTAGTGGATTATCTTTTGGTAGTTGGCTAATGAATAATGGGCCTATGACAAACTGGTATTTAAGTTTAATAAAAGCCCCATGGACACCACCGGGATGGGTTTTTGGTGCTGCTTGGACTAGCATCATGATTTGTTTTTCAATTTACTTATCGTACTTTTTTATCAAAAAGTACACCAGTAAAAAACTGTTACTTTTTATAGCCCAAGTAATTCTCAATATTAGTTGGAATTACATTTTTTTTAATCAACATCAAGTTGTTTTTGCACTTTTAGTCATTACAACCTTAACAGCATTAATTTTTTATCTTTTTTTAAGATATTTAAAAGAGCAAACAAAAGTAAGTTACTTACTACTACCCTACATGATTTGGCTGTGTATAGCAACTTCATTAAATCTTTATATTTTGATCCATAATTAGTCATGAAAATATATACGTTTCATAGAAAACAAAAATTACCTATAACACTAAATGAGGCTTGGGAATTTTTATCAAATCCAAGAAACCTATCTACTTTAACTCCGAAAGAAATGAATTTTACTATCATTTCTAATGATGACAAACCCATGTATGCTGGTCAAGTTATACAATATAGTGTAACACCAATAGCTGGTATTAAAGCCAAATGGATAAGTGAAATTACTCACTTAGTAGATGGTAAATATTTTGTAGACCTACAACTTTATGGCCCTTACGCTTTTTGGCACCATAAACATTTTATTCATGAAATTGATTGTGGAGTAGAAATGGAAGACATTATTGACTATAAAGTTCCACTGGGTATACTTGGTCAAATTGTTCACCCTTTTTTAGTGAAACCAAAACTAGAGGAAATTTTTAGGTATCGACAAAAAAAATTAATTGAAATCTTTGGAGAATATAAAAAGTAATGGATACAATTTCAATTTTTTGGTTTCGTAGAGATTTAAGATTACATGATAATGTAGCGTTATTTCATGCCCTTCAATCTGAAGAAAAAGTACTCCCTATCTTTATTTTTGACACTGATATTCTTGAAAAAATTCCAAAAAACGATGCCCGTATTTCTTTCATTCACAAAGAATTGAAGACAATGAATGAGCATTTGCAGTCATTTGAAACAGGAATAAATATGTTTCATGGTAATCCCAAAGAAATTTTTCAATCACTCATAGATAAATATCACATTGTTAAGGTATTTATAAACCACGATTATGAACCTTATGCCATAAGCAGAGATCTAGAAATTAAAGGGCTTTTAAATTCTAATAATATTGAATTTAACACTTATAAAGATCAAGTAATATTTGAAAGAAATGAAATTACTAAAAAGGATGGAAACCCATATGTGGTCTATACTCCATATTCAAAAAAATGGCTAGAAGCATACCAAATAAATGAGTATAAAAATTACACATCTGAAGATTTATTAGATAGGTTTTACTCTTCAGTAAAAACAACTGTTTTAACATTAGATGACATAGGCTTCACAGAAACTAGAATTCCAATTAAAAACTACATTTTTAATTCAAGAATTATAAATGAATATGAAGAAACTCGCAATTTTCCAGCATTAGACAATACATCCAAACTAGGACCTCATCTTCGTTTTGGTACTGTAAGTATTCGTCAAATGGTTTCAAGAGCAGAAGCACAAGAAAATAAAATTTTTTTAAAAGAATTAATATGGAGAGAATTTTTCATGCAGATTTTATGGCATTTTCCGCATACACACAAAGACTCTTTTAAATCTAAATATGACAGAATTAATTGGAGAAATAACGAGGAGGAGTTCAAAAAATGGTGTAATGGAACTACCGGTTACCCCATGGTTGATGCTGGAATGAGACAATTAAATGAAACTGGTTTTATGCACAACAGAGTTCGAATGCTTGTTGGTAGTTTTCTTTGTAAACACTTACTTATTGACTGGCGTTGGGGAGAAGCTTATTTTGCAGAAAAATTACATGATTATGAAATGTCTAGTAATGTTGGAAATTGGCAATGGGTAGCTGGAACTGGTGTTGATGCTTCACCTTATTTTAGAATTTTTAATCCTACCAGTCAGATTCAAAAATTTGATAAAGAATTAAAATATATTCAAAAATGGGTTCCAGACTTTCAAGAACTAACCTACCCCACTCCTATGGTAGAGCACAAATTTGCAAGAGAACGTTGTTTGAAAATTTATAAAGAAGCACTTTCATAAAAATAGTTCAAGAGTATTGCTAGTAATTGTATTTACATATAAGTAGCAGCTAAAATTATTTTTTACTTAAGATAATATTCCAAAGAATTGTTATTAATTTTATATTTGTATCTAAAACTCGGGATGTAGCTTAGTCCGGTTAAAGTGCTGGTCTGGGGGACCAGAGATCGGAGGTTCGAATCCTCTCATCCCGACAATTTAAAGCAGAAAATCTTCTTAAGAAAGTAAACTTTCTTAAGAAGATTTTTTTAATTTTATTAAAAAGTTTAAATCATGCTTTAATATGCAGCATAATAAGGGGAGGCTAAAAAAATAAACATAATAACATGACAAGCACAAGAAACCTTTATTTGAAAGGTTTTATTTTTCTATTCATTCAATTATTATTTTGTTAAATTTGTTTATAATTATTTATCAAATAAACTATATAATGATATGCTTGTAATTGGAATAGCTGGTGGGACTGGAAGTGGTAAAACAACTGTTGTAAATCAGATTATTAATGAACTACCTACAGATGAAGTTTGTGTTATTTCTCAAGATTCTTATTACAAAGCGACGGATAAACTTTCCTATGAGGACAGAACAAAGATTAATTTTGATCATCCAAGGGCGATCGATTTTAATCTCTTGAAACAACACATATCGGCCCTTAAAAATGGTGAAGTTATCAACCAACCTGTGTATTCTTTTGTTACTCATAATAGAACAAAAGACACCATAAAAACTCACCCCAGAAAAGTTGTCATAATTGAAGGAATCTTGATTTTCAACAATAAGGAATTACTTGATTTATTTGATATTAAAATTTTTGTTCATGCAGATGCAGACGAAAGATTAATTAGACGTTTGAAACGAGATATCACAGAAAGAGGTAGAAATATCGATGAAGTATTAAATCGCTACAAAGACACCCTAAAGCCAATGCATCAACAATTTATAGAGCCAACTAAAAATTTTGCCGATATTATAATACCTAATGACCGATACAATACTGTAGCTGTTGATATTGTTAGAACTGTAATAAGTGAACGTCTCTAAATTCTATGATTTTTAAAAACATAAAAGAAAATAAATTATTTAAATACTTAACTAATAAATATAGTGTCATATTAATTATTTTTTTAATATGGATGCTTTTTTTTGACGCTAATGTTGAGATAAACAGGGAGTTTAAGAAAGAAATAAAGGAATTGAATACTACAATTAATTTTTATAAAAAAGAAATTAATGAAGACAAAGAAACTATTACAGAACTACAAGACTCTCTTCAACTTGAAAGATTTGCAAGAGAGACATATTTGATGAAAAAGAAAAATGAAGATATTTATATTATAGAATTTGATACTTTAAAAAAATAAATGGACAATTTTTTATTTAATGAATTTAGAACTGTATCTCCAGCTGCTTGGAAACAAAAGATTCAAGTAGATCTAAAAGGGGCAGATTATAATGATTCTTTAATATGGAAATCCAATGAAGGTATTCATGTAAAACCTTTTTATACCGCAGAAGATAGACACAACAACAATGTATGCTTACCCAAAGATGGATATAAAATTTGTCAATCTATTTTTGTAGATGATGTCTTTATCGCAAATAAAATAGCAATAGACAGCTTAGAAAGAGGAGCAACTGCAATTCAGTTTGTAGCAAAAAAAACGTTTGATTATATTGTTTTATTCGATAAAATAGATACCAAACAAACTCACATATATTTAAATTTTGAATTCCTTGATGCCGCATTTATTTCTGAAATAGAAAAGTATCATAAGGGTAATTACATCTATTTTCAAATAGACATTATCGGTAATTTAGCAAAAACTGGAAATTGGTTTTCAAATTTAAATGCAGATATATCAGAAAAAGCTAAATTTATACATACCGTTGCTAATTCTATTTGTGTAGACGCGTCATTATATCAAAATGCTGGTGCTACGATCATTCAAGAATTAGCTTATGCTCTAGCGCATACTAATGAATACATTGAATTATTTGGAGAATCTATTGCTCCTAAAATTCATTATATATTTTCAATTGGAAGTAATTATTTCTTTGAAATCGCAAAATTAAGAGCTTTCCGCATACTAATCGAAGTACTACTTAAAGAACGTGGAATTCAACATACAACTATACATATTTTCACAAAACCAAGCTTACGAAACAAAACAATCTATGATTATAACGTAAATATGTTAAGGACCACAAGTGAATGTATGAGTGCAATACTAGGGGGCTCTGATACAATTTCTAATGTTTCTTATGACTCAACTTATCACAAATCAAATGAATTCGGAGAGCGAATTGCTAGAAATCAATTGTTAATTTTAAAAGACGAAGCCTATCTTTCAGAAGCACATAAATTTGCAAATGGAGCTTATTATATTGAAAATACTGAAAAACAATTTGCTGAAAAAGCGCTGCAACTATTTAAGCAAATAGAAAAAAATGAAGGTTTTTTAAAACTACTAAAAAAGGGAACAATTCAAAATAAAATAATTGAAAATGCTGGGAAACAACAAGAATTATTTAATCAAAATGAACTAATACTAGTAGGAACCAATAAATTACCTAGCCAAAATGATCGCATGAAGAATGAACTTCAAATTTATCCATTTTTAAAGAAAAAAAACTCTAAAACATTAATTGTACCAATACTACAAAGAAGACTATCTGAGCAACATGAACAAAATAGGTTAAAAATGGAATGATGATAGGTATTGAAATAAAAATCTACATAGTAACAAAACTAAATAATGACTAGAAAAGATCTTCAAAATTTATCGCTATCTTTTCCTGAAAGAACTGCACCTAAAACCTTCAGTCATGAAGGATTTGTAGCAGGAATAGCTCCCAATTTAAGAGGACCATATTCCACCATGTATGTAAGAAGACCATGGACTATCAGGCAATATGCTGGTTTCTCTACTGCTGAGGATAGTAATGCATTCTACCGAAGAAATTTAAATGCTGGTCAAAAAGGCTTGTCTGTTGCTTTTGATCTTGCTACCCATAGAGGGTATGATTCAGATCATGCACGAGTAGAGGGCGATGTTGGTAAAGCTGGTGTAGCAATCGACTCTATTGAAGATATGAAAATTTTGTTTGACGGTATTCCGTTAGATAAAATGTCTGTTTCCATGACTATGAATGGAGCAGTACTGCCAATATTAGCTTTTTATATCGTAGCAGCAGAGGAACAAGGAGTCGATAAAAAAGAACTCTCTGGAACTATTCAAAATGATATTTTAAAGGAGTTTATGGTTAGAAATACCTACATCTACCCACCTTCTCCATCAATGAAAATAATTGCCGATATTTTTGAGTACACAAGTAAAAATATGTCAAAATTTAATTCTATTTCTATCTCGGGTTATCATATGCAAGAGGCAGGCGCTACATCAGAAATTGAATTAGCTTATACCTTAGCTAACGGCTTAGAATATATAAAAAAAGGCTTAGAAACCGGAATGGATATAGACTCGTTTGCACCAAGATTGTCTTTTTTCTGGGCTATTGGAATGGATCATTTTACAGAAATAGCAAAAATGAGAGCCGCCAGAATGTTATGGGCAAAACTTGTGAAACAATTTAATCCCAAAAATCCAAAATCACTAGCATTAAGGACACATTCTCAAACAAGTGGTTGGAGTTTAACCGAACAGGATCCATTTAATAATGTTGCAAGAACAACCATTGAGGCAATGGCTGCTGCATTTGGAGGAACACAAAGCCTACATACAAATGCACTTGATGAGGCCATTGCATTACCTACAGACTTTTCTGCACGAATAGCTAGAAATACTCAAATATATTTACAAGAAGAAACTCAAATTACCAAAACAGTAGATCCTTGGGCAGGAAGTTATCAGGTAGAGCAACGAACAGAAGACATCGCCAATAAAGCATGGGTACTCATGCAAGAGGTAGAAGAATTAGGAGGAATGACAAAGGCTATCGAAAAAGGAATTCCTAAAATGAGAATTGAAGAAGCTGCTGCAAAAAAACAGGCAAAAATAGATAGCGGACAAGATATTATTGTTGGAGTCAATAAATATCAATTAAAAGAAGAAGATCCATTGCAAATACTAGATGTAGACAACGAAGCTGTTCGTAAATCTCAAATAGAACGATTAACTCAATTAAAAGCAACTAGAAACTCAAAAAAAGTACAAGAAATACTTGAAGAGATAACTAAAACCGCTAAATTGAGTTTAAATTCTAGTAGTTTAGACACTCTTAAAAGGAGGAATTTATTAGATTTAGCAATAAAAGCAGCCAGAGAAAGAGCTACCTTAGGTGAAATTTCTGATGCTTTAGAAGTTGCATTTGGAAGACACAAAGCAGTACATAAAACAATATCTGGTGTGTATAGTAAAGAAATAAAAGATAATAAGTTATTTAAGAAAGCAGCTGAACTTACAGATAAGTTTGCTGAACTTGAGGGAAGACGACCACGTATTATGATCGCCAAGTTAGGGCAAGATGGTCATGATAGAGGTGCAAAAGTAGTAGCTACTGGTTATGCAGATTTAGGATTTGATGTAGATATTGGTCCGCTATTTCAAACCCCAAGAGAAGCCGTTAAACAAGCTATAGAAAATGATGTACACATCTTAGGGATTTCATCACTTGCTGCAGGTCATAAAACGCTTGTTCCCCAAGTTATCTCTGAGTTAAAAAAATATGAGAGAGAAGATATTATGGTGATTGTTGGAGGTGTAATTCCTGCACAGGACTATCAATTTCTTTTTGATTGTGGTGCCGTTGGTGTTTTTGGCCCCGGGACTAAAATTGCACAAGCTGCTATAGACATGATTACTATTTTAATTGATTCTGTAGAATAATAATAGTACCTTAAACATCTTAACTTTCAATTCTTTTAAAAATGAAAAAAATCATACTATTTGTATTGATACTTTTTGTGTCGATTACATCTTATGCGCAAAAAGGAATGTCAAAAAATAAAAAGGCATTACTTACATCTGTAGAAAAACATAAAAATGAACTTATTAAAATAAGTGATGAAATATGGGGATTGGCTGAAACAGCTTTTGAAGAGACCAAGTCTGCTGAAATTTTAGCTAGTTATGCAGAAAAAAATGGCTTTAATGTAGAAAGAGGTGTTGCTGGAATGCCAACTGCTTTTGTTGCTACTTATGGTTCTGGTTCTCCGGTAATTAGTGTCTTAGGAGAATTTGACGCTTTACCTGGAATTTCTCAAAAAGCAACACCCACAAAATCGCCACTTAAAGAAGGAGCAGCTGGTCATGGCTGTGGTCATAATTTATTTGGAGCAGGAAGCCTAGGCGCTGCTATCGCTATTAAAGAACTAATTCAGGCTGGAAAGATTAAAGGAACCGTAAAGTTTCTTGGAACTCCTTCAGAAGAAAAGTTCTTTGGAAAAATTTGGATGGTCAATGCAGGTCTTTGGGATGATGTTGATGTAAATATTAGCTGGCATCCATCTGCGGAAACAAAGGCAGATGTACAAAGTTCTCTAGCACTCGTAGATTTTAAAGTTGAATTTTTTGGGCAAGCTGCTCATGCTTCTGCAGATCCATGGAATGGGCGAAGCGCATCTGATGCTCTAGAGCTATATGCCTCTGGTATTAATTATTATAGAGAACATGTTAGACCATCTGTTAGAATGCATTATCACATACAAGACGGTGGGCAAGTTGTAAACGTAGTGCCAGATTACACTAGAATATGGGTTCGCGTAAGAGACACCAAACGTTCAGGAATGATGCCTGTTTATGAACGTGTTCAAGAAATGGCCAAAGGAGCTGCAATTCTTGCGAACGTAGAGTATAAAATTTCTTTAATTTCTGGAATTTATGAGGTATTGGTAAATAGAGAAGGTGGTGAGATTATGCAAAAAAACTTAGAACTTTTGGGTCCTATAGAATATACAGATGATGAAATAGCTTTTGGAAAGAAAATACAAGAAATAACAAAAAAAGAGCAAGTAGGAATGGATAGTACAATTAATCCACTTCTAGATACTAGAGAAAACCCAGGAGGCGGTTCTACAGACGTAGGAGATGTAAGTTGGAATGTAGCCAACATAAACCTTGGTGTAACTACTGCGCCAAAAGATACTCCTTGGCATTCATGGGCTGTTGTAGCTTGTGGTGGTATGAGTATTGGGCATAAAGGAATGCTGTATTCATCTAAAGCAATGTCTATGACCATGCTAGATTTATTTGAAAATCCAGCACTTGTAGACAAAGTAAAAGCTGAATACAAAGAACGAAAAGGAGATGAAGTTTACAAAGCTATTATTCCAGAAGGTCCTCCACCTATTCCAACAAAAACAAAATAAAATCAGGCCCTTATTAATCGCAAATTAATAAGGGTTTTTTAGCATTAAAAAGAAAAAATAAGACACTATTTAAATGTTTAATCCGTAAATTTGTGGTAGGTTTTAAGGCCCTTTTGGATGAAGAAATTTTTTGATATTTTATATTCTACACGCTTAACGGCAATTCTTTTTATAATCTTTTCAATAGCTATGGGTGTAGCTACTTTTATTGAAAATGATTATGGTACTCAAACTGCAAAAGCACTGGTTTACAACGCTTGGTGGTTTGAAGCTATTATGGCGTTTTTTATCGTCAATTTTTTTGGAAATATATTCCGTTATCGATTACTAAGAAAAGAAAAATGGCCTGTATTATTATTTCATGTATCATTCCTTTTAATTTTAATTGGAGCAGGTGTAACAAGGTATGTTGGCTATGAAGGTTTAATGCTTATTAATGAAGGTGAGACTACTCATAAATTTCTGTCTGAAACTACTTATCTAAACTTGGTGGTAGATAATAACGAGGAGCAAAAAACATTTCATAAATCTACCTTATTCTCTGCCAAAGGAACTAATAGTTGGAGTTTAGAAGAGGATTTTAGAGAGCAAGAGTTCTCTATAAAATTGGCAGACTATATTCCTTGGGCAGAAGAAAAGTTCTTTGAAGATGAAACTGGAGAAGAGTTTTTATTTATTGTAGAATCTAGCAGTGGCTCAAGACATGAGCATTATATCAAAAAAGGAGATTTACAAAATATTCATGGTGTATTGGTTGGCTTTGAAGCTCCGAATAACTCTGGTACAATCAATCTTTTTAGAGAAGACGGAATCTTAAAAATACAAACACAGAATGATGGAAGCTGGATGCGAATGGCTGATAGAGCTGAGGGATCAGTTACTAAAGATAGTGTTCAAGAATTTCAACTAAGATCATTATATAAAATTGGTGAATTACCATTTGTAATTCCAGAACCTGTTAAAAAAGGGGAATTAAAAACTATCAGAGGTGCTAAAAAAGATGATACTAAATTAGATGCCTTGGTATTAGACATAACAGTAGATGAAGAAACATCACAAATTGAAATATATGGCGGAAAATATGCGCCACAAAGACCTACTCAATTTTCTTTAAATGGCTTAAATTTTAGAATAGATTATGGACCTCAATTACTAGAAACACCCTTTGAAGTTAAACTAAATGATTTTCAATTAGAAAAATATCCTGGTTCTGAGAGTGCTGCCGCTTTTGCTAGTGAAATTACTTTAATAGATACCGATGAAACATTTGATTATAAAATCTACATGAATCATATATTAGATCACAAAGGCTACAAGTTTTTTCAAGCTAGTTATGATCTTTCTGGTGAAATAGAACAGACTCATCTGTCTGTTAATCATGATTTTTGGGGAACACTAATTACCTATATTGGATATTCTCTATTATATTTTGGAATGATTTCTATTCTATTTGCTCCAGGAACTCGTTTCGATTCCTTGAAGAAAACATTGAAAAAAATTAAAAGCAAAAAAGCTGCTCTAACTCTTTTTATTGGGTTTTTTATTAGTATTACTGGAATTACTCAAGCTCAAGAAAGTAATCTATCTAGCATATCTGATCAACAAATTGACTCTGTATTAAAAGCCAACTTAGTTGATTTGAAACATGCTGAAGAATTTAACACGCTCATTATACAAGATGTCGGCGGTAGAATGAAACCAGCGCACACCTTTGCCTCTGAATTGGTAAGAAAGGTTTCTCATGATGAAGATTTTAATGGGATGGAACCTAGTCAAGTTTTTCTTTCAATTATAGAAAACTCAAAACTTTGGTTTAATGTTCCCTTTATTTATTTAGAAAAAGGGAACACAGAAATTCGTGAAATCATAGGTGTTGATGAAAATGCAACACATGCAGCTCTAGCAGATTTTTATGAGGGAACTCAATCAAAAATCAGTGACTACGTACTAGAGGCACAAAAGAAGAATGTTCAGAACAAATTTGAAAAAGATGTCATTAAAATAGATAGAAGAATCTACTTATTTTCTCAAGCATTGAGTCTAAGTGTTTTAAGAATTTATCCTAAACTAAACGATGAAAATAATAAATGGGTTTCTTTTCCAGAAGGCTCTAGAGCAAACTATACTGGAAAAGATTCATTATTTGTAAGACAATCTTTACCAGTTTACATACGGTTATTACAGGATGCAAAAAGAACTAATAATTATACGGAGGCTGATAAGCTATTAGCTGGAATTAAAAAGTTCCAACAAAAACATGGTGCAGAAGTGTATCCAAACAAAGAAAAAATAGATCTAGAAATAACCTATAATAAATTACAAATTTTTAAGAAACTTGCCAAATATTATGGATATGTAAGTGTGTTTTTAATCTTTTTTGTGATACTTCAAATTTTCAATGATAAAAAATGGATCGCTTTGGTTGTAAAGGTTCTGATAGGAATAACAATACTTGTTTTTGGTCTTCATATCTTAGGATTGCTAAGCCGATGGTATATAAGTGGCAATGCACCATGGAGTAATGCCTATGAATCTATTATTTACGTTGCTTGGGCAACTATGTTGTTTGGTTTAGCATTTGGAAGAAAATCGTCATTAACCATTGCGGCTACCACCTTCTTAACTGCTGTTATTTTAGCATTTGCCCATCAAAACTGGTTAGATCCAGAAATTGCAAATCTTCAACCAGTATTGAATTCTTGGTGGTTACTAGTTCATGTATCTATTATAGTTGCTAGTTATGGGCCTTTTTCTCTGGGTATGATTTTAGGAATTGTAGCCTTGTTCTTAACTGCTTTCACCACAGAAAAGAATAAGAAAAAAATGGACTTAAATATCAAAGAAATTACAACCATTAATGAAATGGCTATTACTATTGGTTTAATTATGTTAACCATTGGTAATTTCTTAGGAGGTATGTGGGCAAATGAAAGCTGGGGGCGTTATTGGGGATGGGATCCAAAAGAAACATGGGCATTGGTGTCTATTATGGTCTATGCATTTGTATTGCATATGAGATTGATTCCAGGTTTAAGAAGCAGATACACATTTAATCTATGGTCTATTATTGCATATGGAGCAATAATGATGACCTACTTTGGAGTAAATTTCTATTTATCTGGATTGCATTCCTATGCAAGTGGTGATCAAGTAATTACTCCTAATTCGGTATTTTATTCTGCAACCTTCATAGGTATACTAGGAGTATTTGCATGGTTTAAACATAGAAAGTTTTACAAAAAATAAAAGAATAGTGTACTTTAGTACTCACAAAAAAAGAACATATGTTTCATAAAAATATAAAATTAGCATTAGCCTTTTTAACGATAGTATGGTCTGTCCTAGAATTTTGGCAAGGCCATATTGGCAACGGAATCGCTATTTTATTCCTAACAGGAATGTTTATCTTATTATATTTCAAAAATGAATTTATTTTACTGTCATTTTTACAATTAAGAAAACAAAATTTCCCGGCTGCACAAAAATGGTTGACTTATATAAAAAACCCAAGTACTGCACTCACACAAAAACAAGAAGGATACTATAATTACTTGCATGGAATTATGCTTTCCCAAACCAACATGACGCAAGCTGAAAAGTATTTACGAAAAGCTGTTCGGTTAGGTTTGGCAATGGATCATGATTTAGCAATGGCTAAATTACAATTAGCTGGTATAGCCATGACAAAAAGAAGAAAACGTGAAGCGACTACCTTAATGGCTGAAGCAAAAAAACTTGACAAACACGGCATGTTAAAAGAACAGATGCAAATGATGAAACAACAAATGAAGAAAATTTAATTATTTCAACTCATAGAAAAACTCCTGATGTACATCAGGAGTTTTTTTATGTTTATATATTACTTTACACTACTTTATTCTAGTTATGGTTAAGTCAGGATTATATTGAAGTATATAGATACCAGTATTAGTAGATGTACTAAATAAGCTTTTGTTATAGTTAAACTTACTTTCTAGCCTAGTAGAAATTCCTTTCTTAAAAGTCTCTTTCAAAGGATTTCCAGAAGCCAATCTCATCACTATATCAAAGACAATGTCGAATCCTTTAGTAGCATAATAAGAAGGATATGCATAGTTTTTTTCTAGATATTGCTTATTAAATAGCTGAACTTTAGGCGAGCCTGCATCAATAAAAATATCACTTGTATAGGTAAATCCAAGTTTTGCTAATTTATTATTGTCAATTATATCAAACTGAGACGATTTATTGAATCCAAAAATCTTAATAACAGTGTCTTCAGGTAGTATTTGCATTTCTGGTTTATTATCTTTCTCTTTGTCGTCACCTTCTTTTTCATCCGTATCTTCGTCTTCCTCTTCTATTGGTAAACTAATCAAACTATTAACTACGTCAGAAACAATAACACTTGCATCTGTAGCAAAAATTAGCCAATTACCAATTTCGGCTTTTAATGCATTTATAATATTAGCTTTCCTTATATAGCCTTGATTAGGATGTATGATTAGAGCATCAGTAATAGAATCATGATTTAATAATACTGATTTAATAAGATCGCTATTCCGAATTGAAGTGGCTGTACTATCTCCAATAATTAAGATGTTTTCATTAGAGTAGCTTCTTAAAATATGAGCTACTAATTCTTTTTGATGCACTTCTCTATCCGCAAAGGTTTTAATGATTTTTGATGACTGGAAACTAGATTGTTTTTTAGAATATACTGGGAAAATAACAGGTACACCTGCTCTATTAGCAACCTTTGGAACTTCTTCGGAATATAAAGGACCGATAATTGCATCTATATCACTAAAGTCTGTAACAGATAAAATTGAATCTATTTTTGTGTTTTTTCTTCCAGTATCAAAAATAGAAAGTTCCACATCTATCCCCAATCTCCTGAGAGAATCTAAAGCTACCTGAGCACCTAAATACAAATCTGTTGTAATATTAGACAACTTATTTGTTTTAAAAATATCTATCGCATCAATGGTGTCATATTCAATGGCTCTAAAGGGTAACATCATCGCTATTTTTACAGCTGCAGCCTCTGAAATAGTATCTCTATAGATTAAAAAAATATTTTCATCTACAATTGGTTTTATTTTTAGCAACATCTCTAATTGTAAGCCCGAAATCTCTAGAGATAGATTTAACGCTTTTAATTCATTTTCTGAGACATTGTATGCACGTGTTAGACTATAAAAAGTATCTCCTTTAACTACTTTATGAACTAAAAATTTATTTTGTGAGTCTTGTATATCTTTCACATCATCAACAATAACTATCGTATCAGTTTCTTTAACAATTGTAGTATCAATGAGTGAATTTTGATCAAATTTATTGTTGGGTATAATAATAGCTGTTTCAGGCGAAGGCTTCCTTCCTACAGTAGGATTTAAACGCAATAAATCTTTTGTTTTAATTCCTAGACGTTTGGCTATAACCTTCATGGTTTCACCTTTTTTTATTGTGTAAGAAATATATTCTTTTTGTTGACCACAAGAAGTCGCTATGACAACAAAAAATAAGATGATAATTAATTTAAACTTTCTCATAATTTTATTCCCATTCGATAGTTGCTGGTGGTTTTGAGCTAATATCATATACAACTCTATTGACACCTTTTACTTTATTTATAATTTGATTGGATGTTTTTTGTAAAAACTCATAAGGTAAATTCACCCAATCAGCCGTCATTCCATCTGTACTTTCTACAGCTCTTAATGCCACTACTTTTTCATAGGTTCTTTCATCTCCCATAACACCTACTGAGTTAACAGGCAGCAATATGGCGCCAGCTTGCCAAACTTTATCATACAATCCACTTTCTTTTAAACCATTGATAAAAATAGCGTCTACCTCTTGTAAAATAGCTACTTTTTCTGGTGTAATATCTCCTAGAATTCTAATCGCTAAACCTGGCCCAGGAAATGGATGTCTTCCTAATAACTCAGGATCTATTCCCATAGAAGCCCCTACTCTTCTTACCTCATCTTTAAAAATCATACGTAAAGGTTCTACAATTTTTAATTTCATAAAATCTGGCAACCCTCCTACATTGTGATGACTTTTAATCGTTGCTGAGGGTCCTCCATTTACAGATACTGACTCTATAACATCTGGATAAATAGTTCCTTGTGCCAACCATTTTACATTTTCTATTTTATGAGCTTCATCATCAAAAACTTCAATAAATGAGTTTCCTATAGCTTTTCTTTTTTGCTCTGGATCAGACAATCCTTTTAAAGCGGTCAAAAAACGTGCCGATGCATCTACACCTTTAACGTTTAATCCCATCCCTTCGTATTGATTAAGTACACTGTCGAACTCATTCTTGCGAAGTAATCCGTTATTCACAAAAATACAATACAGATTTTCGCCAATTGCTTTGTGTAATAAAACTGCTGCCACAGAAGAATCTACTCCTCCAGACAAGCCCAGAACTACTTTATCATTTCCTACTTTTTTTTGTATGTTTAAAACTGTTGTTTCCACAAAAGAATCAGATGTCCAAGTTTGTGCTACTCCTGCAATTTTTACTAGAAAATTTTCTAACAACTGTTTCCCATCTAAAGAATGGTAAACTTCAGGATGAAATTGAATTGCGAACGTATCTTCACCTTCAATTCTGAAAGCTACATTTTCTACATCAGAAGTACTAGCCAAATGCACAGCGTTTGTTGGTAGCTCTTTAATGGTGTCTGAATGACTCATCCAAACCTGACTTCCTTCAGAGATATTTGAAAAAAAAGTTTCGTTGTCTTTTATGAAAGAGAGATTTGCTCTTCCGTACTCTCTGGTATTTGATGGTGCTACTTTTCCGCCAGAAAAATGAGCTAAATATTGTGCTCCGTAACAAACAGCTAGCATGGGCTTTTTTCCTCTAATTTCTGACAAATCTGGATGCGGGGCATCTTCAGATCTAACAGAAGAAGGACTGCCAGATAAAATAACTGCTTTAAAGTCGTTTGCGTTTGATGGTTGTTTGTTGTATGGGTGAATTTCACAATAGATATTCAACTCTCTTACTCTCCTCGCAATTAATTGAGTGTATTGCGATCCAAAATCTAAAATAAGTACCTGGTGTTGTTGCATGTGCAAAAATAGTGCTTCAATTTAGAAATGAAAGCTTTGTGTTTATAAAATTTTACAATTTAATATCTATAAACTACCGCATTAATATTCATACCAGCTCCGACAGAGGCTAAAATGATAACATCTCCCCTATGAAGTGATTGATTTTCTATAGTTCCTTTTAAAACTAAATCTAATAATGTAGGAACAGTAGCAACAGAACTGTTTCCTAATTTATGAATACTCATAGGCATCACACCATCTGGAGCAGATGTTTTATAGAGTCTATAAAAACGTTTAATAATTGCTTCATCCATTTTTTCATTAGCTTGGTGAATGAATATTTTTTTCACCTCTTCAATTGGAATGCTACTTTTATCTAAAGCAGATTTCATTGCGGCAGGAACATTGTTTAATGCAAACTCATAAATCTTTCTTCCATGCATTTTTATATAACGTATATCTGGATCTTGTTGAGTTTCAAAAGATTTTCCAAAAAACAAATGATAAGCCTCATCTTTTGCAAAAGTTTGTGTGGCATGGCTTAAAATTCCGGAATCTTGCCCTTCATTCTTTTCAACAATACAAGCACCTGCTCCATCGCTATATATCATAGAATCTCTATCGTATTTATCAACAACCCTAGACAACGTTTCTGCTCCAATAACCAATACTTTGTTGGCAATACCTGCTTTTATAAATGCTTGTGCTTGAATAACACCTTCTATCCAACCCGGACAGCCAAATAAAATATCATACGCTACACAATTAGGGTTTTCAATTCCCAATCTATATTTTACTCTTGTTGCTAAACTTGGCAATAAATCACTTTGAATAGCCGTTGACTTAATATCTCCAAAATTATGTGCTAAAATAATATAATCTAACTCTTCCGGATTTATGGCTGCATCTTCAATTGCTTTTTGGGCAGCAAAATACCCTAAGTCTGATGTATTGTATTTAGAAGCAGCATATCTTCTTTCTTCAATACCTGTGATGGCTTTAAATTTCTCTATAATAATCGCATTTTCACTAGGTATTTCTGTACCATCTGAATTTAAAAATCGATTTTCTAGAAACTTTTTATTCTCTTTTTTAATTTCTGGGATATAAGATCCAGTGCCGGTAATGAGTGAAGTTATCATGTATGTATATATGTATCCAATAAATAAACTGTTTTTAGTTGAATTTGTCTTTTAATTTGTACTGTTTTTACGATGTTCAAACTACTATAATTTAACTAAATAATTTTAAAATTGCAATATAGAGACATTATAAATAAGAGCTGTCGAAAGAAAAAGGCAATAATGATGCAATAGACTTTGTTTTTACCACATTACCTACCTCACCCATGAAGATAACTTCAACATCTTCGGCTTGGTTGATTTCATACTCTAACATTGTTTGTCTACAAGCACCACAAGGACCCACAGGTTTATCTAATTGTTTATTGGAAGAAACAGCAGTAATGGCTATTTTTTTTATTTTTTTATTTGGAAAGGAGGAGCCTGCTTTCCAGATTGCAACACGTTCAGCACATATTCCTGAAGGATAAGCTGCATTTTCTTGATTATTTCCTGTAATAATAGAATCGTCATCCATCAAAAGAGCAGCTCCTACATTAAAACCAGAATACGGTGCATATGCAGTTTTTGTAATCTCAATAGCTGCTTCCATTAATTTTTTATCAACATCAGATAACTCGTTGATATCCTTATATATAAATGCAGTACTACCTGTGTTCATCTCTCTCATTAGAACATCTTGTTTTAAAAGATCATAATATTAATAATCGTCGTAGATTTCTCCTAAATCAAATGATAAAGAAAAACGAAGCGAATTTTCTAATGGATTATTTACATCAGATGAATTGATTAAATATGATAAGTCAATATTTAGAGCGTTCGTTTTAAATCCAGCACCCATTGTGAAAAATTGTCTATTTCCTTTATTTTCACTTTCATGAAAATACCCTGCACGCAATGCAAATGCATCATTATAAAGATATTCTGCACCTAATGCATAAGTCACCTCTTCTAATTCTTCACTAAAACCTCCATCTGCATCCCCAAATGAACTAAACATACCAGAGATAAACCCTG
>CAZAIL010000018.1:0-24292 GCA_964485155.1 uncultured Flavobacterium sp.
AAAGGAATCCATAAATCTTGTGCACCCCAAATTAATAATGTGGGTGTTTGAATACTTTTTAGCTTGTTAATATTTACGATAGAATCTAAACCAAAGTCGGTTTTTGCTCTATCTATAAAAGCCTTTCTGTTACCAACTCTTAAAGCCATTTTGTGATAACGGTCTACCAATTCATCTGTAATTTTAGAATCATCTGCGTATACTTCTTCTATATTTTTTTTGATCAAAATCTTTGGTGTCACGTACAAAAAAAGTGTTTTTAACAAAGGTGTTTTTGCCATTTTAAAAATTGCTGGTGGTTGCTTGTTCGTAGGTAAACCACTAGCATCAACTAAAATAAGCTTTTCAACGTTCTCTGGATAATCAGCTGTATAATTCCAGGCAATATTACCGCCAAGAGAATTTCCTGCGATGTGAAATTTTTTAAGTTGTAATTTTTCTAAAAAAGAGTGTAAAAAAGTTGTGTATGCTTCTAAAGAATAATCAGCATTCTTATTAGGCCCTGTAATACCAAAAGCAGGCAAATCCATTCTTATAACTCTGTTTGTTTTTTTTAATTCATGAGTCCAAGCATCCCAGGTATGCAATGATGCCGCTGTTCCATGAACCAAAACTATAGGAAAGCCGTCTCCTTCATCTCTATAATGCACTTGCATTTCATTTACCTCAATAAATTGAGATTGTTCATTTGCGTAGTCATTTTTTAAATCTTCTACAGAAATATCTGCATAAACACCTCCTCTTAACACAAAGATTAGACTGATCACAAAGAGGTAAACAAAATACTTGATTTTAGATTTTTTCTTCATTTTTATAGTTATGTATTTCATACAAGACCGGTTTACTTGGACTAGCATCGTTTTCTATGGCAGCGACCATTAAGTTTAAAAAATAGACTCCATCTTTGATGGTGTTTGGCACATATATAAACTCCGTAATTGTAGCATCTAATCGTAATGTCCCTGACGTATTCCAGAAGGCATTGTGTGAGAGTAATTTTCCATCATCTTTCTCTTTGTCTACCGAAGGCAAATCTATCAACAAATGTTTGATTCCTTTTTCACGTAAAAAAACAGCTGCTTCTTCCATTAAATAGGTTGGATTTGTATGAGAATACTGCATTGTTTTTTTATCGGACAAATTTGGCAAGGTTCGAATAATAATTGCATCTCTCTTTTTATTCCCTAAAGCATATTGTAACTGCTTTTTTGTAATAACAAAATCTTCATTTATATGTTCTGGTGGTATGGTTACAACCTCCGCTAAAAAGAAAAACTGTTGTAAGTGCTTATGGATAGAATGTACGATTTCTGTGATGTGACCTGCTGTTTCTGTATGGGTACAGTGAGAATGTGGGTTAAAATGAATATTGTTAAAATTAACATCAGCACCTTGTTTAACTGAGCCAACCCAATCATCAGATGTTACAGGAACTATTTTTGGTGGGTCTATATACCAAGCATTTACATTGGATTCTCCGTTTGTTAATGGAATAGAAATATCTAAAGGTTTAGATAAATCTACTGAGTATTTTCTAAAATTGTATTTTATTTCTGCAATCAAGATACATTGAGTTTAAATAAATCTGCTGAGATACCATCAGACAAGAATTTTCCTTTTTGAGTTGTTTTTAATTTTTCGTCTTCAATATACAATAAATCTTCAGCTCTGTATTTTTTTGATTGCAACAATAAATACCTGTGATACTGTTCTCCAAATTCTCGAGCTACTTTATCTAAAGATACTCCCCAAATAGTTCGCAAACCTGTCATTACATACTCATTGTATTGGTCTGTAATTGACAATAATTCTCGTTCTATTGGTAATTTATTTTGTTGAATAGCTGCTATATATTTAGAATTGTTTTTCACATTCCAACTTCTTTGTTCTCCATTAAAAGAATGAGCTGATGGGCCAATACCAAGATAAGATTTTCCTTTCCAATAGGAAGAATTATTTTTACTAAACGATCCTTCTTTTCCAAAGTTTGAAAGCTCATAATGAATAAAATTGTGTTTAGAAACTTCATCTATCAATATATAAAACTGTTCTTGTGCCTGATGGTCGTCTACATTTTCAATGATTCCTTTTTTAATAAACGATGCTAAAGCTGTCTTTGGTTCTACTGTTAAGGCATAGCTAGAAATATGAGGAATTCCATAGGACAGCGCAATTTCAATATTTTTTTTCCACTGCTTGTTTGATGCCCCCGGTATGCCATAAATTAAATCCACGGAAATGTTTTTAAAATAATTTGTGGCTTCAGATAAGCAATTCTTGGCTTCATGAGCATTGTGTGCTCTGTTCATTAATTTTAGATCTTGTTCAAAAAAAGATTGAATTCCAATACTTAACCTATTGATCCTACTCTTTGCTAATTCTTTTATTTTAGTACTGGTTAAATCATCTGGATTGGCTTCTAGTGTAATCTCTGGATTTGAAACAACCTCATGGTTTTCATATACGGCATCTATAATACTGTCTATTTCTAATTGACTTAACATACTTGGTGTGCCTCCTCCAAAATAGATGGTTTCTATAACAACATTATTCAATTCGTTCTTTCGTAATTTAATTTCATGAATAAGGCACTCAATCAGTTCGTCTTTCTTATTTATTGAGGTAGAAAAATGAAAGTCACAATAAAAACAAGCTTGCTTGCAAAAAGGAATATGTATGTATATACCGCTCAATATGATTTTTTGGAGTTTTTAATCAATTTTTTTGGGGTTTTGTTTTACAAAAGCTCCCCAACCCGAATAACTTTTACCTTGAGTGATTTTTCCAGCATTATAAAAATGACAAACAGCTGCCGCCAAACCATCTGTTGCATCTAAATTTTTTGGAAGTGTTTTTAAATTTAATAGCGATTTTAACATCAAAGCTACTTGTTCTTTACTTGCATTTCCATTACCTGTAATTGCCATTTTAATTTTTTTGGGAAGGTATTCCGTAATAGGAATTTCTCTAGATAAACCAGCTGCCATTGCTACTCCTTGAGCACGACCCAACTTTAGCATAGATTGCACATTTTTACCAAAAAAAGGAGCTTCAATTGCAATTTCATCGGGGTTAAAAGTATCTATTAATTCTACTGTTCTTTCAAAAATAAGTTTCAATTTCAAATAATGATCATCGTATTTTTGTAACAACAATTCATTCATTTGAATAAACTCCATTTTTTTACCTACAATCTTAATAATACCAAAGCCCATGATGGTAGTTCCTGGATCTATTCCTAAAATGATTTTTTCCGTGTTCAAATTTTACGTTCTTTGTATTTGTGAATATGACATCCTCTTACAAATCTAATCAATTCTTGTGGCTTGTCTTTAAACTGCTGACAGTTATTCTCTGCGGGTATTTTATCTACACTATTATTGCACATAATGAGAAATTTAGATTTATTGATTTTTACTCAAAATTGATTGATTTTGACGTTTTTTAATCAAAAAACATCGTTTTTTTGCTTTTTTTAACCATAATTAATCATTTTATGGAAATTGCTAAATGGAAAATATTAACCAATAACGTGAAGAAAAATTCTTGGCTTGAGGCCACAAAACAAAGTTTAGCCTTTATAATATTATTATAAATTACACAAAATAAGATTAATCAATACAACACCAAAATTTTTTCAATTTTAGCTTAATTTAAAACAATAACCATACAATTAAATTACATCATTGATTAATGACCTTAATTTTTATACGCTCATTAGTAAATAATTATAAAATTAAAACAATACCTAATCAAAGATACTTGCTAAGATGTTTTCTGATTGATACCACAAAAACAGCGCTACTATTAAAAGCATAATTAGTACGAGTCCTTTTTTGGGATTTGAAGCTCTTCTATTTCTAAATTTTCTCTGAAATTTCATGGGTCCTATTTAAAAACTCTAATATAAAAATTTAGCTTCAATAAATGATGATTTTTGTTTGCTTTTAATTTTATAAATAAACGAGTATAATTATGTTTTCGTTGAATTATAAGATAGTAACAGTAGTATTTTAAAACAACTATTTATGATCCATAGTTGATTTATCATATCTATAAATTTTTATATTTAAGATTATGACCATCAACTACAAAAAATCTGTTTGTATGTATTAAGCAACTTTTTTTTAATCCTATTGCGCAACGAAATCGCATAAAAAAATAATTATACTTTAACGGCACGTAACATTTCGCGTTTTCCTGGAGGGCCAGGCAATCTCTCTACAGCAAACCCTACAGATTGCATGGCTCTTCTTACGCTTCCTTTGGCTGCATAGGTTACTAATACTCCTTGTGGTTTTAAGGCTAAAAACATTTTTTTAAAAATTTCTTCAGTCCATAATTCTGGCTGAACTCTTGCGCCAAATGCGTCAAAATAAATAAGATCAAACTTATTTTCATCATCAATTTCATGAAAAAATTGTTTTCTTTTTAGTAAAGAAAAATCTGAGGTAATTTGATGTTTCTCTTCCCATGAACACAAATGAAGTTTTTTGAAAATTTCAGCAGCATGAGTTGCATCCAATTCAGCAACATAATTTAATTTTTCTAACTCTTCTTGAAGAACTGGATATGCATCTACACCAACATACTCGATCAATAACTTCTTTTTTTGAGCTTCTAAAAACGTAATAAAACTATTTAATCCAGTTCCAAAACCAATTTCTAAAACAGCAATCTGATTTGTGTTTTTTGATTCTAAGCCATGTTTAATATACACATGATATGCTTCTTGAATAGCACCATGAATAGAATGGTATTGTTCATTCCATTCAGGAATATGAATAGTTGTAGATCCGTCTGAAGTTTGTATAATTTCTCTTTTCAACAGTATGATATAAGTACTTATTATTTTTTCAACAAAACACCGTTAGCCTCAAAAGCAAACTCCATTGCTGGTTCTGTGATATTTGCAATTTCATCTGGTGATTTTCCTGCATCTCCAGCATAATGTTTTAGATCAGCTACAGATACTTCTGTTACAAATGCCTTTCCTGCTACTATTACCTCTTTACCTGAGGCATCTAGGGGCATAAAGAATCCGTAATCTTTAAATCGAACCATAATTGTTTCGTCTTCTACACCAGCTGGAAGTGTCATCCAACACCCTTTTCTAGTGCAAACTTCTTTTATATTAGCACTAAATTTTAAATTAATAGTATCTCCTGTTTCTAATGCTTTATAGCTTGCTAAAGCTTCTTTAGACAACACATAATCTGTGTCAGTAATCGTTTCTCCAAAACTACTATAATTTGTGTTTCCTGATGCTTTTGTTGCTATTTTATTATTTTTAGTAGCTGTATTACACCCTACAATTACAAAGGACAACAATAAGATTATTTCTATTTTTTTCATATCAAAAACTTATATTTTATATATATCAAAGATAGTTGTTTAGAATAAAAGTTCCGAGTGCTTTTTTTACTTAAAAAACAAACAAATTTGTTTACTTTTGTTTTTATCTACTTATAAATTAGCATGGCTATAGACATAAAAATTCAACCTACAAAAAATTCTAAAATCAGCAATGTAGATTTTAGCGATTTACCTTTTGGAAAAGTATTTTCTGACCATATATTTCAATGTGAATATATTGATGGTGAATGGCAGAACCCAATTATTAAACCTAACGAACCAATTACGTTAAACCCTGGAGCCAAAATTTTCCATTACGGTCAATCTATTTTTGAAGGAATGAAAGCCTATAAAGATGCCAATGGAGAGGTCTTTTTATTCAGACCAGAAGATAACTGCAAACGTTTAAATATTTCTGCAAACCGTTTAATGATGCCTGAAATTCCAGCAGATTTATTTATGCAAGGTTTGAAAAAATTACTGGAAATTGATAGTGACTGGATTCCAACTACAGAAGGAAGTTCTTTATATGTTCGGCCTTTTATGTTTGCATCTGGTGAAGGGCTTCACGCTTCTCCGGCAGATTCTTATACTTTTATGATTGCTGCGGCGCCTTCAGGTGCTTATTTCTCAGGGAAGATAACTGTTTTAATTGAAGAAAAATATGCCAGAGCTGCCAATGGAGGTGTGGGTTTTGCAAAAGCTGGTGGTAATTATGCTGCACAGTTTTACCCTACTCAATTAGCCATTGAAAAAGGATACAATCAGGTGGTTTGGACCGATGATAATTCGCATCAATTTATTGAAGAAGCTGGTGCTATGAATATCTTTATTCGTATTGGAGATATTTTAATTACGAGCCCAACAAACGATAGAATATTAGACGGAATTACACGAAAAAGTATTTTACAAATTGCCGAAGACCATAACATCTCTGTTGAAGTTCGAAAAATTTCAGTGAGTGAAGTTGTTCAAGCAGCAAAAGACGGAGACTTAAAAGAAATGTTTGGTGCAGGAACTGCAGCTGTAGTTTCTCCCATAGCAGGTTTTGGGTATCAAGGAGCGGATTATGAACTCCCAGAACTATCAGATACTTATGCTTCTTTCTTTAAAAAGAAAATTATAGCCATTCAAACCAATACATCTAAAGACCCGTATGGTTGGAGAGTAAAAGTTTAAGTTTTGAAAAAATTATATTGTTTTGCGGTATTCACCTTTAGTTTGATAGGATGTACTACGAATGATATATCCAATAACAAAACAAAACAAGCAAATCAATACATTACAATTTTAGGAACGGCTCAAGATGGTGGATTTCCTCATATTGGTTGCCAAAAAAAATGCTGTGATGATTTTTATAAAGGTATTCTACCCAAACAACAAGTAGTTTCTTTGGGTTTAATTGACAAAGAATCTCAGCAAAAATTTCTGTTTGAAGCAACTCCAGATATATCAACTCAATTAGCAGATTTAGAAAAAAAACATCTAAAAACAAGTACTATTATAGATGGTGTATTTATTACCCATGCACACATGGGGCATTATGCTGGCTTGCTATACTTTGGCAAAGAGGCACTAGGTAAAAAAGACATCCCTGTGTATGCTATGCCAAAAATGAAAGAATTTCTTTCTAATAATGGCCCATGGAGTCAGTTGGTAACCACACAAAATATTGTATTCTTAGACTTACAAAAAGACAGTATTGTACCTCTTAGTAAGGCATTAAAAGTTACTCCTTTTATTGTTCCTCATAGAGATGAGTTTTCTGAAACTGTTGGCTATAAAATTGAAGGTAACACAAACTCTGCACTATTTATACCAGACATCAATAAATGGAGCTTGTGGGAGAAAAATATTGTAGAAGAAGTTAAAAAAGTTGATTATGCTTTTATTGATGCTACCTTTTTTAAAGAAGGAGAAATTAACAGGCCTATGAGCGAAGTACCTCATCCTTTTATTGAGGAAACTGTTGCATTGTTTAAAAATGAATCTTTAGCAACAAAGAACAAAGTGATTTTCATTCATTTTAATCATACAAATCCTGCATTACAATCTAATTCTAAAGAACGAAATGAGTTAGAATTGCTTGGTTTTAGATTTGCAACAGAAGGGCAGCGTTTTAGACTGTAAGTGACAGCCTTAGAAATATCTTCTCTTTATTAGCAAGACAAACACTTATTTTTCTAAAATTTCACCAATATTTGGCTTAAAGTAATTGGGACCTTTTAAAACTTTTCCATCTTCACGAAAAATCGGATGTCCATTTTCTCCTAATTTACTCATATTACTGCGCTGAATTTCATCAAAAACTTCCGCAATCTTGTATTGCATTCCGTGTTCTATAATGGTTCCTGCCAAAATATATAACATATCTCCTAAAGCATCTGCAACCTCCACTAAATCATTTGCATTTGCCGCTTCAAGATATTCTTCATTTTCTTCTTTCATCAAATTAAAACGAAGTAAATTTTTAGCTGCTCCAAGGTCTGCTGTTGGTTCATTTTTAATCCCTAGCTTAAATGCTGAATGGAATTCGTGTACTGCATCTGTATATTTTTTCATGTATTCTATATAGGTGTTATTTTTAAATCATTTTTTTAAGAAGTCTACCGGGAGCTATTTTTAAAACGAAAGCAATAAGCCTCCATCGTTTAGAAATATAGGCAACTCTTTTCTTCTTTTTAATAGCTGTATAAATTTGTTTTGCTGCTTTTTCTAGAGGAACCATCCAAAAAACACCATGTCCTAGTGCCATAGCTGTGTCTACAAACCCAGGACGAATATCTGTAATAAATACTTTGTTAGATTTGATAGTTTTTGTTTTCATGTATAAGCTCTCTAAATATGCTTTTTGATAGGCCTTTGATGAAAAATACGCTGGTGCTCCTCGGTTTCCTCGTATGGATGCAATGGAGGTGATACCTACCAAATGACCAAACCCTTGTTTTCGAAATAAGTTAAAAGATAAATCGTATAATTTAGTTACCCCCACTACATTTGTATGAATGGTTTCCTCTTCCATGCTCCAAGCTAATGTAGGGTTAATATGCCCTACTCCTGAAGATTGAATAATGAGATCTATTGTTGGAAACTCTTCGAGGATATCATTAAATACCTTTTCTACTTCATCCACTTTTTGAATATCATTTTGAGCAACATACACCTGATTAGAATATTGATTTTTAAGTTCCTCTAACTTCTCTAATCGCCTACCTGTAATGGCTACTTTATACCCATCTTTAAGTAATAGTTCAGAAATTTCTTTTCCAATGCCAGAAGTTGCTCCAAAAACAATTGCGGTTTTCATTTAATTCGTAATTTTGTTAAAAATACATAATTTATGTTTACAACGGGTCGAATCATTTTTGCTATTATTTTTATCATTGCCTTTATTATTTTTATGGTGATTTCTTACAAAAAAGATGCTAAAAATCATGAAGCATATTACAAGAATGCCGCTAAAAAAGTAGCTATTTATGGCACTTTGTCTATTTTAATATTTGTAGCTCTTCGTCTAGTAACCGCCTATTTGTTATAAAATCAGTTTTATTTTATTCATTAATTTCACAGATAAGTTGACCATGAATAAAAAAAACCTCGAGACAATAGCTCGAGGAATCTTTTTAATAAAATAGTGCTTAAAAAAGCTTTAGTTATTTTCTGCTTTCAAAAAACCATAATTTGTTGCGTAGAATAGCATTTGCTCTTCAAAATCTTTTGGCTGATTCACAGTAACATCTACAATATTTCCGTCTATATCTAGAACTGGTTCTAACACGGGGTTTACAAAACCACTGTATGGAGCTGATGTAAATTGCTTGTTTCGTTCTATCACTTCTGCATGAATTACTTGATCTACTTTAACACCATACCCTTCTACCAAAGCCTTTGCTGCATCAAAATCTCCTTCAGATTTAATTCGTTGAGTTTCTTTTAATAAGCGCCCAAAAATAGTGCGTAACTTGGCATAGTCATTTACTTTAAAGAAGGTTTTACCTTCTTTTGTTAGCTTTTCTATCACATTATCTTTCTTGCCTTGTTCAAAAGACCAAGCTGCCACCCATTGACGATTTACCATATGATCTTCTTCTAAATCATTTCCTAATTCAATTCTAATTAATTGAGTTATGAGGCCATTTCTAATGTATCCATCATAAGAAGCTTTTCCTAGCTCTTCCCAATTATCAGTTAAGCCTAGCTCTTGTAATTTTGGGTCCATTAAATAATACAGCCCAACTAAATCTGCTCTTCCCTCTTCCATTGTAGATGCATAATTTTGTAGAGTTTCTTTAGGCTGACCTATTCCATCATTAATAACACCAGATGCATGCCCTACTACTTCATGTAACGCTGTGTGTAATTTATCGGCAATTTGACCGTATTTTTCTTCCAATCTAATTTCTTCTTCATCAAAAGCAAACTCATTTAATCTTCCAGAACCTCCTGAGTTATTATAGGCACTTGTTATATTTCCTAGAGAAACAGATTTAGAACCGTGTTGTTGTCTTATCCAATTATTATTCGGTAAATTCACACCAATTGGTGTGCTAGGAGAAGAATCTCCAGCCTCTCCAGCGACACTTACTGTCTTATAAGAAACTCCTACTACTCTGTCTTTTTTATGAGCTGGGTCTAATGGAGAATTGTCTTCAAACCATTGTGCATTTTCAGATAGTACAGCCATTTTACGAGACATATCAAAATCTTTAATTTCTACGATTGTTTCATACGAACCTCTGTAGCCTTTTGGATCATTATATACCTCTATAAATCCGTTAATCCAATCTATATTTCCTTCTGTAGAAGTAACCCAAGCTATACAATATTGATCCCAAACATCTAAACTTCCTGTTTTATAATATTCTATTAATAAGCCTAATGCTTTTGCTTGATTCTCGTTCTCTGCGACTCCTTTTGCTTTTTCTAACCAACCTATAATTTGATCAATAGCAGCTCCATACATTCCTCCAGATTTCCAAACTTTTTCTACCAACACTCCATTTTCTCGAACTAATTTTGAATTTAAACCTGCTTCTACTGGCATTCCTTTTGGTCCTCTGTAGGCAGTTTTATAGAAGTCTGTAACATCTTTATCTGTGATATCTGATCCATAAAAATTTATAGCAGAAGATAAAATATTATCTACACCTTCTTTCTTATTTACCTTTTTAGCATCTACATCATTAAATAAAACAGCAACAACCTCTGGTGCTAATACTGTAGTAGATTTTTTCAATAATTCGGTTTCAAAATAATCACGTGTAAATGCTGGTTTTATTTTATCATTTGAATAATGATGATGAATTCCATTAGAAAACCAAACTCTTTTTAAATATACTTTAAAGGCATTAAAATCGTCAGATTCTCTATCTCCTGTATAGGTAGCATTAATGTTCTCTAAAGCTTCTCTAATTTTTAAATTGTGTTTGTAATTCTGATCCCACATGATATCTCTACCAGCCAAGCCAGCTTGGGTTAAGTAGTACACCAAAGATTTTTCTTTAGTACTTAATTCTTCAAATCCAGGTATTTTATAACGAAGTACTTTTATATCTGCAAATTGTTCTACAAGGTGATTAAATTTCGTTTCTTTTTTCTCATCATCATCACAAGAAAATAAGATTCCACTCACAAGGAACAAGTAGATGATTTTTTTTAATTTCATTTGTGTTCTATTTTAATTTTGATTGATAAATGTACACATTTTATATGTGATCTATTCTTTGTAATTGCTGCTGTCTTTTGATATTTTTAAATCTATTCCAGGTCTTACTATTAAAAAGTGTGTACAAAACAAAACATCCTATATCTAATAAAAAGTAAAACAGACTAATGCCACTTGGTGGATTATGACTTTTCAATAAAGGAAAAACTCCAAAAGCCTTATCAGGCCATGACCAAGCTGCATATGTAGTTCCACCTATTTCTAAAACGGCAACAACAATGTACATTGTTAAAAAAAATA
The DNA here is from genome assembly GCA_964485155.1 of uncultured Flavobacterium sp. GTDB lineage: Bacteria > Bacteroidota > Bacteroidia > Flavobacteriales > Flavobacteriaceae > Polaribacter. The sequence goes on from CAZAIL010000018.1 coordinate 11,321, forward strand.
ATTGATCTTTTGGTCTTTTAATCAATACTAAAAATACTGCAATCGTCATTACAAAACCAAAAACATCATTGAATGCAACTAGATAGAACAGCGCAAATAGTATGATTACAAAAGATAGACATCTGATAATTTCTTTTTGATATTTCTTAACAATAGATGCTTTCGAAAAAGTATAGGTTCTAGCATATACAGCTGCATGTCCAAAAGGAATGTAAAGTGGAAGATTAGATAACCTGTAGGTATACATGTCTAATACAATTGAAAATAAATATTCGCCTGTAAATCCAATGATTACAGCATATATCATTAATTCTCTCGTTCGTTTTACAGATCTTTTATATAACAAGAAAAAAGCAATCAGCATAAAAGTATTGGTAACAGTTTGCGCATGCGGATAAATCGTTGCAAAACCTATTCCATCAAAATACAACGCAATTACAAATAAAAATAACAACCCGATTCTTCTTGTAAAAACAGTAAGAATTTTCAATAAGTCGTCTCTAGAAACTCCAACCATTAATTAGCCTTAATCGGTTTAATTTCAGTTTGTCTTTCGTTTACATATTCAAAGAAGTTATCTCCATAAAAGCCCGCTTCCTCCAACATAATTCTAATATCTTTTTGCCACTCTGGTATACTTACTGTTACGTTTAGTTCTATGGCATATACGGTATTTTTATGCAACGAATAATCTCCATTAAAAGGAACTCCACCCTGTGAATCCCACATGCCAATGGTTGTTCCTGCACTATGTCCATATTTTCCTAGTGGATGTGTATAAATAGAGGGTCGCAATCCTTCTTTTTTTGCTGTCTTTAAAGAACTTAAAAGAATTTCATTTCCTGTTTTCCCTTCCTTCATGTTAGTAGTTAAAATATCTTGCAATCTATTCCCCTTTTTAAATGCAGTAGCTAAATACTGAGGCACCATAGTTTCATTATCTTTTAACACATAGGCATGTTGCTGGCAATCAGTATTCAAGCCAATATAGGTAATGCCAAAATCACAGTGTAATAAATCTCCTTTTTGAATAATCTTGTCTTTATCTCCTTTGGTAAATGAATAAATATGTGATTGTAATTCTTGATTGGTTCTTTGTATGTCTATTGTTGGATGAAACCAGGTTTCTAGCCCCATATCTGTAACGGTTTGTCGCAAGAACCAAACCAAATCTTCTGTGGTTGTTTTTCCTGGTTCAATAACTTTCCCTGAAAAAGCAACATCAATAATATCATGAGTTGTTTTTACCAATTTTTTAAACAATTTCATCTCTTTTTCTGTTCTTGTTTCTAGCCAAGCAATTGCTAATTTTTCTGCAGACACTAATTTTGATAGTAATGAGTCTGGTAAATTTTCCGCTAATTCTTCATAATCTGTTTTTACCAATCCGTCTGCCAAGGCAAAATGTTTAGAATAATTAATTCCTATTTTATTCGGATTTCTTTCAGCAATAATTCTAGATAGAGCTTTCCATTGGTTAGGTTCAAGTTCTTTATTCCAAGCAGATTTAATACTCTTTCCAATATCATATCTAGCTACAGCAATACGTTCAATGGTATTTTGTTCTTTATTTCTATAGAAAAGAATCATGGTTCTACGTCGAGCATTTAACCATCTTGCAGGCAGCATTGTTTTTAATACCGGATCTTCATTATATTCTCTAGAAATAAGAAGCCACATGTCTAGGTTTGCTTCGTCCATTAATTGAGGAAGTAGGTGTTGGAATCTATCTTCTAACAGCTCATCTTTAAGTTTCGCTCTGTCTTTTTCTGATAAAATTTGTGCGGAATTAGCCTGAATACTTAAGAAAAGCAAGATTGATAGTAATGATCTCATACGTGTATTAATTTTATCTAAAGATACTTTATCCTTGTAAAAAATTAAAATTTTAAAAAAAAAGATTCTTACATCAAGTATTTTTCGGAAATTTAGGCAAGCAAAAAAATGATTATGAAGTATTTATTCCAGCTTTTGGGACTATTTATCCTTAGTATACTAATAGCTTCCTGTAGTTCTTCTACTCTGAAAAGTAGTTTGAAAATGAAAGAAAAGCCTGTTGTAATAGCAAATGACAGTCTAGAATATGAGATTATTATCTTTGATATTGGTTTTACTCTTTATTTAAATTCCGTGGCGAGACCCATGAATTATTATTCACAAAATTATTTAGAAAACAAGAACAATATTTACGTAACCAACTGGAATATGAGAGCATTAAATCCTTCAAGATTTGACTCTTCTATCTTTGAAAATGTTATTGAGTATAACCCTCAAGTAAATTATGGCTTAGAAGTGAATTATAAGTTATTCAACTACTTTCAATTTGCCCAACAAAAGTATAAGATCAGGTTAGATGGTGGCTCAGGACCACCAATGAAAATTAGATAGTTCTCTGGTAGCTAAGGAAACTATAATTATATGCATTCTTTTCATCTGAAAAGAACTGTTCTCTGGCAACTTCTTTCCAGATAGCTGAATCTATTAAAGGGAAAAAAACATCTGCATCAAAATTTTGATGCACCTCAGTTATATCTAGTTGATCAACCAAGTTCTTTTCCATTGCCTCATTATAAATTTGTGCACCTCCGATAATAAAAGCATCGTCTTGATCATGAATTAATTCAATAGCATCTTCAAGACTATGTACTACCTCACATCCTTCTTTTTTGTAGGAAGGGTTTCTGGTAATTATAATAGATCGTCTATTGGGTAATGGTTTCCCTATGGATTCAAAGGTATTTCTACCCATGATAATTGCATGGCCTGTTGTTACTTTTTTAAACCGTTTTAAATCGGCTGGTAAGTGCCAAATTAAATCGTTGTCTTTACCAAGCTCTTTATTAGCACCAATGGCAGCAATTATTGTAATCATAAAACTTTTTTTTTATATTGCTACCGCACCTTTAATATGTGGGTGAGGATTGTAATTTGACAACTCAAAATCTTCAAAAGTAAAATCGAAAATACTATGGATGTCTTGATTCATTTTCATAGTTGGCAAAGGTCTTAGTTCTCTAGACAATTGCAGTTCTAATTGTTCATAGTGATTACTGTAGATATGAGCATCTCCAAATGTATGAATAAACTCTCCAGCCTCATAGCCACAAACTTGAGCTATCATCATTGTAAACAATGCATATGAAGCAATATTAAAGGGAACTCCTAGAAAAATGTCTGCACTTCTTTGGTACAATTGACAAGACAATTTCCCTTCTGATACATAAAATTGAAAAAATGCATGACACGGAGGTAATGCTGCTTTTCCATTTGCTACATTTTCTGAAAAAGAAGCAGAATTATCTGGTAGTACACTTGGGTTCCATGCAGAAATTAACATTCTTCTACTATCAGGATTATTTTTTAAGGTTTTGATGACTTCTTTCAACTGATCTATATCATCACTATTCCAATTACGCCACTGATGACCGTATACTGGACCTAAATCACCATTTTCATCTGCCCATTCGTTCCAAATTCTTACACCATTTTCTTGTAAGTATTTTACATTTGTATCTCCTTTAATAAACCACAGCAATTCATAAACAATAGATTTTAGATGTAGTTTCTTAGTAGTGATCATAGGGAATCCCTTGCTTAAATCAAACCGCATCTGATAACCAAAAACACTTTTGGTTCCTGTGCCTGTTCTATCTGCTTTTTCATTTCCGTTTTCTAAAACGTGTTTTACTAAGTCATGGTATTGCTTCATAATTCATTTCTTTAGTTATCAAAAATAAATAAAGCTTCAATTTGTTTAGATTGAAGGGTTACTTTATGTGATAAAGTTATCAACGATTTGTTTATAGATTATCCAATAATCATACCTGCTATGGTTGCAGACATTAACGATGCTATAGTACCTCCAATAAGAGCTTTCATTCCAAACTCAGATAATGTTTTTCTTTGCCCAGGTGCTAAAGAACCAATTCCTCCAATTTGAATTCCAATAGATGCAAAATTTGCGAACCCACATAACATATAGGTTGCCATAATAATAGATTTATTAAACGTAAAATGTGTTGCATTTGCAACATTCTTTAGTTCTGCTAATTGTATGTAACCTATAAATTCACTTGCAGCTAATTTAATTCCCAAAAGCTGTCCCATTAAGGTCATATCTTCACTGGCAACTCCAACAAGCCACATTAATGGCGCAAAGGCATAGCCAAGAATTAATTCAATAGAAAGACCGTCATACAAAGTACTATTGGCTGCTATTACTTCATCTAATGAGGTAAAATGCCATGCAAAAGATTCTATTCCATCAAAACTTCCAAATAAACCTAAAATTCCATTAAGCATAGCTATTACTGCTACAAAAACTAACAACATAGCTCCAACATTAACCGCTAATTTGAGTCCTTCTGTAGTTCCGTTAGCAATCGCATCTAAGATATTTGATCCAATTTTTTCTGGAGAAACAGTTACATCTGTATTTACTTCTTCTGTTTGTGGATATAAAATTTTAGAAATTACAATAGCACCAGGAGCTGCCATAACAGAAGCTGCCAATAGATGCTTTGCAAAAATCAATTCTAATTCTTTATCTCCTCCTCCTAAAAACCCTATATAAGCTGCTAATACAGCCCCTGCAACGGTTGCCATGCCTCCTATCATCACCAACAGCATTTCAGACTTATTCATTTTTTCTAAATACGCTTTGATTAACAAAGGTGCTTCTGTTTGTCCTAGAAATATATTCCCCGCAACAGACAAACTTTCCATTCCAGAAATACCTAAAAATTTAGACAAACCAATCGCTAAAATTTTCACGATCCACTGAATAATCCCTAGATAGAAAAGCAATGATGTCAACGCAGAAAAGAAGATAATTGTTGGTAAAACTTGGAAGGCAAAAATATAACCAAAAGTATCCATATCTGCAATTAATCCATCAAACAAGAACATGCTACCTGCTTTTGTATATTCCAAAATTTCTATAAAAAGCTTTCCTACTAGCTCAAAACCTTTTTGAATAAATGGTATTTTTAAAACTCCAACAGCAATGATTAATTGAAGAGATAGTCCTATTCCAACTTTTTTCCAATCAACGGCCCGTCTGTTAGCACTAAATAAAAATGCGATAATTAATAAAACAAACATCCCTAAAATTCCCCGCCATAAACTTGTCAAAGAAAACCCTTGACTTGGTACGATGGTCTCTTTTATTTCATTGATTGGAGATGTTATACTTTTTCTAGGCTTATTTGCTAAGTTAAATGAATAGAAAACATTATTCTCTGACAATGTTAAGATAGAATCTGTTACTTGGCTGATATTATAAAAACGAACTGTGTCTTTAGGTATTGAATACTTGAAAATTAGAAGATTTTTCTGACGTATATAATTTCCTTGTGCAACTAAACTATCCTTGGCAACTAACGAATAATTGAATTTCCCATCTTTTAAAGTAAAAAAATCAGTAGAATTAATATCAACAATAGAGGTGCTATTATTCTTTTTTATAGATTGAAATTTCCATTCTTTTTCAATAGTTTGCGCAGTGGCTAGAATTGAAAAAAAGCATAGGATTACAACAAGGTATTTTTTCATAATTTAAAATTAAGATTTTTTACTGATTTCGTCTCTAATTTTTGCTGCTGTTTCATAATCTTCATTTAACACAGCTTCTTTTAACTGATTATGAAGCTCTTCTAATGATGAATTTGAAAGATCTGATGGTTGAATTTGATCTAGGGTTACCTTAATCGTTTCTGGATCTAAACTTCCTTTAATAGCAATTTCTTCTTCTATTTTTAGATAAATCCCTGCTTTTTCTAAAATATTCTCGTACGTATAAATTGGAGCAAGAAAACGAATAGCAATAGCAATAGCATCTGAAGTTCTAGTATCAATTATTTCTTCTATCCCGTCTTTTTCACAAATTAAACTAGAAAAGAAAATACCGTCTACTAACTTGTGAATAATTACTTGTTTTATGTTGATATGAAAACGTTCAGAAAATGTTTTAAACAAATCGTGCGTTAGTGGTCTTGGTGGTCTAATTTCTTTTTCTAATGCGATCGCTATAGATTGCGCTTCAAAGGCTCCAATGATGATTGGTAATGTTCTAGTTCCATCCATTTCACTCAATACTAGAGCATATGCTCCACTTTGCGTTTGGCTGTATGATATTCCTTTTATAGTTAGTTTTATTAAACTCATGAATCTATATAAATAAAAAAAAGCTGTCTAATTAATGGCAACTACCAAAAATTAGACAGCCCTTTACTAGGGCACAATTTACTAAAAATTATGAGTTTTGTGCTTTAAAATCTTTGAGTTTACTAATTAATTGTGGAACAACATCAAAAGCATCTCCAACAATTCCATAATCAGCAGCTTTAAAAAACGGTGCTTCTGGATCTGTATTAATAACAACTTTTACTTTGGAGGCATTAATTCCTGCAAGGTGCTGGATTGCTCCAGATATTCCAATGGCTATATATAAGTTTGTGGCAACTGGTTTTCCAGTCTGTCCAACATGCTCTCCGTGTGGTCTCCAACCTAAATCAGAAACAGGTTTAGAACAAGCTGTTGCAGCACCTAAAACGTCTGCTAATTCTTCAACCATTCCCCAGTTCTCTGGGCCTTTTAAACCTCTTCCAGCAGAAACAACAACATCTGCATCTGCAATAGTTACCTTCCCTACAGCTTTGTCTACACTAGTAGATGTAACCCCTAAATCTGATTCAGTTATAGAAGCATCAAAACTTTCAACTGATGCATTTACTGGATTTTCGTGAATCCCAAATGAGTTTTTTGCCAATCCAATTACTTTATTTTCTGAAGAAATCACCGTATTGTTAAAACCTTTATTAGAAAAAGCTTTTCTTTTTACAGTAAATGGAGTTATTGAACTTGGGGCAGCTACTACATTAGATGTATATCCTGCATCTAAAGAAACAGCTACTAAAGGTCCAAGATACAAACCATCTATACTAGAGTCTACCACCACAACAGTTGCTCCTTTTGCAGCGGCAACTTGATGGATTACTGAGGCATATCCTTTTGCATTAAATCCGGTTAATTGATCATTGGTTACAGTTACAATGCTTTCTGCTCCGTACGTTTGTAATTCAGAAACTTCTGCTGCATTAATAGTTAAAGCAATAAGATTGGTTCCTAATTCTTCTGCAACTTTTTTTCCATAAGAAACAAGCTCAAATGCTGATTTTTTGAATTTTCCATCGGAAGAACTTGTGTATACTAAAACTGACATATATTTTTAATTTTAATTCTGAAGATACTTCAGAATATTTTTATTATTTTTTTTTCAATTAAATTACTTTCGCTTCATTGTGTAATAGACGTATTAATTCGTCTATATTATCTGCAGCTACTAATTTTACCGCTCCTTTTGGTGCTGGTTTTTCAAAAGATTCAGAACAGGTCGTATTTTCTAAACTTGTTGGTTCTAAAATAGTTAATGGTTTTTTACGTGCCATCATAATACCTCTCATGTTTGGAATACGTAAATCAGACTCTTCAACAATTCCTTTTTGTCCTCCAACTACTAAAGGCAAACTGGTTTGTAAAGACTCACTACCGCCATCTATTTCTCTGGTTGCAGATACATTTGCTCCCTCTAACTCGATTAAAACACAACCATTAACAAAATTATAGCCCAATAAAGCTGCTACCATACCAGGTACCATTTGTCCGTTGTAATCACTAGATTCTTTTCCTGCTAAAACTAGATCATATCCTCCATTCTTTGCAACTGCTGCAATTTCTTTTGCCACAGACATCCCATCGTTTGGTACTGCATTGATTCTAATAGCATTATCTGCTCCAATTGCAAGTGCCTTTCTTAAGGTAGGCTCAGTTGAAGCAGTTCCAACATTTACAACAGTAACTGTAGCTCCTTGTTTTTCTTTAAACCACATTGCCCTAGTTAGTACAAATTCATCATATGGGTTAATCACAAACTGAACACCATTGGTGTCAAATTTTGTATCGTTATCGGTAAAATTAATTTTTGAAGTGGTATCAGGTACATGGCTGATACATACTAATATTTTCATTTAAATTTTTATTTTAGTTTAATAAAACAAAGATAATACAATAATTTAAAAAATACTATGCGCGCATAGTATTTTTTAAATTATTTTCTTTCATTAAATTTATATAATAATAATATCTTATCTAGTTTTGAAGTTTTAAATCCAAAATTATTCATTGCAAGAATCCATTCTTTTCTAATTGGCAAACTCTCTTTTAAAAAAATAGCATTTTCCATATTTAAGCAATCATCTAGTAATAAATCTCCAAGTTCAATAACTACTAATTTTTCATTTTTATTCTCATTTAAAATAGTTGATATTTCGCAGAGATTGCTAACTTCTATGGTGTGTAACTTTTGTTGCTTATAAAAATTCATAAACAGGGGACCAGATGGATCCTCAAATAGATAGCCTTTTGTGGTATAAATTAAATCTATTTCTTTGTCTTGGTAATGTTCATATACATATTCTGCTATAACTAGCCTCCCTCTTCCTACTCCTTTTATGCTCATTAAAAAAATAAGAAAAAAATTAACTGCAAAGAAAAGCACTAAAACTACCCTAAAAATTACTTTTGGTTTTCTGTTATGGAGGTATTTTGAGTATCCAAAAGATAAAATTAAAGGTAACATAAAGACCATAGGAAACATAAACCGTTCTTCTTTATGACCAACAATTGAATGAAAAAATAAAAAAGAAACCAATATCCAGGTAAACATATTTTTCGGGTTCTTTATAAAGAAAAAAAGTAATGAAATAAATAAAGGAATACCAATAAATAGTCTTGGAAATGTAATTATTTTTTCTAAGTAATAATACCAAGGAGAAGCACCATAATTTGATTTATCGTTAGTAGCTATAAATTCATTTAAATAATTAAAAGGTGTAAATGTAAGTGTTTCATAAAACCATGAATCTAATAAGAACCCAAAAATGAGTACCATTATAAATGCTGTGATATATTTTAAATAAAAACGCTTACTTTCTACTCTCATAAAAAATAGCCAACTAAAAAAACCAAATAAAGCAAATGTTATTTGAAATCGAAATAAAAAACTAACAGCAGCTAAAAAACCCATCAAAAAAACATTCCTTTTAGAAGTGTCTTTTTCTAAGTATAATGAAATCATCCACAAAAAAAACACTCCACTCCATATTTCAGAAGAAAATCGAGCACTTAAAAAAGGTAAAAACCAGAGAAAGTAAGAAGAGAGTATATACCATTTTTCTTGTTTTAAATCAGTAAATAAATACCTTGTTTTACGAATAAAAAAGGTGCTTGTTAAAAGTATTAATAGTGCAGTAATACATCGTAACACCAAAGCCTGTGTATAAGGACTAGTAATTGATATTTGTTGAAGAGAACGAATGACTACCATCGCAAATGAAACTTGAACTACAGGTCTTATTTTTTTATCATATTCCCAAGGTAATTCTTCTGCAGGACTATTGCCCAACTTCATATTTGCAAATTCTAAAATTTGATAATGTTCGTCTGCATGATAAAACCCTATACTGTGATATGCTGAAAAAAGATATACAACACAGGCAATCAGAAAAGAATTTCTAGAAAATTTTGATATAAAAAATGAGTTGATCAAAGTGATAGTTATTAAACATAAAAATACTATTTTTCTTTGTACTAATGTTCTATTTGTTTTTTTGGATTCCTACCTAATTTGTAGTAGCTTCGTTTATAGTAACGAAACCATGAATTTTAACTTCAACAAAGATACTGTTCAAAAACTACTAGTTAGTATCGGTATAGGAACCTTACTTTTTATGATTTCCTATGATTTTGGTATGTTTTGGGACAATGTTTTATTTGCCTCAAAAATGGGAAATGAAATTTATAGAAATGGTTTTTTTGATTGGACAATGCCCAACGATTTTGATCCTGGACATCCACCTTTTTTAGGAGTTGTACTTGCTTTTTTTTGGAAAATTTTTGGCCATAGCCTATGGGTGAGTCATTTAGCAATGCTACCCTTTGTGATCGGCTCAGTATATCAATTACAGCGATTTATCTCTTATTTTGTTACGAATAAAACAATCATGCTATTAGGTCTTTTACTTGTATTAGCAGACCCTACCTTATCAGCTTCTTTTGTGTTAGTGAATCCCGAGATAATTATTGTTTTTTTCTTTTTTATTGCTGTGAACGGTATTCTTTATCAAGAAAAGAAATGGCTATTCATCGGACTTTTTTTTCTAAGTATTATCACATTTAGAAGCATGATGCTCTTTGCTGGTTTATTTCTATTTGAAGTCTTAAACAACTACTATTGTAATAAAAAGAGTTTTTGGAAAATTCTCCACATTAAATTTCTAAGCTTTTATTTTTTAGCTGCTCTTCCTGGTATTGTTTTTGTATTGTGGAGACTAGCAACAAAGGGATGGTTACAAACACATCCAGCGTCTCCGTGGGCAGAATTATGGCATCTTCCAAGCATTACTCAGTTTCTAAAAAACATTGCTATTTTAATTCACCGATACCTAGATTTCGGAAGAGTCTTCATCTTTATTTTTCTGATAGCTGGATTGTTTTCTTTTCGAAAAAAGGTATTGCTTAATAAGCATTTCAAACAACTTTTATTGTTGAGTATTTGTGCTGTATTTTTTATCATAGTTGCTGTGCTATTTTCAACAAATGCATTTGGTCATCGTTATTTTATTGTTTCTTATATTTCCTTTACTCTGTTAGCCTTTCTAGTCTTAAAAGAATTAAAAAAGTATTCAAAACCTTTGTATGTATTACTATTCATAGGGCTCATCACTGGCAATCTATGGATTTACCCAGAAAGAACATCACAAGGATGGGATGCTTCCTTGGCACACACTCCTTATCACTCTCTAAGAAAAGAAGCAATTAATTCTTTAGATACTATGAATATTGATATTTCTGAAGTTGCTAGCTTTTTTCCTAATTACAATAGAATAGATGAAATTGATCTAAATGGAAATCAAAAATCATTCACAAAGTTCACGAAAAAAAGTACCTACGTTTTGTATTCTAATGTCTTCAACCTTTCTAATGAATACTATGAATTATTAGCCAAGAACTACACAGAAATAAAGTATTTAAAAAAGGCTAACATTGTTATTTCAATTCTCAAAAAAAGAAGCTTAGGCAACAAAAAAGATTAAGAAAAGGTTGTAGATTTTTGCTAATAAAAGTAGATTTTTTTAGTCATATTTTCCTTATTTTTGCAATTCAATAAACAACTAAGAGAAAGCAATACATGAAAACAGTTCAGTTTAGAGAAGCAATTTGTGAAGCAATGAGTGAAGAAATGCGCACAGATGAAACAATTTATTTGATTGGTGAAGAAGTAGCAGAATATAATGGTGCTTACAAAGCTAGTAAAGGAATGTTAGATGAATTTGGTGAAAAGAGAGTTATTGATGCTCCCATTGCCGAATTAGGATTTGCAGGAATTGCAATAGGATCTGCCATGAATGGGAACAGACCTATTGTTGAATATATGACATTTAATTTTTCTCTTGTAGGAATTGATCAAATCATAAACAATGCTGCAAAAATTAGACAGATGTCTGGTGGTCAATTTAATTGTCCAATTGTTTTTCGTGGCCCAACAGCTTCAGCAGGACAATTAGGAGCAACGCATTCTCAAGCTTTTGAAAACTGGTTTGCCAATACTCCTGGCTTAAAAGTAATTGTACCGTCAAACCCATACGATGCTAAAGGTTTATTAAAAGCCGCAATTCGTGACGACGATCCTGTAATTTTTATGGAATCCGAACAAATGTATGGAGACAAAATGGAAATACCAGAAGGAGAATATATTATTCCAATTGGTGTTGCAGACATTAAAAGAGAAGGATCTGATGTAACCGTAGTTTCTTTTGGTAAAATTATTAAAGAGGCTTACAAAGCTGCAGATGAATTGGCAAAGGAAGGGATTTCTATAGAAATCATTGATTTAAGAACTGTAAGACCTATGGACCATGCAGCTATTATTAAATCTGTAAAAAAAACAAATCGTTTGGTTGTTTTAGAAGAAGCTTGGCCATTTGCTAGTGTTGCTTCAGAAATTACTTTTAGAGTTCAAGATGAAGCGTTTGATCACTTAGACGCCCCCATAAAAAGAATTACTACAGCTGACACCCCAGCACCATATTCACCTGTTTTATTGAAAGCATGGATACCAAACAGCGATGATGTTGTAAAAGCGGTAAAAGAAGTCCTATACAAATAAATTACACAATTCAACCTATTTATAACTTCATTGGTCCAATAGCTAATGAAGTTTTTTTTGATAAAAATACTCCGTCTACTTCTTATATTATTGCTAAATAATATAAAACAAAAACATACGCATAAACCATAGGGTATTTAATTATGGTGAAGAATTTGGTCAGAAACTATAAAAGTTAATTTATAAAAACATGGGCTAGTTTTATAAGAAATCCGATACAAAACAAACGACTATTATATCATATCAATATAGATTACAAACTCTTATCTCAAGCCCTTTCATATTCAATATGAAAGGGCTTTTGTATTCGGCTCTATTTTATTACTTTTGCCGAGCAAATTAATAAAACAAAAAAAAATATGGAATCAATGATGATTTATATGCCAATTGTAGCTGCCTTAATCGGTCTAGTTTACATGTGGATAAAAAGATCTTGGGTATTAAAACAAGATGCAGGAGATGGTAAAATGGCTGAAATTTCTAGCCACATTTATGAAGGTGCTTTGGCATTCTTAAAAGCAGAGTATAAGCTGCTAGCTATATTTGTTTTAGCAGCTAGTGTTTTATTAGCAATCGTATCTCAAGTTGTAGAGTCAACAAGTATATTAATTGTTGTTGCTTTTGTTTTTGGTGCTATTTTTTCTGCATTAGCAGGAAATATGGGTATGAAAATTGCAACTAAAACAAATGTTAGAACAACACAAGCTGCTCGTACTAGTTTACCACAAGCATTAAAAGTTTCTTTT
>CAZAIL010000019.1:0-23803 GCA_964485155.1 uncultured Flavobacterium sp.
TGTTCAAGGAGCAATTCAGTCTTTAACTCGATCTACTTATTCTAAATTATTACCAGAAACAGAAGATCATGCAACTTATTTTAGTTTTTATGATGTTACTGAAAAAATAGCCATTGTTTTAGGTACTTTTATTTACGGACTCTTATATGCTTTAACAGATTCTATGCAATGGAGTGTATTGTGTTTGGCTGTTTTTTTTATTTTATCGTTTATAATTTTAAATACATTAAAGGAAACAAAGTTTGTAAAGTAATTTAGTAAAGGTTAATTTTTTGTGTGTGGAGTTACATAAAGACTAGTTATATATAATAAAAAAGACTGCTTTTAAAGGCAGTCTTTTAAATTTGATTAAGAAGGATATTATTGAACAATAATAGGAAAAGTAGCTTCAATATCATTTTCACCTCCAGCATTAGTAATGTCTCCAGAACTTACATCAACACCAGATTTATTCGGTTCATGAATTAAAGTGATGGTTAAATTACCTGAGCCAGCATCTGAAGTTGTTAACGTAAATTCAACTCCTATAGGATTACCGTCTGCGTCAGTATCATTATACGCTATACTAGCAACATTATTGGTAGGTGTAAAAAAGAATTGGTGTTCTAAAGCCTCTTCCAACACCTCTTCAGTGATGTCCTCTGCTGGAGATTCAAGCTCATTTAAAACTTCTACAATTCCAGCATATGAGGTATTTATTGCTAAAGTACCTGATACTGAAATAACTGGAGTATTTGGTCCGTCACCATCCATGTCTTGACTTTGTAATACAACTGTTGTTCCTCCACCTACTGGAGTTAAAGTTGCTTTCAGAGTTGTAATCACTTCTTCTTCATTAATAGGCTCGAGATCATCATCATCTTTACATGAGGTAAATACTAATGAGGCGATAAATAATATACTTAATAATTTTATAGTTTTCATTACTTTTTGTGTTAATAGTTATAAATTAATTGAATTGAAAAATTTCTTCCGATTTCATCAGCAAAATATCGTAATCGGTTTAAATTTTCTCTGTAAGAGGTGTTTAATAAATTATTAATAGTGAATGCAATATTCATATGATTTTCATTTGAAAATTTCAAGTCAAAATTACTTCTAAAGTTTAGGAGATGATAGGCTGGAGGTGGAGTACTAATATCAACTAAAACATAAGAATCAGTTCTTGGTATGAAAGCTTCAAAGTTATTGTCAGGGAATTCATTTTGTCTAAACACCCATTCGCTTTGAATTTCAGCATTAAAGTTAGCCCACTTTTCATTTGTGTAACGAATTTGGTTAACAGTCTTAAATGATGGAATATCAATTAAAGCTCTATCAGAACTTAGATCCTTACCTTTTATAAAAGAGGATTTGTTTTGAATCACGAATTCCTCTGTTATATTGTAACGTATGTTCCAGTCAACACCAAATAATGCTGCATTAACTTGTTTGTATTCCCAAACTGGAAAAGCACCTCTATTTGTCGATTCTATTCCAGTTGGTTCTATATATATGAAATCTTTTATATGATTAAAAAATCCTTCTATTGAAATACTTACTTTCTCTTCGTTATAATTATAGGTTCCAGAAACTCTATTGGAAGTCTCTTTTTTTATGCGCAACTCTCCAAGTTCAATTCTTGCTGCAGAATGGTGTAATCCATCACTGAATAATTCTGATGCATTTGGTGCTCTATTAGAAAGTCCATAATTAAAAAGAATTGAATTATTGTTATTTAAATCATAGGATATACCTGCAGATACTGAGAAACTATGAAAATCAAAAATTGGATTCACCAACAATTGAGTACCAAAATCTTGGAGTATGATTCCTGAGAAATTATCATTATATCCTCTTTCTATCCAACGTGATGTTTGATAAAATTTCTTAGCATCAATTCGATTGAAATCGTAACGAAACCCAATATCTAAAGATAGTTTTTCAATGGGTTTAAAATTACCAATTGTAAAAATCCCTAGGTCAAACTTTTCATAATCAGGAATCAGACGTCTGACTCCAGTCTCTGGATTTGGAAAATGATCTTGATAAACAGCCAACAAACCTATTTTATACCTATTCGGAGATTTAGAATCTAATTGTAAAGTCGATTTAAATGTATGACTTTGCAATTGAAGGTCAACGGCAGCTATATCACGATCATCACCTCTACGAATATCAAATTCAAATCGATGATTATTTTGATAATCGTATTGAATATCTAGTTTGCCCAATTCCTTAAAACGTTTGTAAAATTTCCCTTTAAATATTTGATGACTAACCTCCTGTTTTGGAGCATTAATATCATAACTAAAAGGATTAATAATCATCGGTTGTAAAGAATTGATAGCATCTACTAGATCTTCTACATTTCCAATATGAGATGAACGTAAGATTGCAATTGTATTCTCCAAATAGCTATAATAAATTTCATAACCATATTCAAATTGATTTTTCCCCATAAATAATGAAAAAGCCTTTGATTGATTTCCAGTATTTGTTAAAGAATAATTAGGAGTATTATAATCCCCTGAACGTTTGAATGAAGATTGTCCATTGATGTAAAAACCTTTAGAAAATGTTTTTGTAAACGTTGTATTAAAACCATATGCTTTTCCATTAGAATGTGCGTTTAATACTGTCTTTCCAAAAAGAGAATCTATTGCAAAAATTCTTGTAGGATTTAAGATAATAACCCCACCAATAGCATCTCCGCCATATTCCAATGCATTTGCTCCTTTTATTAGAGAAATATTACCTGCCGAATTTATATCAATATTAGGGGCGTGTTCTATTCCCCAATCCTGATCATGTAACCGAACATTATTATTCATGATTAAGACTCTACTACTATGCAACCCGTTAATTACTGGTTTTACAATAGTATTTCCAGTATTGATAGATGAAATACCAGGTATTTCCTTAATTGCATCTCCCAAACTTAAAGAACTGTATCGCTCTAGCACATCATTTTTAATAACAGTCTCCTGAGTGGTTTTAGTTTTTTTATCAACTTGCGATGAAATACTAACCTCTGTTAATTCTTCGATATGATGTTCAAGTCTAATTTCTACAAACGATTTTTTATCTAGATTTATAGTAACTATTTTTGAATCACAAGAAAGATGTGAGATGGTTGACTTAAATTTTGAATTACAAATATTTTCAATAATAAAATTCCCTTTATGATCTGAAACTCCATATAAATCCAAACCTTCAACTTTAATATAGGCGCCTTCAATAGGAGTTCCATCATGGAAGTCCTTTACGACACCTTCAAATTTTAGGATACAATCTTGACTTATAATTACGCTAGTAAAGCATAACAACAAATAAGTCAAATAATATTTTTTTGACATTAGCTTTTATTTTTTAACTTTTTATATGGTATTTATGAAAAGTTAAAAAAAGGTGGCCCTCTTAGCGAGAATGATAATTGCTGATGTTTATAAAGAAATTGATAATTTGTTACTTTTTTAAAATTTATTTTCTTTTCTGAAATAGAAAACATTCCTTTTGGAAGAATGGCAAATGTTTTTGCTTGTAAATGACATAGCTCACATTTAAAATCATTTTTATGAATGTGATTTTCTGTTTTAGAAGTACAAAGAGTTTGTTCGTGTTGTTCAAAAGCATGAACTAGCTGAATACTAGCAGGTAGTATTAGAAGAAAAACTAGTAATATGACGCTATGTTTTCTAATTTTTTTTATGATTTCTTCTTTTTACGAATTTTCATATTTAATACTTCAACACCTAATGAAAAAGCTATTGCAAAATATAAATAACCTTTAGGAACTATACCAACAGTTTTGTTAAATATTTCTAAATTAGATAAATGTGCCCCTTCTGCAATAAGCATAAACCCTATAAGAATTAAGAAGGATAATGCTAGCATCTGAATTGTTGGGTTGTTGTTTACAAATGTGCTAACTGTATTGGCAAAAATCATCATGATGATCATAGAAATAATTACAGCAATTACCATAATAGTTAGCGCACCATCTATACCATTTGTCATACCAACAGCTGTAAGAATAGAATCAAAAGAAAAGACGATATCAATTAAAATGATTTGTATAATTATAGTAGAAAATGTACTTGTTTTTTTTGGTGTTAAGGTATCTTCTGTAACTCCTGTTTGTTCCATTTTATGATGGATTTCTCTCGTACTCTTGTATAATAGGAATAAACCGCCTACAAAAAGAATGATACTTTGCCCTGTAAATCCAGCATCTAACCAAGAGGTATGAATTGTCCAAAATGGGTTTTTTAGTGCGATTAAATAAGAGACACTAAAAAGTAACAAAATACGAGTAATCATTGCTAAAGCTAAACCTAAAAAAGTTGCCTTTTTTTGTTGTTCTTTGGGTAATTTATTAGCGGAAATAGAGATGAAGATAATATTATCTATTCCTAAAATAATTTCTAGGAATGTAAGAGTCAAAAGCGCAACCCAAGTATCTATTTGTAAAAATAATTCCATTTATTACTGTATTTTATATACCGTGCCTTTTTGTTTAAATTCTGAAAATCCAATCTTAGCAGTAAAATCATAAGAAGCTGCAGACAACTTGTTAATCTGCACAAAAATAGGATCATTGTCCAACTCATTTTTTGGAGATTTCATCTTCAATGTATAGAAAAAATTATTTTTCCAGGTAATATATAACGTGTCAATATTTTTTATTTCTTGTCTAAACACTCCAGAATCAGTAGATATTTCAGTGTATTTAGTATGTTCTTCAATTTGTAGACTATCAATCCTAGTTACTATAGTTTTGCTATATCCTTTTCCTGCAGGAATTTCAAAAATACCAGATTTAAACCTCTCAGCATCATTGTTTTTTTCAGAGCCACATGATACCAACAATAAGGCTCCAATAAACGTCACAAAAAGAGATACTACTTTATAGTTACAATTGTTTTTCATTAGATTCCCGTAAAGTTAGAGGGTGTTATTGCTTTTAGTTCTGTTTTAATTTTATCAGAGATTTCTAATCCTTCAATAAAATTTCCAATAGAATGCTCATTTATTTTCTCATTGGTTCTTGTAAGACCTTTTAATGCCTCGTAGGGGTTAGGATACCCCTCTCTTCGTAAAATAGTTTGAATAGCTTCTGCAACTACTGCCCAGTTATTTTCTAATTCTTCTTGAAACTTAGGTTCATTTAACAATAACTTATTTAAACCTTTTAAAGTTGAAGCAAATGCAATTAAGGTATGACCAAACGGAACTCCTACATTTCTTAAGACAGTGCTGTCCGTTAAATCACGTTGCATTCTAGAAACAGGAAGTTTTGCTGAAAGATGTTCAAAAATTGCATTTGCAATTCCTAAATTTCCTTCAGAGTTTTCAAAATCTATTGGATTTACTTTGTGCGGCATTGCTGAAGAACCTATTTCTCCTTTTTTTATTTTTTGTTTGAAGTAATCCATAGCAACATAAGTCCAAATATCTCGATCTAAATCAATAACTATAGTATTTATTCTTTTTAACCCATCAAACAATGACGCCATATGATCATAATGTTCAATTTGAGTCGTTGGAAAAGAGTGGTGTAGCCCTAATGTATGACAAACAAAATTTGATCCAAATTCTTTCCAATCTATAGATGGGTATGCCACTTTATGTGCATTGTAATTACCTGTAGCTCCTCCAAATTTGGCTGCATTAGGGATTTGGGTTAAAAACTTTAATTGTTCTTCTATTCTTACAACAAAAACTTCAATCTCTTTCCCTAAACGAGTTGGAGAGGCGGGTTGACCATGAGTTCTTGCCAACATTGGAATATCTGCCCAATCTATTGAAAGTTCTTTTAGCCTTTTTAAAACGGCTGATAATTCTACTAAATAAACATCGTTTACAGCATCTTTAATTGACAAAGGAATAGCAGTGTTATTGATGTCTTGAGATGTTAATCCGAAATGAATAAATTCTTTGTATTTTTCTAAGCCCAGTAGGTCAAATTTTTCTTTTATAAAGTATTCAACAGCTTTTACATCATGATTGGTTACCTTTTCAATGTCTTTGATTCTTTGAGCATCTTCCGTAGAGAAGTTGTTATATACTTTTCTTAATTTAGGAAGAAGAGCGAGGTCAAAACTACCTAGTTGAGGAAGTGGTATTTCACAGAGAGCTATAAAATATTCTATTTCAACTAGAACTCTATATTTTATAAGCGCCTCTTCTGAGAAATAATTTGCTAATTGTGCTATTTTACCTCGGTATCTACCGTCAATAGGAGAGATGGCATTTAATTGTGTAACATTCATTTTTTGTAGTTGAGTTCAAAAAAACAAAAATACTCAATTACTTAGATTTACTGAGTGCTTTTTTAATGTTTTTATGGATGTATTAAAAGCTTGTATTGTAGATTATTTAAAATTTTAATATGTAGTACAATTAAAACTTAAATATTTTAATAGTTTCATACTATTTTAGTTTTTAAATTATAAAAAAAAATTATAGATATTGTTTTTAGGTAGGCTCTAAAAGTCATTCTAATAAAGTTTACTTTTAGTTTAAAAATTGCTCTCATAAATTAAAATTATCAGAATTATGTATATTTACCTCATGAAAAATGAATTAAAAACAAAGACAAAAGGATATTTTTTACTTTTTGTTTTATGTTTATTTTTTTGTGAATTCAACACTTTAAATGCACAAAAAATTAATCAATTTAATAACAACAATGCAAGAACAGGAGTTTGGAAAAAACATCATTCCAACAATCGTATCCGATATGTAGGTGCTTTTATTGATGGCAAAGAGGTTGGTGTTTTTAAATACTATGATATTACTACTTCAAAGCATCCAACAATTATCAAAGAATTTTCACCAATCTCAGATTCTGCAAAAGTTAGCTATTATAATTTAGACGGTAAACTCAGGACAAAAGGAGCTATGGTTGGTAAAAATAGAGTAGGAAAGTGGATTTACTATTTTCCAAATGGAAAATTATTTTCTGTAGAATATTATATAGATGGTAAATTAGATGGTGAATTAATGAATTATTATGAAAATGGAAAAACATTAGAAATTACTCAGTACACCAGTGGAATGAAAAACGGGTTTTCTAAAAACTTTTCCGATCAGGGTATTTTAATAGAAAATGTTCATTATGTAGATAATGTTTTAAATGGAGCAGGTAAATATTATGGATTAAATGGCGATTTAAAAGAAGAAGGAATCTACAAAAATGGCAAGAGAGTTGGAAAATGGGAGTTCTACATTGGTGGAAAAAAAGTTTCAAAAAAACAACAAAAAAAAGCAACTAAATTTAATAAAAGTGAAATGAAAAATGATGATGATTGATTTCATATTTAAGGTCATTTTTTATCAAATTTAGATTATAAATAAATTCATCATCTCATTACAAACACATTTAAGAAGCATTTCGTAAATTTGTTATAGATTTAGATGAGAATTCATGAAACGAGTAATAGTTGGACTTTCCGGTGGCGTAGATAGCAGTGTTACTGCTTATTTGTTAAAAGAACAAGGATATGAAGTCATTGGTCTTTTTATGAAAAACTGGCATGATGATTCTGTCACTATTTCTAATGAATGTCCTTGGTTAGAAGATAGTAATGATGCCTTAATTGTTGCTGAAAAATTAGGGATTCCTTTTCAGGTAGTAGATTTGAGTGAGCAATACAAAGAGCGTATTGTTGATTATATGTTTGATGAATACGAAAAAGGAAGAACACCAAATCCTGATGTTTTGTGTAATAGAGAAATTAAGTTTGATGTCTTTATGGATATCGCTTTAAACTTAGGTGCAGATTATGTAGCAACCGGTCACTATTGCAGAAAAAAGGAAGAAATTATTGATGGTGCGTCTGTTTATAAGCTACTAACTGGAATAGATACTAATAAAGATCAATCGTATTTTTTATGTCAATTATCACAACAGCAACTAACAAAAGCATTGTTTCCAATTGGAGAGTTAACAAAGCCAGAAGTAAGAGAAATTGCTAAAAAAGCAGATTTAATTACTGCTGATAAAAAAGATTCACAAGGATTATGTTTTATTGGTAAAGTTCGTTTACCAGAATTTTTGCAGCAAAAATTACACCCCAAAGAAGGAGTTATCGTTCAAGTTGATGGTAATTCTGATATTTTTAAAAGAGATATTCCTGCCTTTTCAACTAAAGAAGCTGCATTAGATTTTTTTGGAACAAAATTTCAATATTCGCAAGAAGACGGAAAAGTTGTTGGTAAACATCAAGGAGCCCATTTCTTTACAAAAGGACAGCGTAAAGGTCTTGCAGTTGGTGGTACTAAAGAACCTTTGTTTGTCATTGAAACAGATGTAGTTGATAATATTATTTATGTAGGTGAAGGAAAAAACCATAATGGGTTATTTAGAAATGTATTGTTTGTAAGCAATAAAGAAGAACATTGGATTCGTGAAGATTTAAAGTTAAATATTGATGGATGTATGGAAGTACAAGCAAGAATAAGATATCGTCAACCTTTAGAATCAGCAACTCTTTATAAAGTTAGCAATGGGCTGTTTGTTGAGTTTAAAAATCCTCAATCTGCTATTCAAGAAGGACAATTCGTAGCATGGTACTATGGAGATGAATTATTAGGTTCTGGTGTTATCTCTTAATATCTCAAAATGACAAATACTATTACACAACTTTTTAAAATTAAGTATCCAATAATTCAAGGAGGAATGATTTGGGTGAGTGGTTGGAAATTAGCGTCAGCTGTTTCTAATGCTGGTGGACTAGGTTTAATAGGTTCGGGTTCTATGTATCCAGATGTCTTAAGAGAGCATATTCAAAAATGCAAGAAAGCTACCAACAAGCCTTTTGGGGTAAATGTACCGATGTTGTATCCGCAGATTTCTGAATTGATGAATATAATTGTAGAAGAAGGTATTAAGATTGTATTTACTTCTGCAGGAAATCCAAAAACATGGACTTCTTTTTTGAAAGAAAAAGGAATCACCGTTGTGCATGTAGTTAGTTCTGTGAAATTTGCATTAAAAGCTGAAGCTGCAGGAGTTGATGCTGTTGTATGTGAAGGTTTTGAAGCAGGTGGGCATAACGGGCGTGATGAAAGTACAACGTTTACATTAATACCGATGGTGAAAGAACTGGTGAAAATCCCTTTAATTGCGGCGGGTGGGATAGGAAGTGGACGAGGAATGTTAGCAGCAATGGTATTGGGAGCAGACGGAGTACAGATTGGAAGTAGATTTGCAGCAACTCCAGAATCTTCTGCACATGATAATTTTAAACAAACAATTTTAGAAGTAAAAGATGGTGACACTCATCTTACCTTAAAAGAATTAGCACCAGTTAGATTGGTAAAAAATAAGTTCTATGATGAAGTTCAAGAGTTGTATCAGAAAAATCCTACTGTTGATCAAATTAAAGAATTATTAGGTAGAGCAAGAGCTAAAAAAGGAATGTTTGAAGGTGATTTAGAGAATGGAGAATTAGAAATTGGACAAATTGCGGGGATTATTCATAAAATAGAACCAGCAAAAGAAGTTTTAGAAAACATCGTTGCTGAATTTGAAAAATTAAAAAAATCTTTCTAAAAATGAATGGAACAACAAGAAAACATATTAAAATAGGAGCTAATGTTCGTGTCACACAAAAAAATAATCAAAAAATAGGGCAGCTAACGGAAGGTATTGTTCAGCGCATATTAACTAACTCAACTAGTCATCCTCATGGAATAAAAGTACAATTAATTTCAGGTTTAGTAGGTAGAGTTAAATCAATCCTCTAAAAGAGAGTTATTTAACTCTGTACAAAAGAAATTAGTTAAAATTGTGATTTTTAGATTTTTTAATGTAAATTTGCGCCTTTATAAACTACGTTGTCCATAAATAAATAGGCAACACAATTAAATTAATATTATGAGTAAAGGTACCGTAAAATTTTTCAACGAATCTAAAGGATTTGGATTTATCGTAGAAGAAGGAAACAACAGTGAACATTTTGTACATGTATCAGGTTTGATCGACGAAATTCGTGAAAATGATGAAGTAGAATTTGAATTACAAGATGGAAGAAAAGGATTAAACGCAGTAAACGTAAGAGTAATCTAATATATACTACTAGTTAATTTTTCAAACAAAAGCCTATCTTAACAGATAGGCTTTTTTTATGCAAGTACTTATTTTATTGGAATTTTGATATCGTATATTTTTCTACTTTTATTATTTAGTTTGTTTTCTCTTAACCAGGCATTGTGTAGCTTTAACTCTTTGTAATTTGTATTAAAACCTTTTGCAAAAGAAGCTATGTTTGTAATTATAGTATCTACTTTCACAATTTTGATTTTCGGTAATGTATATAAATCATCTTTTTCAAATTCAAAACCATAATTTTTAGGATTTGACAGCACTTCTTTTAACGCTAATATTCTAAAGACATAACGAGAGGTTTCTGTATTTAATAATAAATCGTAATAATCGGTTACTTGTTGTTTTTTTAGATTTCTAGCAATCCTTGCATTTCCTGCATTGTAAGCAGCCGCTGCAAGGGTCCAGGATCCAAATCGTTTTTTTGATTTTTTTAGATAATCTGCAGCTACTTTTGTTGCCTTTTCAAGGTTATAACGCTCATCAACATTTTGATTTACTTCTAAGCCGTACTCTTTAGCAGAAGATTTTAAAAAGTGCCAAAAGCCAGCAGCACCAGCAGAGGATGAGTTATTTTCTAATCCACTTTCTGCAACAGCTAAGTACTTAAAATCATCTGGAATCCCATATTTTTTCAACATGGGTTCTATTATTGGAAAATACTTATGGGCTCTTTTAATTAATAATAAACCATTAGATTGCCAATAGGTGTTTACCAATAACTCTCTATCCATTCGCTCTTTAATATCATAAAGCTCTGTTGGAACTTTTTCACCAGCAAAGGTTAACTCACCAGGAATCTTTAAAGCTTTTATAATATAAGTATCTGCTGTATTTTTTTCTGAAGATACATCAGAAATATAGACTGCATTAAAAAAAGTTATAGAGAGTATGGTGATGAATATTATTGATAAAAAACGAACTATTTTCTGCATTGAATTTTCCCTTAAATTAGTAAAACTTAAAATTAGGAAAATACAAATGAAATATCAGGATATATTCTTGTAAATTATATCTGAAATTTCTTTAGCTTTTAATAAAATCATTACATGAGTTCCTTTATTTACCAGTATAAAATTATTAATGTGTTTTGAAGGAAAAACATGGTCTTCATTTCCGTGAATATGTAGGATGTTTTTTGGCGCATTTTCTTGCTTCCAATGAAGTACGTTATAGATGGCCCATTTCATATAGCTTGCATCTTTTACAGATAAATACATTTCATATAATTCTGCACGTTTCTTTAAAAAATCACCTAAGAAATATTTAGTGTAATCTTCAAGGTTTTCAACAATTTTAGCAGGAAAAAGTTTATAGGCTTTGGTTACTTGAAATAACTTTAATCGATAGGGGAATTCGTGATGGCTTTTAATACTGGAAACTAAAATTATTTTTTGAACAGAAATAATTTTGCTAATTTCTTGCACTAAAATACCACCAAAAGAGACTCCTAATAAAACAGGGTTTTTGTGGATAATATCATCAGATATCCTAAGTGCGTACTCTTCTAGTGATTCATCAAAAGAATTAGGAGTCTTCCATTCTAAAAAATGGAGCTCAAACTTTTCTTTAGGCAAAGAAATATGTTCAAATATTTTAGAGTTAGCTCCTAAGCCAGGCATGCAGTATAGATGAATTATCTCCATTGCTTTTGCTTTTATTTTATTGCAGTTGCTATTAATTCTTCAGAAAAATTAAAACGAACTAATCCATCTTCATCAATGCAAGTTAAAGTAACAGTATGAAGTGTGTTCATAAATTCTGGATTCCAAGGTGTTTTCACTTTCACATAGTTTTCGGTAAAGCCATAAATATAGCCTTCTTTATTTTCGCTTTCAAACAAAACCGTAAGACTTTCTCCAAGCTGAGTCTCATAAAAAGCTCTCCGTTTTTTAACGGATAAACCACGTAACATTTTACTTCGTTTAGCTCTTGTTTTTTTGGGAACTACTCCATCCATCAAAATAGCTTCAGTATTTGGTCTTTCAGAATAGGTAAATACGTGTAAATAAGAAATATCTAAATCATTTAAATAGTGATAAGTTTCCAGAAAATGCTCTTCTGTTTCCCCAGGAAAACCTACAATTATATCCACACCAATACACGCATTAGGCATTACTTTTTTTATCTTCTGAACTCTATTCGTATAAGTATGTCGTAAATAACGACGTTTCATTTTTTTTAATAGATCATCACTGCCGCTTTGTAATGGAATGTGAAAATGAGGAACAAAAGTGTTAGATTTAGAAACAAAATCAATTGTTTCATCTCGCAATAAATTGGGTTCTATAGAAGAAATTCTTAATCGATGAATTCCTGTCACCTTGTCCAATTTTTTTACTAAGTCTAAAAATGTATGCTCATGTTTTTTATTTCCAAACTCTCCTTTCCCATAGTCACCAATATTTACACCTGTTAGAACAATTTCTTTAATTCCTCTTTTAGAAATTTCTCTGGCATTATTCAAAACATTTTCTACAGTATCACTCCTGGAAATACCTCTAGCCAATGGAATTGTACAATAGGTGCATTTGTAATCGCAACCATCTTGAACCTTTAAAAAAGCTCTTGTTCTGTCTCCAATAGAGTAAGAGCCAACATAAAAATCTGCTTCAGATATTTCACATGAATGAACCTCACCATGTTGGTTTTTGGTTAAATCGTTAATATAACTGGTTACATTAAATTTTTCTGTTGCACCTAGTACCAAATCAACACCATCTACAGCTGCTAATTCTTCAGGCTTTAACTGAGCATAACAACCAACAGCAATTAAAAATGCATCTTCATTTTTTTGTAATGCATTTTTTACGATTGTTTTAAATCGTTTGTCTGCATTATCAGTAACAGAACAGGTGTTAATAACATAAATGTCTGCCTTTTCATCAAAATCTACACGATTAAAACCTTCGCTCACAAAATTACGAGCAATCGTAGAGGTTTCTGAGAAGTTAAGTTTACATCCTAGGGTATAAAATGCCACTTTTTTATCTGCATTCATTCTTGTACATTTAAAGGCTAGTAAATTTACAATAATTCTTATAATTGAGATGAATACTCAAATCATTTTTGAAACACAAAGATTGATAGTTAGGAAATTGTTATTGAGTGATTTAGAGCCTTTTCATGAAATGCAATCAAATATAAACGTACTGCAATATGTACGAGTAAAAGCAATGACTTTTGAGGAGAATACAAAAGAATTGGCCGAATTAATTGAAAAGTATGCTCATATTGAGAATGATTTTTGGATTTATGCAGTTGAAAGAAAATTGAATCATAAATTTGTTGGAACCTGTGCATTAAATAAAGACTCTAATAAAGAGGATGAAATAGGATATCGTTCTTTAGAGAAATATTGGAAATTAGGCTATGGTCTTGAGATTTGCAAAGGTATTATTAACTATAGTAGGTTAGTGGGTATACCTAAATTAATAGCTTATGTGGCTGATGAGAATAATGCTTCTATAAAAATAGTTGAGAGCTGCCATTTTAAATTTGTTAAAAAAGTATTTGAATCTACTCTAAAAATAACAGAAACTAAATACGAGCTAAATTTATGATTGTTAGTAATTTAAAAACCCCATATTATGCTGTTATTTTCACAACGCTCTTAACTGATGAGATTGCTGGTTATCTTGAAACTGCTGTAAGAATGGAAAAATTAGCTGAGTTGCAAGAAGGGTTTTTAGGAATTGAATCTGCCAGGAATGAGGTTGGAATTACAGTTTGTTATTGGAATAGCTTGGAGGCGATTACGCAATGGAAACATAATATAAAGCATACAGAAGTTAGAAAAAGAGGAAGAGAACAATGGTATGAACACTATCAATTAAGAATATGTAAAGTAGAAAGAGACTATGGTTTTAAGAAATAATTGGTATTATTTATTGCTTGTTTTTTTAATAATGATTTCATGTGAAAATAAGGAATCTAAGTTTGATATTTCCCAAGTTTTTAGGTACAATGAGCATTCCAATATAAGTTCTTTAGATCCTGCTTTTGCAAAAGATCAGCGAAATATTTGGGCAGTTCATCAATTATATAACGGATTGGTTCAACTAGATGATAGTTTGCGTGTTATACCAAGTATTGCCAAAAGCTGGCAAATTTCAGAGGATGGAAAAGTCTACACATTTTCACTTAGAGATGATGTCTATTTCCATCAGCACAGTTTGTTTGGAAATGATGCTACAAGGTTGGTTACAGCCACTGATTTTGAGTATAGCTTCCAGAGACTCTTGGATAAAAATATAGTTTCTCCAGGGGCTTGGGTATTACAGAATGTAAAAAGTTTTTCAGCGCTTGAAGATGGAGTTTTTCAAATAGAATTAATTCAAGCTTTTCCACCATTTTTAGGATTGTTAGCTATGAAGTATTGTTCTGTTGTTTCTAAAGAAGCTATAGAATACTTTGGTGATGAATATCGATCAAACCCTATAGGAACAGGTCCTTTTAAATTTAAATTATGGGTTGAGAATACCAAGCTTGTACTGCGAAAAAACCCAAACTACTTTGAAAAAGATAGTACAGGAAAACAGCTACCGTATTTAGAAGCCGTAGCTATTACATTTCTGCCAGACAAACAGAGTGAATTCTTGCAATTTATTCAAGGAAATTTAGATTTTATGAAGAGTCTAGATGCATCTTACAAAGATGATATTATTACTACGGAAGGAAAATTACAACCAAAATATAAACATCTAGTTCACATGGAAACAGGAGCTTACTTAAATACAGAATATTTAGGTGTGTATTTAGACCATTCAAATAATATCACCAACAACAAATTAATTAGAAAGGCAATTAATTTTGGTTTTGATAGAGAAAAGATGATTAAATATTTACGAAATGGAATAGGAACGCCTGCAGTTAACGGATTTATCCCATCTGGCTTGCCATCTTTCAACAATATAGAAGGGTATCGTCATAATCCTGAATTAGCACGTAAATTACTTCATCAATTTAATCAAGAAACAGGGATTAAGAATCCTTCAATTACCATTACAACCAATAGTAATTACTTAGACTTATGTGAGTTTATTCAGCGAGAGTTGCAGAATATTGGTTTAGATGTTACGATAGATGTAATTCCTCCTTCTTCATTAAGACAGGGTAAAGCAACAGGTAAATTCTCTATTTTTAGAGCAAGTTGGATAGCAGACTATCCTGATGCAGAAAACTATTTATCGTTATTTTACAGTAAGAACTTTACTCCCAATGGTCCTAATTATACTCATTTTATAAATGACGATTTTGATAGTTTGTATGAGCAATCCATTTCTGAAGTCAATTTAAAAATAAGATACAAGCTTTATCAAAAGATGGATAGCATTTTAATAGATGAAGCACCTATTATTCCTTTGTATTACGATCAAGTAATTCGGTTTTCACAGAAAAATATTGAAGGATTAGGAATTAATCCAATAGATATGTTAGACCTCAGAAAAGTAAAAAAAGTAGAGTAGGGAAAGTCATGTTTTAATAAAGAGAATACAATTGGTTATTTAGTTTTATCTCTTAAATTGATTCTTGCTAGAATAGGAAAATGGTCTGAATATTGAACTTTAAAAGTTTTAAAATTATTGACTTCAAAATTGTTGTCTAGCAAGATAAAATCTATACGTAAAGGATAACTGGAGTTAAATGTCTTTCCTAGGCCTTTTCCAGCTATTTTAAACGCATCCTGCTTATTTTTAGAGACTTGTTTGTATACCCAAGAAAAAGCTGTGTTATTAAAGTCACCACAGACTATTTTTTTTCCTTCCCATTGTTTTTCATGTTTTAAAAATTCTTCAACTTGAATGGCTTGTTTTTGAAATGACGCTTTCATTCTATCTATTAATTTATCAGAATTTTTTTCTCCAAAATTTTCTTTGTCAGAACTTATCTTTAAAGATTCTAGGTGAATATTATAAATTCTAATAGTATCTTTTTCTTTAACAATGTCAGCAAAAATAATATTGTTGGCACTATTTTTTAAATCTAAAGAGCCAGAATTGATAATTTTATAATTAGAATAAATAGCCAAGCCAAACTTATGAATATTAGATTTTGTTTGTATGTAACTATATGGGTAGGATATCTTTAAGTTCTCTGCTTCAAAAAACTCTTGAATAGTTAAAATGTCTGGATTTTTTTCAGCAATAAATTTGTAAGCTTTTTCTGCTATAGAATCGTTTAAACTCCATTTATAATGGTTAAACATTCGAACGTTATAATTCATTACTTTAATATCATCGTTTAAGAAATTTTTTTTCCCAGAAAATTTATAAAAACTATTCAGATAGCTAAAGCCGATAATAATAATAATAAAAGATAGTAAAAAGTATATTTTTAATCTGACGATCCAATAAATTACAAAGAAGATATTTAATAAAAAAAGTAAGGGTATAGTTAAACTAACAATGGTAAATCCTGGACTTGATTTTGGTGATATATAAGGTAGTGAATAAGATAATAACAATAAGATGGCCAACACAGTATTTATAAAGACGAGTAATTTATTCCAAAATTTGTCTTTTTTCATTTGTTCTTATTTTTTAAAGCTTTTTACACGACATATTTTATGGTAATAAATTCTTTCAGTAAGTTAGATTCTTGTTTGTTATTTACCTTGTTTAAAAAGAAATTCTTTTTCTTTTTTTGTAAGCGTATCATAGCCAGACTTACTAATCTTATCTAAGATTTCATCTATTTTCACCTGATTTCCTAAACTTTCTTTTGATGTATTTGATTTTCTTTTAGACGATTTATATACTGTTTTTAAAGGTTTTTTTCTTTTTGTAAGAAACGTGGTCAACAATCCAAAGAGATTTAATGGTTTATTACTTGCTTGTGATACATAAATATAACCAAATAAAGCACCACCTAAATGAGCAATATGCCCACCACTATTCCCACCAGCTAATGAAATTAAATCAAATAGTATAAAAATCACAGCTAGGTGCCAAACTTTTACATACCCTATAAATCGTAATTGCAATTGGTAATTTGGTATGTAGGTGGCAATTCCAATTACAATAGCGGTAATTCCTGCAGATGCACCAACCATTGTATGAACTCTACCTTCAAATAATGGAAAATAAGAATAGCTTGCTAAATAAGCAATGCCTCCAAAAAATGTTCCTAAAATATAGAAATTAAGTAATTGCTTTTGCGTAAAATATTCTATGAACAACTTTCCGAAATAATTTAAAACGATACAATTGAAAAGAATATGTAAAAAACCACTATGTAAAAACCCGTATGTTATGATTGTCCAAGGTCTAGAGATAAAAATATCAAAAGAAGATGATAAAGAAAACCATTCATAAATAAAACTCATTTGTTTACCATATAAACCACTAAAAGAATTTGAAATTAGTGTAATAATAAATGCAGCAACATTAACATAAATTAATTGCTGTACAATAGAAGCTGTTTTGAATTTTATCTGTAAATCTTTAAATACATTCATATATTTCCAACAATTAAAATTGATTTTTTTTCCAATAATAGGCCAATATAAAACCTATAAGAGCCCCACCTATATGAGCAAAATGCGCAACGTTTCCAATAGAATATTTTGTCATACCAAAGAATAAATCTCCAAGTAGAATTAAGGGGATAAAGTATTTTGCGGCTATAGGAACTGGAAAAAATATTAAGGCTAGTTTAGCATCTTTAAAGTACATTCCAAATGCAACTAAAATTCCATAAACTGCACCAGAAGCTCCTACCGCAGGGGTATGATATAAGCTATAGAATTGAGTTAATTCTTCTTTTGTTAAGGTTATGATATCTACATAATTTGTATAAATACCTGTATCTAAAATTTTAGAAATATTATTTGAAGTAAGTCCATTTTGAAGTAATACTTCATAAAAACCGTTAAACTGATAATAATTAACTGAAGAGTAAATTAAACCTGCCCCTATACCTGCTGAAAAATAAAAAAATAAAAATTTATTACGACCCCACATTTTTTCTAAAGGTGTTCCAAAAGCCCATAAACCATACATGTTAAAGAGTATGTGGGGGAAGCTTCCATGCATAAACATATGAGTAATATACTGCCAAAACCCAAAATTTTCGTTTTTCGGAAAATGGAGTGCAAGGATATTTGTAAGGTCTAAGTTTAAAAGCTGAGGAGCAATAAATAAAATAACATTCAAAATAATTAAATGTTTTATTCCTTCTGTAAGTTTTATTCCATTCATATTTTATTTTGAAAATAATTGATCAATTTCTTCTAGTGTTAGTGTCTTAAATGTAGCTTTTCCATCTGGAGAAATACTTGGTTCTTTACACGAAAATAAGCTATTGACTAAACTCTCTTGTTCTTTTTGTAATAAAAAATCACCTGTTTTAATGGAAATAGACCTTGCAAATGATTTTGCCATGATATCAAAAGGATTAAAATTGATATCTGGGATATCTAAATTAATATTTTCCAGGAGCTCTTCTAATACACTTGTTATTTTGCTTTCTGAAATGGAAACAGGAGTTCCTTTAATAGTAACAGATTCTTTTGTGAACTCATCAAAATAGAAACCAACATTCTCTAATTCTGATTTTAATGTGTAAATCATTTCAATTTCTGCAGACGAAAATGTTATCGTTATTGGGAATAATAATTGCTGACTATGAACTTCTTTTGAAGTATTGCTTTCTAAGAATTCTTCGTATAACACTCGCTGATGTGCCAATGATTGATGTATTAAAACAACACCAGATTTTATAGAACTCAGTAAATATTTTTTTTGTATTTGAATTGTTTTATTAGCTAAATGTTCTGACTCTTGATGAAAAAGTGATTCTTGATGTTCAACTTTATCAGTTGAAACATATAAGCTTTCCCAATTCGCAACATCTTTCTTTTGATGTAATGAAGCATTGTTTGTAGTGTCATTTTCAAAAGGATTAAATGAAGGGTCTACAGATATTTTTGGACTAGACGGTTTAGGTTCTTGTTTTGTGAAACTATAAGGTGTATCTAATGCTGCATCTCTATTAAAATCTAGAACTGGTGCAATATTATATTGCCCTAAACTATGTTTAATGGTTGCTCTTAGAATTGCATAGATTGCTTTTTCATCGTCAAATTTTATTTCTGTCTTTGTTGGATGAATATTTATATCAATACTTTTTGTTGGAACAGTTAAGTATAAAAAATAAGATGGGTGAGAACCATGCTCTAATAAACCATCAAAAGCGGCCACAACAGCATGATTTAAATAAGGGCTTTTCACAAATCGATTATTAACAAAAAAAAACTGCTCACCTCTCTTTTTCTTTGAAAAATTTGGTTTGGCGACAAAACCCTCCATAGAAATCATTTCGGTAGCCTCCAATACAGGAACTAATTTCTCATTCATTTTGACACCAAAAACTGCAACAATTCTTTTTCTTAAGTTATTATTTTTTAAATTATAAATTTCGTTGTCATTGTGATATAAACTAAAAGAAATTTCTGGATGCGATAATGAAACACGTTGAAATTCGTCTATAATATGTCTTGTTTCTATAGTGTCAGATTTTAAGAAGTTTCTTCGAGCGGGAATATTATAAAATAAATTCTTTACTGCAATATTAGTCCCCGTTGGTGTTGTTGTCACTTCTTGATAGCTGACTTTGCTTCCTTGTATTTTTATGTGAGTTCCTAATTCTTGAGAAACTTGTTTGGTTTTCATCTCTACATGTGCAATAGCAGCTATTGACGCCATTGCTTCTCCTCTAAAACCTTTAGTGTGAAGCTTAAATAAGTCTTCTGCAACTTTTATCTTAGAAGTAGCGTGGCGCTCAAAAGAAAGTCTTGCATCTGTGGTGCTCATTCCTTTTCCATTGTCAATTACCTGTATTAATGTTTTCCCTGCGTCTCTTAAAATAAGTTGTATTGACGTAGCTGCCGCATCAATAGAATTCTCTAACAATTCTTTAACAACAGAAGCAGGTCGCTGAACTACTTCACCTGCTGCAATTTGATTTGCTACATGATCCGGTAAGAGTTGAATAATATCTGACATTATTTTTTGCTAAAAATTGATAGATCAAAATCTATGATGAATAAAAAAACAATGACCAATAGTGCGATAATGTAAAGTATGACTTTGTTTGTATTTGTTTCTGGAGCTTCTAGTTGATAGGTTTCGTCATCAAATTCAATAGTATTTTCTTCTCCTTTTAATTCACTTATAGCGCCTGTTAGTTTTCCTTTCAATCCTTTATTGCTTCCTGTAGAACTTCTGAATTCATCAAATTTATGTTTGATTTCATAGGGATTTCCTTGACCTTTATAGTATCTAGGTTTGTAATCAAATTTTTTGTTTTTTCTTTTTATAATTCCCATCCAACGCTATATAAATTCATTAAATAACTACAAATATCAGACCATTAGTGTTGCATGTCAAAGTTACTTAATAATAAAATAATGGTCAAGGTTTGTTGGTAAGTTCCGGTGTTAATCTAACTTAAAGAAGCCATTTTTATAGCAGCAATAGCACATTCTACTCCTTTGTTGCCTAATTTCCCTCCAGATCTATCTATAGACTGTTGTCTAGTACTATCAGTTAATACACAAAAGATAATTGGAGTATTGAATTTTATATTAAGATCAACAATACCTTTTGTAACTCCATTACAAACAAAATCAAAATGTTTTGTTTCTCCTTGAATAACATTTCCAATAGCAATGATGGCATCTAAATCTTGAGATTCAATCATTTTTTTACAGCCAAAAACAATCTCAAAACTACCAGGAACATCCCAAGAAACAATATTTTCTTTTAGAGCACCACATTCTAATAAAGTATCTATGGTACCTTTTTTAAGATTTTTTGTGATCTCTGAATTCCATTCTGAAACAACAATCCCAAACCGAAAATTTTTCGCGTCTGGGATAGTTGTTTTATCATAGTGAGATAAATTTGTTGTTGCCATCGATATTATTGAGCGTATTTTGCGCTGTTAATATATTTATCTATGTTTTTACCAGAATCTGTTGATGGATAATTTTCTTTGATTTTGACAAACATTTTTTCGGCTTTCGAAAACTGACCTAAATCCATTGCTGTTCTTCCTGCTTTAAATAAAAATAATGGTGTTGTAAACTCATTATCCTTTTTATTGGCAGCCTTTTCATAATAATCTAAAGCATCCTCGGCTTGATCGATATCTGCAAATGCATCTCCAATAGCACCTAAAGCTGTTGGACCTAATAATTCATCATCAGAATTAAATTTACTTAAATATTCAATAGCTTTTTGATATTCTTTCATTTTTAAGTAAGATACACCTGCATAGTAGTTGGCAATATTTGCAGCTTTTGTTCCATTGTATTGCGTAGAAATATCTAAAAACCCAAATTTGTTATCAACCCCGTCTAAACCAAGTTGTAATAAAGAATCTATATCTGAACCAGCAGCAGTATTTGCCTCATTGAAGTGTTTTCTTGGAAAAGACAATTCATTTGAAGCAGCTGTTTCTTGAGGTTCAATAACATATTTATTGTATCCTAAAAAACCTAGTATTAATACGATTACAATTACTAAACCATAAAATAGTGGCTTACTATTTTTTTCAATCCATTGTTCTGACTTTGAAGCAGTATCATCTAGCGTGTTAAAAACCTCTGCAGTTGTACTCTGCATATCAATTGATTGTTGTGATTTGTTATCTTTCGGTTTAAACCCTTTTTTCTTATATGTTGCCATATTTTATTTAAAAATTAGTAGGGCAAAAGTAGTTTTTTTTATTGGATTTAGAAAGCCTATATATCGTAATTTTTCAATAATTTGCAGAACCTTATTTACTTTAATTTTTAAATATGTATTTACAGAAATTATCTTTAGTGAATTTTAAAAATTTTGATTCTAAAACTTTTGAGTTTGAAGAAAAGATAAACTGTTTTGTTGGTCAGAATGGTATAGGGAAAACAAATATTTTAGATGCTATTTACTATTTGTCATTTGCTAAAAGTTATTTTAATCCAGTAGCTGTTCAAAATATTCAACATCACAAAGCTTTTTTTGTTGTTGAAGGAGATTATTCTATAAATGATAGAAAAGAAAAGATAATTTGTAGTTTAAAAAAGGGGCAAAAGAAAATTTTAAAACGAAACGGAAAGGCTTATGAAAAATTTTCAGATCATGTTGGTCAGGTTCCTTTAGTAATTATATCACCATCAGATAGAGACATGGTGACTGATGGAAGTGATTCAAGAAGAAAGTTTATAGACGGTGTTATATCTCAACAAGATAAAAGTTATTTAAAAGACCTAATAGCTTATAACAAAGTGCTTTCTCAAAGAAATGCTTTGTTAAAGTATTTTGCAGCAAACAGAACTTTTGATGCTATTAATTTAGAAGTTTATGATGATCAATTAATTGCCTTTGGTTCAGCTATTTTTAAAAAAAGAAAAGAATTTTTAGAACAATTTATACCCATATTCAATCATAAATATCAAATAATATCAAATGAAAATGAAGAAGTAAATCTAATTTACAAAAGTCAGTTGTTAAGTTCTACTTATAAAGATTTATTAAAGAACAGCTTAGGTAAAGATAAAATGCTTCAGTACACGACAGTTGGAATCCACAAAGATGATTTAAGTTTTGAAATTGGAGATTACCCCATTAAGAAGTTTGGATCACAAGGACAACAAAAATCCTATTTAATAGCATTAAAGTTTGCACAATTTGAATTTATTAAACAGCAATCTAATTTAATTCCTATATTGTTGTTAGATGATATTTTTGATAAATTAGATGAATCCCGTGTTTCTCAAATTATTGAATTAGTTGATAATGATGAGTTTGGGCAAATATTTATTACAGATACTCATTCAGACAGAATAAAAAATATAATTCAGCGAAGTAATAAATCATATCAAATTTTTAAAATTTAGTCTTTATGTTTTTGTAAATTTTAAACTTCCTAAGTTAAACAAGAAGTAGTATAATTCGGTAAAAGACGACTCACAATAATAATAGACGAATGACAAAAAGAGAAAATGATTCCGTTGCGCTAAAAGATTTAATGAAATCCTTTATTAAAGAGAACAATTTATCTAAAGGAATGCAAAAAATAAAGGTAGAGGAGGCTTGGCATATGATTATGGGTCAGGGAGTTACTTCTTATACTCAATCCGTTGAATTACAAAAAAAGACCTTGATAATTCGCTTAACATCTTCTGTGTTAAGAGAAGAATTAAGTTACGGAAAAGAAAAAATCATTAAAATGTTAAATGAAGAAATTGGAGATGATGTGATTTTTAAGTTGTTATTGGTTTAAATATCTTAAAAAGATACCATAAAAAATGATAAAGTATAAAAAAAACCGAACTTTTAAGCTCGGTTTTAGTAAAGTATATATTTAAATTTTCTTAAAATTTTTCTCTTCCAGAAAAGTGAAAATTACCTTCTATTTCCGCATTTTCATCACTATCAGAACCATGTACTGCATTTTCTCCCATAGAAGTGGCATATAATTTCCTAATAGTGCCTTCTGCAGCATCAACTGGATTCGTTGCACCAATAAGTGTTCTAAAATCTTCAACAGCATTTTCCTTTTCTAGAATTGCTGCAACAACAGGGCCTCTTGTCATGAATTCTACTAATTCTCCAAAGAAAGGGCGTTCATTGTGAACTGCATAAAATGCTTCTGCATCACTTTTAGTCATTTGTGTTTTTTTCATTGCCACAATTCTAAATCCAGCGGTATTTATTTTAT
>CAZAIL010000020.1:0-8918 GCA_964485155.1 uncultured Flavobacterium sp.
GACAGTTTTCGCTGGGTGTTGGACATAACTCATGGAAGCATTGGCAGGTATTTGTTTCTCCCGTATCTGCGAAAACAACCACGGTACTAGACGCTGAATTACGCAATAAAGCGGCGTTTGGTCTGGATACTGGATCTACATGGAGGCTTGAAGCCGGCTCAAAAATCACATTGAATTACTCGGAGAAAATCACAGAAAACATGAGCATTACGGCAAAGTCCGACATCTTCGTAAGTTATTTCGCACGGCTAAACACCGTCGATGTAGCATTAGACGTTATTGCTCTTTATAAGGTTAAAAAATAGTTATCGCTCAATGCCCATATTCAGTTGTTGCGTGACTTCGATCAGGTTGACGCATGGCAGCGTCGCAGTGTGCTTGGAATTGGACTGGCTTATACGATATAATAGTTCCTTCTGGAGTCATTTGTCTGGCACGGAAACAACAACGCAAAAAAAAAGCCGCCCCGTGGGCGACTTTTTTATGTTCGAAACCCTTGGAAACGACTATTTCACGTAGACCTTAATACTCGCACTCATATCGCGTCCGTAGCTTGCGTGTACGCCATTAGCAAACTGCATACCTAAACGTACCTCACCGAGTGGTAAAGTAACGGTATCTGATACCTGGCCACCTCCGTAGTGTATGTTTTCGCTATTCGCGGGAACAACTTCTCCTTTAGCAAGAAACGCATTGCCGATCAGTAGATGATGATGTCCTGTGCCCTCCACAATTTCACCTGCCGGACGAACTTCCATGCCCTCCACGCCAAACGTAATGTAGACGGGATTCTCTACAGTATCTCCAGCTTTTAGATTCTCAAAAAAGACACTTCCGATCGCGTCATCCATAGCTTCTGGAGCCATGCTTTCATGTTGGTGTTGGTCGTGAGCATCTGTTTTTGGTGCTTTTTCGTTGGTGCCACAGGCAACTAGAAGGAGTGCCATACCTACTGCGGGTAAAAAGATTGATTTCATAAGATTATTCAAATTCAATTAGTATGTTATTCTTCTCAACAGCTTGTCCTATAGAAACGTTCACGCTCTTAATGACTCCTGCATCATCTGCTTTTAAGACATTTTCCATTTTCATAGCCTCTAAAATGACCAGTCCGTCACCTTTTAGAACCTCTTGTCCTACCGACACCAGTACATCAAGTACTTTTCCAGGCATTGGCGCCGTTAGCTTAGAAACTTTAGCGACGCCTAAGTTTGCCATGCCCATTTTCTCCAAAAGAAGATCAAATTTATTTTTAGCCTCCAGAACAATCAGGCTTCCGTTAACCTTGAGGGTAAATGTTTTGGCTTCTTCATTGCGTTCCATCCATTGGACATAATACGAGGTATTGTCCTTGAGGATATGCCACGTTTGAGCGTCTATTTTCTCTATATCTAGACTATAAAAGTCGCCATTGAGCAATCCTTCTGATTTGCCCTCAGTAGGCACGATGTTGAAGGAGTGTTTCCCTGTGATTTTATACATAATGGGTGGTTCTTTTGCGGTTTAAAGATACAAAAGGATTAGTCCCGTTTTGCCGCATAGACGCGAGCACCTTTTACGGATACGACTTCTTCTAATTCATAGGGTGCACTATAGGCAGGAAGGCTGTCACTGAATTGGAATATGGCGACTACCTGATCGGCGGATCCTTTTCTGCCACGGGTGATCATAGCGCTATTGCTTGTTGTGTCTATTTGTAAGGCCATTTCATGCCTATCTACTCCGTTTGAAAGTGTTACATGGTTATGTTTTAGTGCAATCATCTCGGCAAAAAAGGAGGCATCTGCGCTAGTTGTTGACCAGTCTAGCCCAATGGTGTCTTTCGTGAAAAACGGAAATTGATGATTTAACCCAGCTTCTTGTCCGGTATAAACCAGCGGCAGACTGCGCTCCATCATCGAAGAAAGAACAAACATAGCCTTGCCCAGATCCCCCATTCTTTGACTCACCGTGCCGTTCCAAGTGTTTTCGTCGTGGTTGGTTGTAAAGTACATCTTCAGGGTCTCTATTGGCCAGAGCGTGTCGCATTTCTCAACGTATCGAGCAAGTGCACGAACATCAGTTTTTCCTTGGGCCAATTCATTTAATAGATGATGAAACTCCCATCCATAAACAGCGTTAAAACCGGCATCTATCAAGGCGGGGTCTTCCCATTCTGCCAGCATAAATAATGAGTCATGGTTTTCACGAAGGTCACTAATGGCTGTTTTCCAGAAGCCGTAAGGCACAAACCCCGCAACGTCACAGCGGAATCCGTCGATACCTGCGGTTGTGACCCACCAATCCATTTCAGAAATCATTGCTTCACGCATGCCTGCCGCCTCGTAATTCAAATCAGCTACATCAGTCCAATCTGTTGGATTGCCCTCGTTATTAACAGCTACAATTGGATAGTTGCCAGCGCTGTCTGTGGTATAGAATTCTGGATGGTCATCCACCCAGTGGTGGTCAAAGGCCGTATGATTTGCCACCCAGTCAAGAATGACCCTCATTCCCAAGAAGTGCGCCTGTTCAACGATGGATTGAAAGTCTTCGATAGTACCGTAATCCGGATGCACCGCGGTGTAATTTGAAATGCTGTAATAAGAGCCAAGCGTTCCTTTTCTATGAAGCTCTCCTATAGGTTGAATAGGCATGAACCATAAAATATCTACCCCGAGTTCTTTGAGTCTTGGTAGATGCGTTTGGAAGGCTTGTAAGGTTCCTTCGTCTGTGTATTGACGAACGTTTACCTCATAGATATTGGCTTGTTCAGCCCATTGCGGCAAGGTTGGTGGTGCTACATCCAATTCTGTTGTAGGCGAAGCTTCTTGGCATGACAGCAAAGTTAAAACAGCGGCGAGTGAAACTAAAAAAGGTGTTTTCATAAGGACGAATGGTGTGAAATGGAGTTGTTAGTGGGCCTATGGGTCAGTGTCCGTAAAGAAAGCGCCACAATTAATGCTTTGAACGATATGGTTGTCTGCCGGAACGGTAACGCCCCAATCATCAAGACGGCGGTCTTCCTTGCTGTTGTTAAAAAAGAATCGTACTTCTTCGTTCAGGTATTGGCGAACGATAATCAAAAGATGAGGATCTAATTGCTGAATAGAGGTTGATCCGTAGTTGAGGGCCATGATATTTCGTCGGCCGTTATTGAGCTCAGCAATCCAATCAAAGAGTTCCTGTTGACGCTCGGAGCGTTCGAAGACCATCATCTTACGATTGTCGGGATCGTTTCCGCCGTGTAGCGCAATTTCATCCCCATAATATAGAATAGGAATACCGGGAACGGCAATATTAAAAGCGTGCAAGCAACCCATTTTGCGATAGCCGCGCTCTAAGGGCACAGGAATCTCTCGGGTCCAACCGGCTAATTTACTATCCTCGCTGAGGCTAAGATGTCCAGATGCCATTGAGGCAAAACGAGGCTTGTCTTGATTACCAGAAATATTCCCCATCAAATGGTGATGGCCATAATATTTCAAAGAACTCTCTAACGCTTTAGTAAGACGGTCAAAGGTGGCGCCTTCTTGCGTAAATGCTTCAAAAGCGGCATCATATAGATTAAAATTGAATTGGGCATCTACCTTACCGGAGCCTACATAACTAGCGATAAGCTCGTCAGAACCATAAGTCTCCCCGATCTGGTAAACGTGTTGCTTGCTTGCGCGCCTGATCTTATCCGTGAGCAGTCTTGTGAAGTTCATTGGGATATGCTTAGTTGCATCGTGCCTGAAGCCGTCAAAGTCATATTCAGTAATCCATACCAATGCGCTATCGCTCATTAGATCAGCTACTTCTGGATTACGTAATTCCAGGGTGGGCATAAAGGTGTCAAACCAAGTGGTCAGCCTTTCTTCGTCCCATAGCTGGGTATTAAGCCTTCCATCTTTCGTGTATTTTGGTGTCGCCCAGTCAGGGTG
Organism: uncultured Flavobacterium sp.; assembly: GCA_964485155.1. GTDB lineage: Bacteria > Bacteroidota > Bacteroidia > Flavobacteriales > Flavobacteriaceae > Polaribacter. Next base: position 3,906 of record CAZAIL010000020.1, read on the forward strand.
TTTTTGGAATACAGGATGGGATTGATGCACATGGTTCGCTACATAGTCCACCAGTACGTTTTGATTCCATTTATGTGCGTCCGTTAAAAAAGCATGGACATCTTGTTTTGAAGCAAATCTGTGGTCAGGTTTAATATTGCTTATTGGCCAGTAGCCATGATAACCAGAGAAAGAACTTACCGGGCCTCCTTGATCCCAAAGCCCCCAAGCATTCTTAGGATTTTGTGTGATCGGACTGATCCAAACGGTATTTGTGCTCAGCGCATCAAAATAACCTTGGTTAAGTTTTTGATGAATGCCCGCGATATCCCCCCCTTGGTAGTTTGCTCGGGGGTGTATGGCAGCGTCTTGAACAGGCTCATCGTTGGTGGTGTCGCCGTTAAAAAAGCGATCCACCATAGCGAAATACATGATAGAGGTGTGCCAGTCCCTGCGGTCAAGTTCTGCGGTATGAACAACAGCGCGGCCAAATTTCATAGGAATTAACCAGTCACCACCAAGTTCCCCGTTCCGTGCAGTATATATCCGAATCCATGCGCGCTCAAACTCAGCTGCTTCTTTTGGAACAGGAACAAAAATACCTTCATCAGTGCGCAATACCGAAGCAACACGGTCGTTGAAAAAGACGAGAACCTCTTGGTCCTCAGGGATAGATGAGAAGCTCAATAATGTATCGTTAGCACTTAAAAAACGCAACGGTTTGGGACCTTCTTTTGTGTCGCCGGGTATAGATAGAATATTGTTTAATTGACCAAAACCATTAGGGATACTTGCTGGGTTATTGGGGTCCAGAGTTTCGTCACCGTTCACCACCAATTTATAGGCGTAGTCACCAGGTGCTAGAACCAGCTCGGTTTCCCATGCGCCGTTGTTCCACCTGAGCGCGGTAGCCTCCGTATTCCAAGCATTGAAAACACCCTTAATTCTTACATCTTCTCCCTCAAACCCTAAGACACGAAGTAGATGTGATTGTTTTTGTCCCTTGAAAAGGGGCACATCTGTTTGTCCTGTGGATTGGAGTATACTGAAGTAGTTCAGCGTTGACGAGGGACTGCCGAACAAGGCAATGCCTTGGTGGTTATTAGCACTTGTTAACCCATTTGGTACAAAGGATAATTCACAGGTGGAGTCCAAAGAATAATCGTAGAGATGGAGCACACTTTCAGCTCCATTATGGAAGTGAGGCGAGGCCAATTCAGCCGCCTGAATGCGTCTCACAGCATTCGAAGGGTCAGGTAGCGAGCACGAGGTAAAAAGGAGCGTGCTTAGGAATATGAATAAGAGTTTGTTCATCTGTATTTAGACTAAAAAAATCACGATAACGCAACTTTCTAAGTTAATGCTAATACGTTAGACACTTCCACAAAGACCTGACTTCCGCGACTAAGCTCGCACCACGTGTCGTTGATAGCGAAAATCACCGCTTTTCCTTGTTCGTTGGCGATTTTCATGCCCTGTGCCGTGAGGTGCGCCTTTAGGGTGGCTCCCCTCCATAGAACAGAGAAGGTCAGGCCTTTCCATTGACGTGGCAGTTTTGGGGTAAAATGCAATTCGTCGTCTAGAATCTTCATTCCTCCGAACCCATGAACAACACTCATCCAGGTCCCTGCCATGGAGGTGATGTGCAGGCCCTCGTGAACTTCGTGATTATAGTCGTCAATATCTAAACGTGAGGTGCGTAGGTACATTTCATACGCCTTTTCAGGATAGTCAATTTGTGCGGCTAAAATGGCGTGCACACAGGGACTCAGGGAACTTTCATGCACCGTCTTAGGCTCGTAGAAATCAAAGCTACGCTTGACCTCTTCTTTTTCATAGAGGTGGTTCAAGAAGTAATAGCCTTGTAGCACGTCCGCTTGTTTTATAAATACCGAACGTAGAATCCGATCCCAACTCCAATGTTGGTTAATAGGACGTTCCTTAATGTCGAGGTCATTTGCATTTAACTGCTCTTTATCTAAGAAGCCATCTTGTTGTAAAAACACATCTAATTCCTCACTCTTTGGGTAGTACATCTTTTCAATGATGTCTGACCACTTTGAGAATTCGTCGCGAGTATTTAATTTTGTTTTCTCCGTAATTCTAACCAATTCTTCACCGGAATTTGTCTTTAGCCAATGATACGCCTCTAAGGTGTACTCCATGGTCCAAGACGCCATACGATTGGTGTACCAGTTGTTGTTGATGTTGTTTTCGTATTCGTTCGGACCAGTAACACCAAGCATAACGTAGGCCTTCTTTTCACTGGACCAGTTCACGCGTTGTGCCCAGAATCGACTAATGGCTAAAAGCACCTCAAAACCAGCTTCTGCTAAGTAAGACCAATCCTGCGTATGACGTATATAATTAAACACACCATAAGCGATGGCAGCGTTGCGATGAATTTCTTCAAAAGTAATTTCCCACTCATTGTGACATTCCTCGCCATTCATCGTTACCATAGGATACAAGGCCGCGCCACTGTTGAATCCTAGCTTCTGGGCATTTTCAATAGCCTTGTCTAGCTGTTTGTAGCGATAAAGGCATAGGTTTTTAGCAACTTCCGGTTGCGCTGTTGCCAGGTAAAAGGGCAAACAGTAGGCTTCTGTATCCCAATAAGTAGAGCCACCGTATTTTTCTCCAGTAAAACCTTTTGGACCGATATTTAAGCGATCATCCACACCGGTAAACGTCTGGTTCATGTGAAAGATGTTGAAACGAATTCCTTGCTGTGCTTCTGCATCTCCTTCAATTTCTATATCTGAAGTCTCCCACTTCACCGCCCAGGCCTTGACATGGGCGTCCCGGACACTGTCAAAACCTTGTTTTGCATTTGCGCGCGCCATTTCAGTGGCCTTACCGTCTAATTTCGCGGCATCATGATTCATGCTAGATAGCACGGCGGCAAACTTTTCGAGGGTTAGAGTTGATCCTTCTGAAACTTGAAAACAAGCGCGCTCTGAGACCATCATGTGTTGCGCATCTGAACTTGAAAACCATTGCTGAGGCCTGCCGTTCAGGCTGACAGTATTGCACATTGCAACGCTTACCTGAAAGTCAGTTTTCTTTGTTTTTGCATGTACAAAACTTGTCTCCAGGTGCTGCCCTTGAGCAACAGATTCCCAAAACGTTTCATCGTAGTTACTGTCTTCGTTTTTAACGTCAAAATCAAGGTAGGGGCAAAGTTCAATTTGGCCACTAAAGTTGAGCGGAGTAACGCTGTAAGAAATCACTCCAACTTCATCGTCGACAATACTTACAAGTCTTACTGATTTAATCGATAGTTGTTTCCCAGAAGGCAGAGTAACCTTAAAAGACCGCATTAAAAGACCGCTCTTCATGTCTAGCTCGCGGTAAAAATCGCGAACCTCTGTAGCGGTATTTAGATCCAATACCTCACCCTCAATAGTTACCTGTATTCCGATCCAATTACACGAATTCAGCACCTTCGCAAAATATTCTGGATAACCGTTTTTCCACCAACCTACTCGTGTTTTATCGGGATAGTACACCCCTGCTAAATAGGATCCCTGGAGGCTTTGTCCGGTGTAGGTTTCTTCGAAATTAGCGCGTTGGCCCATGCGCCCATTTCCTATAGAAAACAAACTTTCACTCTTGGGATGGTTCTCCGGGTTCCAACCGCGTTCTATGATTTTCCAAGGATCAACCTCGATATACTTTTTAAACATGGCAATGTTCGTATGTTCTTAAAACTGGGCCACCAATGCTTCTGGAGTTGAACTCCCCAATGCCTGAAAATGGACATCAGCTTTTAGCAGCTCTGCGCTGCCAATCCCAACACAATTAAATCCACCCGCTCTAGCCGCTCGGACTCCTGCTATCGAGTCCTCAAAAACTAAACATTCCGCAGGCTTTAGGTCTAAACCGTCAGCGCCTTTCAAAAATACCTCAGGATCAGGTTTGCCATTTACCACATTGTTCCCATCAATTATCGTGGTAAACAGTGCTGTTATTCCTAATTTATCCAGAACCATAGGCGCATTCTTAGAAGCGCTTCCCAATCCAATTAAGATTCCTTTTGCGTGTGCATGTCTAATGAATTCAAGCGCTCCAGGTAATGCGTCTTTGGGGCCTAATTGAACAACGAGCTCTAAGTAACACTCGTTTTTAAGCTCCATGAGATTGATAAATGTCTGGTCATCAACCGTGGCACCAGTCCACGCAATGATCTTTTTCAATGAATCAACCCTACTTACTCCTTTGAGTTGTTCGTTTTGCTCTACCGTAAAGTCACCGCCTAGTTTTTGAGCGAGGCTACGCCATGCCTGAAAATGAAAAACGGCGGTATCTACAATAACGCCGTCTAAGTCAAAAAGAAATCCCTTTATCATGTCTGTTTTTGATATACGTCCAATACCCGTAAGTATTCTAAATGATACTTAATCAAACCATCAACAGGTTTGCGGAGTATCTGTCCTAGTTTCATTCCGCGTTCTTCCAAAACCTCCAACAAGATATCCTGAAATATTGACCCAACACTTCCAACAAAGTGAACAGGTACTTCTCGGCAATTATCGAAACAAGCGATGTGAATGTCCGCAAACTTAGAAAACCCCTCACGAATGATCTCTTGGACGTATGCGGTATGCATGTGCTTACCGGCAAATCTACTGAAAGAGGCAAGATAAACGTTCGCGTTTGGTTTGTTGTAAACGCTTGTAATGATTTCGTCTTTGTCTAAATGATACGTATTAAAGAAGTCGTCTGCCATTTCTTGTGGAAGCTTCTTGTACAAGAAATCGGATACAAGACGCTTACCAATATAGCTGGCACTTCCTTCGTCTCCAAGAATATAAGCGAGTGATGGAAGGACCTCAGAGACTTCGTTTCCGTCAAAATAGCAGCTGTTTGACCCCGTGCCTATGATACACGTTATCGCGGGCTCGCCAGTATAAGTGGAGTATGCACTAGCGAGTAGATCGTGGTCGACACGTACATTTGCTTTTACAAAAACTTTAGTTAGCCCATCTTTAACGATATCCTGTAGTCCCTCGCTTGAAGCGCCAGCACCAT
>CAZAIL010000020.1:9018-13686 GCA_964485155.1 uncultured Flavobacterium sp.
GTTAGCCCATCTTTAACGATATCCTGTAGTCCCTCGCTTGAAGCGCCAGCACCATAAAAATAAACGAAGGCTATTTTGGCGCGCAATTTTATGATCGCTTCATTTTCAACCAGCTCCTCTTCAATAAAAGAGGCAGAATGAAAATAAGGATTAAAGCCCATGGTGGAAAAACGGATATGCTCTGACCCATTTGGGCTGATGGCTACCCAGTCACATTTTGTTGATCCACTTTCTGCAATTAAAATCATAATAGAGGTAAAAATACGGGTCGAGCGTTAACTCGACCCGTAGAAATCATATGGTATTAAGCGATACGCTCTACGAGGTCCGCCAAACGTGCAGAATACCCTGCTTCGTTGTCGTACCAGCCTAAAACTTTAACTAAGTTTCCTTTAGCGGAGGTGACACCAGCATCGAAAATACAGCTGTGCTTGTCGCCCACAATGTCAGAACTTACAATCGGATCTTCCGTGTACATTAAGATGCCTTTCAACGGTCCTTCTGCCGCCTCCTTCATAGCGGCATTAATTTCTTCTGTGGTAACGTCTCTGCTTAATTGAACGGTAAGGTCAGTAGCAGAACCGGTGATTGTTGGAACGCGCATTGCGTAGCCATCCAATTTACCTTTTAGCTGAGGAAGAACGAGCGCTACTGCCTTAGCAGCACCTGTTGTGGTAGGAATCATATTCACTGCAGCAGCACGCGCTCGACGTTTGTCAGAGTGCGGGGCATCCTGAAGGTTTTGATCAGAAGTATAAGCGTGTATTGTACACATGAAACCACTAACGATACCAAACTTCTCGTCCAAGACTTTTGCCATAGGAGACAAACAGTTGGTGGTACACGAAGCGTTTGAAACCATGGTATCAGCATCAGTGAGTTCGTCGTCATTAACGCCTAAAACAATAGTCTTAATATCACCTGATGCAGGAGCCGAAAGAGCCACTTTTTTCGCACCTGCCTTGATGTGCTTTGACATTCCGGCGTGGTCTCGGAAAAACCCTGTAGACTCAACAACAACCTCGACGCCTAACTCGCTCCAAGGAAGTGTTTCTGGATCCCGCTGGGCATAAACGGTGATTTCTTTACCGTTTACAATCAAGCTGTTCTCTGTATACGAAACGGTTCCGTTAAAACGACCATGAGCACTGTCGTACTTCAACAAGTGTGCTAGCATGTCTGTAGCGGTGAGGTCATTAATCGCAACGATGTCGACTTTACTACTCTCCATCAAGTTTCGGAAGGTCAAACGACCAATTCGGCCAAAGCCGTTAATAGCAATTTTTGTGCTCATAATAGAATGTGTTGTTAGGTTGCTAAGATTTTAGCGATAGTTAACATTTCTTCGTCAAGCGCGGTGGTCTTAGTAATAGCCTCTGATAAAGGTGTATAGACTACTTTTTGATTGATCATTCCTGTCATGACCTTTTCTTGTCCGTTCATTAACCCTTTGATTGCGTAGTAGCCTAACACAGAAGCCAATACCCGGTCATTAGTGGAAGGAGACCCTCCACGTTGCGTATGTCCCAAAGTAGTCACCTTCACATCTATGGAAGGAAATTCTTTTTTGATCGCAAGGGAGATGTCGAAAACGTCACCAAGGTGATTGCCTTCTGCAACCATGATAATATTTGAGGTTTTCTTATTTGCTTGAGCGCTGCGAAGGTCTCTAAACAAATCATCAAAAGTTATTTTTTGCTCCGGTAGAATAATGCCTAATGCCCCCGTGGCAAGTCCTGTTGATGCGGCGATATAACCAGTGTCACGACCCATTACCTCAACAAGAAACAACCTGTTGTGCGAGGAGGCGGTATCACGAATTTTATCGACACTTTCAATCACCGTATTTGTTGCGGTATCGTAACCAATGGTATAGTCTGTGCCAAACAAATCATTGTCAATGGTCCCTGGTACACCGATCACACGTATGTTGTGCTCTTCCGCAAGTTTTAACGCTCCAGTAAAAGAGCCATCACCACCAATAACAACTAGGGCATCAATACCACGCTTCTTGAGATTGGCAGCTGCTTTTGCTCGGCCAGAGGGAGTGCGAAACTCCTTACTTCTGGCACTTTTAAGAAAGGTGCCGCCTTGCGCAAGAATATTCTTTACATGCTTAGTCGAAAGCTCTAAGAGGTCATCTTCGATCATTCCTTCATAGCCGCGATATACTCCAAAAACCTTTTTTCCATGGTATAGCGCAGTACGGGTCACCGCACGAATAGCGGCATTCATGCCAGGAGCGTCACCACCTGAAGTAAGAATTGCTATGTTGTTTGTTTCTGCTGACATGCTGCGAAGATAAGAACTAAGTGTAAATAATACACTTATTAAATTTTTCCTTGTTATATTCAAACGGTCGCAAAACATAGCCACAAAAACATTTATTCATGCCCAACATTATAGAGGTCAACTCCAACTTGAGTGTTGACTGTGTCATTTTCGGATTTGACGGAGAACGGCTAAATGTGCTTCTTATAGAAGAAAAAGATATTGGCCAAGGCTTACTTCGAAAGCGTTTACCTGGTGATTTGATTCACAAAGGAGAAGGTCTTGATGAGGCTGCAAACCGTGTTCTTTTTGAGTTGGCAAGTATAGAAAACGTGCTTCTAAAGCAATGCCACACTTTTGGTGACCCCCATCGTGTTAATGACGAAAAAGATAAAAAATGGCTTGAAATTTATCGTAATAATCCTGAAGAACGCGTAGTAACCGTGTCGTACTATGCCCTGGTAAAAATGGCGAATTTCGTTCCGAACCCAGCAAGTTTTGCTGGAGAGGCTCTTTGGCAGAACATTCAAGATATTCCAGAATTGGCTTTTGATCACAATGAGATCGTTGAAGTCGCGCTATGGAAATTGCAACGCCATTTTGAGCTGAGTAAAATAGGCTATGAACTACTTCCGTCAAAGTTCACACTGAATCAGCTGCAGCAGCTACACGAGGCGATTACACAAGAGGAATTGGACAAGAGGAATTTTCGAAAAAAAATAGTTCGAGAGAAAATAGTAGAGGCTACCGATGAAAAGCAGGATGGAGTTCTGCACAAGCCTGCGCGCCTTTACCGAATAAAAACCGGCCAATCTGCGCTCGGCAACTAGATTCCCCAAATTGGGATAAATAATGGGTGTATTTTGTTAAGGGTGCTTTAGAGTAATGTTTCTACGAAGTAGTGTATTCTGTACATTTGAAGATCTAACTCACTTAACGTACACTAATGAAAATCAAAGCACGTTTTTTCGTATTCCTCTTTGCGGTTCTTGGCTTGCAGCACGTTAGTGCGCAATCGCTTTCCGGTATTGTCGTGGACGAATACAATGAGCCACTTCCCTATGTGTTAATTGCCGTAGACTCCGACGAAAACGCTATTCACGCTAAAGCGACAACAGACCTTAGTGGCCAGTATAGCTTGAACCTAAAAAAAGGCACCTATGACGTTACTTTCTCGTTTATAGGGTATCAGACAGAGACCAAATTGGTTCGTGTTGACGACAAAAAAGTGGTGAACTTTACTATGAAGCCTTCGAAAACCCAGCTTGATGAAGTTGTTGTTATAGGTTATGGTGTCGCTCGTCGAAGAGACCTTACCGGTTCTGTGGTTAGTTTAAAATCGAAAGAATTGACAGACATCCCAACACCGTCATTTGAGAATGCCATTCAAGGGAAAGCAGCAGGCGTACAAGTAATTACAGGCTCAGGAATTGCAGGCTCTGGATCTATGGTACGAGTTAGGGGAGTTGCCTCAATTTCTGCCGGTGGAGATCCACTCTACGTAGTAGACGGTATCCCTATTACACAGGATTATTTTTTAAATGGCAACAGAGGTGGATTTAACACTAATCCACTTGCAACAATCAACCCGAATGATATTGAGTCTATTGATATTTTAAAAGATGCAGCGGCCACGGGAATATATGGATCACGAGGCTCTAACGGTGTAGTATTGATCACCACAAAGCGCGGTAAAAACAAAAAACTATCGTACAACTTCTCTTCACGCGTTGGGTTTTCTAGCCCTACGGCATTGCCAAACATGATGAACAAGGACGAATACTTACAGATGTTTGAAGAGGCATGGGTAAATGACGGAAATGTCGGTGTGCCCGAGCTTCCTGGAAATAGAATGAGCTGGTCAGAGGCACAGGCCTTTGAGGGAACTGACTGGGTCCAAGAAACCATTCGCCCAGGAATCAAGCATGGATATGACTTCTCGGCCTCAAAAGGCTTTAAGGGGGGGAATTTCTACACGGGAATCTCGTACAATGACAACAATAGTTATTTAGCAGGAAACTCCTATGAACGCTTGTCGGGCCGTTTCAATGTAGACTTTAATCTTACCGAAAAATTTAAAATTGGATTAAGCACCTCTATTTCACGTGGTGTTAACACCCGGATTGACGCTGCTTGGTCTGGTGGACTTGGTGAGGCGATGTCTCGAGCACTTCCTATTTATCCCATACGCTATGCCCAAGATGAATACGATGCAGACGGCAATCTAGTTGCAAATGCAGGTGATTACTGGTTAAAAGGTGGCGTGAGCTTAAATCCAGTGGCACAAAGAGAAATGAAGGACTGGACGGCCATAGAAGATCGTACGATCAACAACATCACAATGGACTATAGAGTGAGTGACTCGTGGACCATTCGCGGACAAGGGGCGTTTGATTA
>CAZAIL010000020.1:13786-23058 GCA_964485155.1 uncultured Flavobacterium sp.
AATGTAGCGAACAACGGTTATGGCGGAGAAACCTATCGCTATCCCGTGATTCGTGAAAATGCAAACCTTCGCTGGGAAACCTCCACTTCATTTGATGTTGGGCTGGAATATGGCTTTTTTCAAGACCGCTTTAGCGGGGAACTAGCGTGGTACCGTAAGCAGACGAATGATATGTTATTAAACGTGACTCTTCAGGGCTCTACGGGGTTTGGCTCTTGGTGGGATAACGTAGGTAGTGTCTATAATACGGGAATCGAATTTGCCTTTAAATCGCGGAACATTGTAACAGATAACTTTACTTGGACCACCGACTTTAATATTGCCCGTAATTACAATGAAATCACTTCAATTGGGGAGTATTCCCCTGATGCGGTAAGTGGTGGGACAAACGATACGCGGGTTGTTGTAGGTATGCCAATTGGAACAAATTACTTGGTTAAGTTCTCCCATGTTGACCCTACAAACGGCCTACCAGTGTATTTAACAAAGGATGGTGAAGAAACGTATACCTGGGATCTGCAAGACCGCGCTGCTTTAGGGAATGTCATGCCAGACGCGATAGGTGGCCTCACGAACACCTTTAACTACAAGAACTTTGAATTTAGCTTCTTGTGGGTATTTACCATAGGAGGAGACATTTACGACAGCTCTTCTAAGCGCCAAATGGGCGTGGTAACGGATTGGAACATGCGTACTGATCTCAACGACCGCTGGCAACAGCCTGGTGATGTTGCTACCTATCCAAGGCTTAGTCAAGACTACCGTACTTACGGAGCAAATACGGAGTGGATCAATACTGACCTTTGGCTTCATGACGGAAGCTACGCGCGACTGCGCAATGTTAAACTGTCCTATCGTGTTCCCCAAGAAAACTTGAAATTTGTGAAAGGCCTTACCGTTAACGTAACAGGAACAAACCTTCTGACATTAACTAACTTTATTGGCCTAGATCCTGAAATTGCTCGTGATTTCGAGAACGCAACGGATAGAAATATGTCACCAAACATTACCTACTTAACTCCTCCTCAAGAGAAGACTTATAACGTAGGGATCAACATTAACTTTTAATCTGAGGCGTGATGAAAAGAATAGCAGCATTTTTAGCAATCGTTATGATTGTGGTGGGAACTACATCGTGCGAGAGAATTTTAGATTTCAAGGCAAATACGGACAGTCAAATCCCCGCCGATTCTGCGATATTAAATATTGAAGATGCGGAGCAACTGCTTGTTAGTGTATACGACGTAGCGGCCAACGCGTTCAGTGGTCGCTTTCAGAACATCCCTGAAGTCATGTCAGATAACATGTCAGACCCACTTGGTCTAAACGGGGAATACGCACAGATTTATCGTTGGACATCGTCCTTTTTTAATGGCTCATTCGGGGGTGAATACCGTGATGCATATATTTCGATTTACCGTGCAAACACGTTACTTGAAGAGGTCGCAAACTTAGAAGGAGCGACACCGGAAAGTGTGAAGCGTATTTCTGCTGAGGCAAAATTTATTCGTGCTTTATGCCACTATCAGGTGGTTAGAATATGGGCCATGCCTTATGGTTATACCGCTGACAACAGCCACCTAGGTATTCCACTGAAACTTTCTGCAGATCAAACGCCTCAAATGCGCGCGACGGTCGCACAGGTGTATGCAGCGATTGAGCAAGATCTTTTAGACGCAGAGCTAGACCTTCCCACGAGCAATGGAATTTTTGCCAACCAGATGTCTGCAAAAGCCCTCCTGGCTAAAGTATACCTTGAGATGGGAGACTTCACGAAAGCAAAGACGAAAGCATCAGGCGTAATTAACTCTGGAACATACTCTTTAGAGCAAGACTTAACGAAGAGGTTCAACGACCATGTCAACGATAACCTACCTGCTGAATTTATTTTCACGCTAGTGAGCACAAACGAAATAGGCGCCTCTGGACCTATAGTGGACGAACGTGGTCAAGGCTTTGTAGGAAATTACAGATCGGATGATCCAAACTCTAACCCGGCTCTAAAAGCCAGTATAGACCTCTATGTAGCTGCTACTTCGGACACGAGTGACCTTCGCGGTCAATTATGGTACGATGTTCGCAGCGCGGGTACGCCAGACGAAAACTATGTGATCAGTAAATTTGACGCAAGCTTCATCGACGTTCCTTTATTACACCTTACCGATATGTATCTTACCTATGCTGAATGTAACGTTAGATTAAACGGCGATAGCGACGGAAGTGGCTTGTCTATGGTTAATGCGCTACGTGAACGTGCAGGGCTGAGTGATTTGACGGGTTTAAGTCTTGTGAGTGTGATGAACGAACGTAGGTTGGAATTATCAGCTGAAGGAGATAGGCTGTTCCAGCTTAAACGAGAAGGAGTTCTTGGAGAAATTCAAAAAATTCGCGGTGTTGACTGGGATTGTCCGGGGATGATTCTTCAATTCCCGAACTTTGAAGGAACAGCACAAGGATTTATTTATAACGAAGAAGGAAACTGCGAATAAGTCGCCATAGCGTATGAAAAGAATAGCAATAATTATTACCAGCGCGCTCATGATTTTGGGTGCATGTAAGCCAGAAGTTGGCCCAATGGGACCATCTTACGAGGCTGGTGCAGGTTTGTTAGGCATGTGGGAACTTACCCATGCAGATCAGACAGATCTATCGTTACCCGTTCCTGAGACACGTGACATTAGTTCTTTTTACCAAGGCGCTTCACAGAAGTGGGTGGTCCAGTTTAATCAGGACAGCTCCTATGTTGTCACCCAGCAAGGCCCTGGTTTTGATGTTTTTGGAACAGGAGGAACATGGAGTTATGACACTCCTGAATACCCTACTGAACTGCATCTAATGCAGGACACCATTTTAACTATTTTACCACTAGGTAATATGCCGCGAACTATAGATCAAACGGTAAGCTTGGTTTATTCACGTGAACGATGCGAGAAACCAAGTGTTTCTTATGAACTCACATTCACCCGCAAATAAATGTGCCACATGAAAAATAGAACAACACTTTTCGCACTGATTTTTGGGATATCAGCCAGTGCTCAAATCACTACGATTCCTGATGAAAACATAGATCCTTCGGATTCATTGGAGATCATTTTTGATCCAGCGGGACTTGATTTAGCCGTCGCTCCGCAAGACGCTTTAAAACAGGCTATAGATGCAGGGGAAGACATGTTCATATGGACGTGGAAACCAGCGTCACATCCGGACGGTCATCCTTATGTGAACGGAACGGGTTCTGCTCCTTGGAAAAACTCCAACGATGCAATGAAAATGACAAAAAACGCGAACGGCACATTCTCTTGGAAAATTGTACCGACGCTTTTTTATGAGGTCGACGCAACGACGGTTTATGCAGAGGACATTCATTTTCTAGTAAAGGCAAAAGATGGCGGTGGCTACGGCGATCCAGATGTCAAGTCAGATGATTTAAAAATAACCATAGATCCGCCGGCAACAGACCGCAACCCATTCTATCACTTTCCAGCAAAAGTGATGACGGATGACCTGCTGACGTTACGCTACGAGAACTGGAGAGAAGATAAAGCAAGCATGCAAAATCTTGACCCATCTGATTGCTACCTCTACTCCAAGGTATACTATCTCGACGGTACCTTCAGTGAAATAGAAAACGCATTTAACGTAGGTTCAAACCCAGTTTTACAAATGGACTTCCTAGGAGACGGTAACTTTGAGAAAATCATCGTCCCTTCTCAATTTTTTAATGTTCCCGCAAACAAAACCATAGACTTTTGTGAGTTTATCGTAATGAAGAAAACCTTTGCTTCCGGTGCAGATCGTGTTACACAGGCTGTTGAGGCTCAAATAGAGTGTCAGTAACAGCCCAAAGTACATAATTCAAAAACCCGGCATAACAGCCGGGTTTTTCATACTCGCTAATTCAATAGACATGCAGCACAAACCTAAACTTAGTTTTTGGCAGATTTGGAACATGAGTTTTGGCTTTCTGGGCATCCAGTTTGGATATGCGCTTCAGGGAGGTTTTATGAGTAGAATCTTTGAAACTCTAGGAGCAGATGAGCATAGCCTACCGTTGTTGTGGATCGCAGCACCTTTAACAGGCCTAATTGTCCAGCCTATAATTGGCCAAATGAGTGACAATACATGGCATTCAAGGTTTGGTCGCCGCCGACCATATTTTCTAATTGGAGCCATTCTTGCCTCTTTAACGTTACTTGCTGTTCCCCATAGCCCTGCCCTTTGGATAGCTGCCGGAGGTCTATGGATTTTAGACGCCACCATGAATATCTCTATGGAGCCATTCAGGGCGCTTGTGGCAGATAAGTTGCCGGACAGTCAACGCAGTTTTGGTTTTGTCGTACAGACCTTGATTATCGGAGTGAGCACCTGGGTTGCCTCTAACCTACCAAAACTGATCAGCTCCTTGGGTGTTAGCAATGAATCAGACCCCGGTGTGGTACCTATGTCTGTAAAAATAGCATTCGGAATTGGGGCGGTTATATTTTTAGCAGCAATCCTCTATACGGTCTTCACTACGGATGAATATCCCCCGGAAGACATGGAGGCCTTTCGCATGGAACAGAAGGCAAAATCAGGGTTTGGAAACACGTTAAAAGAGGTGGGCAAAAACATAGCGAACATGCCTTTAACTATGAAGAAACTTGGTGTAGTTCAATTCTTTTCGTGGTTTGCCTTTTTTTGTATGTGGTCTATGGCGAACCCAGCCTTAACCGATCATGTTTTTCAAGCGTCAAAACCTGCTGCTATTGAGTTCGCGAACTCTACAGCAGATCAAATAGAAGCATATAGGACTCAGGACAAGGCATTCAATGACGCTTCTGATCAAGTCGGTGCATATATGGGAAACTATGGCTTGAGTTCAATGGCCTTTGCTTTGATACTCACGTTTTGGACGGCCAAGCGAAGGATTAACCGTAAATATGTACATATGGTTTCTCTGTTTGCTGGGGGCTATGGGTTCATTAGCATGTACTTCGTGACAGAACCAAGCATGCTTATCTTTTCATTTGTCTGTGTGGGCTTCTCGTGGGGGTCCATTTTGAGCATGCCCTATGCGATGCTGAGTTCAACATTAGATCCTAACCGCATGGGGGTGTATATGGGAATTTTTAACATGTTCATTGTTCTTCCACAGATTGTTGCTGCAACCTCTCTTACGAGCATTTACCAAGCTGTTTTTGGCCAAGAGCCCATTAATGCGATGCTCCTCGCGGGAAGTTCATTAATCATAGCGGGGATGGCAAACTTCTTAATAACAGACAAAAAGGCCGTAACATACATGCCTGAAGCTTCTGAATAAGCGAATTTTTTTTGCTCTAATTATACCCGTTTCTGCTTTCTAAACTCTCTAGGAGAACACCCCTTAATCTTCAAAAAGGCTCTGTTAAAGGAGGAGCTAGAATTAAAGCCACTTTCCGTAGCCACTTCCGTCATAGGCTTGCTTGTGTTGATAAGCAAGTGACTGGCCACTGTGGTGCGAAGCTGCATGAGGTAATCTATAAAGGTGAGCCCAGAAGTTTGGCGGAACCACCTACTAAAGCTCTGCTCCGTCATGCTTGCGATATCAGCGATTTCATTCAAGGTAATAGAGCGTTGATAATTTGCTTGTATGTGTTTTGAGACCCGCTCCATACGCTGACTAAGTTTCTTACTCATCACATTGGAATAGGCACTGTTTGTAGAAACGGTAATTAGGTCTGGTCGCTCTGCGATCATAGCCATGAGGTTGAAAAAAGAACCAATACTTCTCAGTGGATCGTCACCAACAATACTTAAAAAAGCTTGATGTTCCAATGGGCGTAATTGCCCCAAGTTTATACCGAAGCTCATCGCATTAAAGAGTCGTTGTAACGCAGCACTTTCCTTAATAGAATAAAGCCATTCTGTTGTAAACTGTAAGCCCCAGCATTCTCGTTCAAGAACCACGCCCTCCTCGTCTGTTCCTATAAAATTATGTGGTAAGTAGGGGCCTAGTAAAAATGCCTGCCCAGGGCCAAACTCAATGGTTTTATTTCCAATAAAAGCAAGTCCATTCCCCTTGATGATGTAGGTGATTTCTATTTCTGGATGGTAGTGCCAATAATCGGTAAATACCGTTTGGCGATAATCACTTTTTTTTTGCTTGAGTATATAGCTATTGTAGCTGCGGTCCTTCTCTGCAATTTTAATGTTCTCTATCGTCGCTTTCATACTTTAAATAACACGTTATTTTATGAAGGCGCAAATATTGTATCATTCGAACCACTTTGAGTAACATCGTGTAGGTCTTTACCCAGATATTCTCACAAACGTAGTAAAAAGGAGTCAGATATGTTATAATCAGGGAGGTTATTGGTGATTTAGGGCACGTCCTCGCGAACATCTCTATGATTGCGCTGATCAAGCCGCTCAAGCCTCTTTATCAAGGCCACAAAGAATGTAAAAAACCTATGAATTCCCATTAATTGACGTTTAATGCGGTAATATGGTTAAATATCGGTTAAAACAACCTGTTGTATCGCCGTTCTTCTCGTTAAATTTGAGAGGTACGATGTACATTAATTACTAACCATAATAATTTTTTATGAAAAATCTCTACGCTTTAGCACTAGCGCTATTCTTCGGAATAACCGCTTTTGCACAAACGACCTACAGCGTTACCTTCCAGGTTGACATGGGCTCTGCCACTGTCAGTACAAATGGGATTCACGCGGCAGGATCATTTCAAAGCTGGTCGCCCAGCACTACAGCACTTTCACAGGTGGGTTCAACAACTATCTATGCTACAACTGTTACTGTGAACGCAGGACAATTAGAGTATAAATTTTTAAACGGTAACGCATGGGGTGATGATGAATCAGTTCCCGCGCCTGTTCAGGTAGGTACTAATGGAAACAGCAACCGTTGGGCGGTGATCTCTCAAGACACAACCCTTCCTGCTGTTATGTTTGCGGGATCAGCTCCTGCTGGCCAGAAAGCCATCCAAATGAAAGTTAATATGGCACTGCAAACGGTTTCTTCTGATTCCGTTCACGTTGCAGGAAGTTTCCAAGGCTGGGATCCGGCAAAAACGCTGATGGTCAACTTCGATGGTGTTCACCGTGCTATAGCCTATGTAAGTAAAACAGATTCGGTCTATTTTAAATTTATCAATGGTAATGGCTGGAGTGCTGTAGAATCGGTCCCTTCAACCTGTCAAGCTTCAACAGCGGGCATCAACCAAGGAGATAATCGTTTCTACACGGATACCTTGAGTGGTATTTATGAGGTGTGTTACACACAATGTGGTCCATGTACAATCGTTCCAACGTATGACATTACCGTAAACGTTGATGTGAGTTCATTGACTGCGTGTTCTACGCTAGATTCTGTTTCTTTAGCAGGGCCGATCAACGGATGGGGCGGAGAGAATATGTCAGATCCTGATGGAGATGGTATTTACTCCATTTCTTATTTGGGCGTTGATTCAGGAGATTTTCAGTTCAAGGCACGTTACCACGTTAGTGGCGCGACCAACTGGGAAGGTGGTGGCAACAAAGTCATTATAGTTTCTTCAGATTCAACTGTAGCACCACGCTGTTTTGGAAATGACAATTACGGTCCTTGTGCCGCTGTTCCCGCAACCGCTGACGTAACGTTCATTGTGGACTTCACACAAGCATCATTTACTCCGGCTGACACGATTTTCTTAATGGGTAATTTCACCCAGTGGGGTGACAACCCTATCGCGATGACGCAGCACACGGTGGCTGGTCAGTATATCACAACCGTTCCTAGCTATTGTCCAGGAAGCATGGAATACCGCTTCTCTAACGGAGATGCTTCTGATATGTCTAATCACGAGCCAATTGATTCTGCCTGTGGTGTTGATAACGGTGTGGGGTCTTATAATAGATTCTGGGCACGTTCAGGTTCGGCAGATACATTACGCCATACCTACGGGACATGTTCGTTTGTAAACGTTAACGAGAATGATCTAAATCAAGTCTCGTTCCGTCCTAACCCTATGACAGAAATGACCACAATTGTATTGGGTACTTCGGATTTCTATAGCGTACAAATAATGGACATCACTGGCCGTGTTGTAGCAGGATATGAACACATTCAGGGTGATATTGAAATTGTTCGCAACAACATGGTGCGGGGAATGTATTTCGTAAACATCGCCAACACAACAGGTAACGTGAAGACGTTGAAATTAATCGTAGAGTAAAACTCTATGGGCAAGCGTTAACCACGAAACGACCCCGTTTGGCATCGCCAAGCGGGGTCGTTTTTTTTAATTCAAGTGATACAAGGATTATTGTCGCTGTGGCATCACAAGGTGTTTAAAGAGGCAATAAAGCGCTCTTTTGACTGAAGGAGTTTTATACTTACGTTACTAATCCGTTTTCAACAGCAAACCGGACCAGACCAGCAGTATTGCTCATGCCTAATTTATTTAGAATGTTTTGTCGATGGTTGTCGATGGTTCGCTTAGATAAGAACAACATTTTGGAAATCTCTTCATTTGTCAGTTGATCGCAGATCAACTTAATGATCTCAACTTCACGCTTACTAAGCCGGGAGAGGGAGGGGTTGTCTGCATTGAGCTCAACACTTGATTTACCAAGAATCCGATGCTCAATTAATTCGTTTGCCAAGCGCAACGAGAAGTAAACCTTGCCTTCAAGGACACTGCTGATAGCTTCTACAAGACCTTTTGCTGACAAGTTTTTTGTCACATAACCACGAGCACCTGCCTGAAGCATATTGCCTGCGTAGGTATGGTCGTCGTAGTTAGATAAAGTAAGAATGCATTGATTTGGATAAAGATTGATCACGCTTTTCGTCAATACGGCCCCATTGGTTTCTTCGAGTTGATAGTCCATTATGATGAGGTCAAACTTGTTGTTTTTCAACAGGAGCATTGTCTCTACAGCGCTTCCTGCTTCTGAAATAGTGAAAACGTAAGTGTCAAACTCACCCAATTCAAGCATCGTTTTAATACCATCTCGAACGATTGGGTGGTCGTCGATTATCAGTATTTTTACGCTAGTTTTATCCATGGGGTAATGTGTTAGTCTTAGGTAAATATACTAAGGTTTCAATATTGTGGTAGAATTTGCCGTAGTAAATTCTTGATAATCATATATATTATTAAGAGATCTGAGTGCAACATCTGTTGTTTTAGGCGGTTGGTCTAAAAAAACACCTATATTTGCCGAAACTTTTTGGCACTCAAAAGGGGGCTTCGGTCCCCTCTTTTATTGCCGGTGATTTATGGAGTACGCAGTAATAGAGCAAGCGGCAAA
>CAZAIL010000021.1:0-22499 GCA_964485155.1 uncultured Flavobacterium sp.
AGAAGTTTTTGGAATTAAGAAATGGGATGCAACCGTTGTTCGAAATTATAATGTAGCTTCTTTTATTAAGGAATTTGTAGTTGAGATTCCAAAAGATATGGGTTATAAAGCCGGAGGATATATCCAAATTGAAATTCCTGACTGTGAAGTTAAATTTTCAGACATAGATATTACAGCTCATCCAGAAGAGCACGAAACACCAGATAAGTTTCAAGCAGAATGGGATAAATTTGGTTTATGGCCATTGGTTATGAAAAACAAAGAGACTGTAGAACGTGCATATTCCATGGCCTCTTACCCTGCAGAAGGAAGAGAGATTATGTTAAATGTGCGTATCGCAACTCCGCCATGGGATCGTGCAAAAAACGGTTGGATGGATGTAAATCCTGGAGTAGCCTCTTCATATATTTTTGCTCAAAAACCAGGAGACAAAGTAGTTATTTCTGGACCTTATGGTGAGTTTTTTATTAACGAGTCTGAATCAGAAATGTTATATGTTGGAGGTGGAGCAGGAATGGCGCCAATGCGTTCTCATTTGTATCACCTATTTAAAACCTTAAAAACAGGTCGTAAAGTTACTTATTGGTATGGTGGTAGATCTAAAAGAGAATTATTTTATATAGATCACTTTAAATCATTAGAAAGAGATTTTCCAAACTTTAAGTTTTACATGGCTCTGTCTGAACCAATGGAAGAAGATAATTGGAAAGTAAAAGATGGAATTGAAGGAGATGGTGATGGATTTACAGGATTTATTCATAACTGTGTTATAGAAAATTATTTAGATCTTCATGACTCCCCAGAAGACATAGAATTATATTTCTGTGGTCCACCACTAATGAACATAGCTGTTCAGAAAATGGGGGAAGATTTTGGAATTCCGGATGAAAACATCAGATTTGATGACTTTGGAGGTTAATCCAACGTAACATAAACATAAAAAAACTAGCACATTGTGTTGGTTTTTTTATGTTGTACTCCTTTCTAGCTGATATATTGGTTGGTTATTTTCGTATTCAAATAATTTAGAATAATCCATCACATTAGGTACAGTATCTAATTTACATAGAAAAGTAATGACAGCGCACAACCCATGGAATAGGATTTCTTTATTTCTGGGGTTTTGAGGTTTTTGGTTGTAGTGGCAAAGAGGCGTTTTAAATCCACAGGACTCAAGAAATACTTTTTCTACCTGAAGTATCTCTTGAGGAGAATAGCCATTAAACCTTCTTCCTAATTTTTGATGAACTGTTCCTATATAATTTAATTGTAACGAACCGTGTTCATTAGAAAGATGTTTCCAGCTGTCATGATTGTCTAAAATGTTTCCAACGGCACAAGCAGCACAGTCTTCTGGATCAAGTGTATTGCTATGAAAGGCTTTGTATAATTTTATGATGGCCTCTTCTAATCTTTTGGGAGTCTGCATATTTTTTAATATTTGTATACCCCTAAAATACAAATGATTTTGAATATGTAAAACTATAAGATCTATTTTTTAATTCACTTTTTCCAAAAATATAAAAAGAGTTTGCATTCTATCAATCAAAAATGAGGGCAATTTTAGAGTAGCACAAATAAACAAGCTACCTTTGTAAAAATTTTTTTTACATGACTACTTTTGAAGACTTAGACTTATCTAATCAACTTTATAACAGTATAGAAGAGTTAGGTTTTACACACCCAACTCCTATTCAAGATGCTGCCTATTCTGTTGTTCGAGCTGGAAAAGATGTGGTAGGAATTGCCCAAACGGGTACTGGAAAAACATTTGCTTACATGATGCCTATTCTTAGAGACCTAAAATTCTCTAAGCAAGCAACGCCAAGAGTTTTAGTAGTTGTTCCTACTCGTGAATTGGTATTGCAGGTGGTAGATGAAATTGAAAAACTAGCAAAATATATAAATATTAGAGTTTTAGGAGTGTATGGAGGAACCAATATTAATACACAAAAACAAGCAGTAGCTCAAGGAGCAGATATTATTGTTGCTACACCAGGGAGATTGTATGATTTAGCATTGAGTAATGTATTAAAGTTAAAATCTATTCAAAAATTGGTGATTGATGAAGTAGATATTATGCTAGATTTAGGATTTCGTTTTCAGTTGCTAAATATTTTTGATTTACTACCTAGAGCAAGGCAAAACATAATGTTTTCTGCTACGATGACAAATGATGTGGATGAATTAATTACAGATTTTTTTAAATCACCTAAAAAGATTTCTGTCGCTATGAGTGGTACTCCGCTAGATAATATTCAGCAAACTTCCTATTTAGTTACTAATTTTTATACCAAAGCAAATTTACTCAATCACTTATTAGCCAATCGAGAGATTTTTACTAAAGTTCTTGTTTTTGTTTCGAACAAACGAAGAGCAGATCTTTTATTTGCGGCTGTTGAAGAAGTTTTTGGATCAGAAAGCTGTGTAATTCATTCCAATAAAACACAAAATTATAGGATTCGCTCTATTCGTCAGTTTGATGAGGGAAGTAATCGCGTTTTAGTAGCTACAGATGTAATGGCTCGTGGATTAGATTTAGATGGTATTTCGCATGTTGTTAATTTTGATACGCCTTTTTTTCCAGAAAACTACATGCATAGAATTGGTAGAACTGGACGAGCAGAGCGTGAAGGGAAAACAATTTTATTTTCAACAGAAAAAGAGCAAGAGTCAAAAGAAAGAATTGAAGCACTGATGAAGTTTGAAATTCCAGTACTTGATTTTCCTGCAGAAGTAGAAATCACCAAACAATTAACAGAGGAAGAACGCCCAAAAGAAGATCAAGAAATATCAAAAAATAGAGTTTCTGAAGAATATATTCCCGGCCCTGCTTTTCACGAAAAGAGCGAAAAAAACAGTAAAACCAATCAAGGAGGTTCTTATAGAAGAGAGATTGCCAAAAAATATAAAAAACCCAAAACTCGCGGCGATAAGAATTACAATATGAGAAACAAAAAAAAATAGTCATTAAGTTGTATTAAGCAACTAATATTACGAATAATTTAGTGTTATGATACTTTTAGATAATTATTTGTAAAATTTATGAACATATGCTATTATTTATGTAGTTTTGAAGATGTGGTGTAAACCATAATTTATTAATTAATTTATAGTATTATGTATTACAAAAAGACTTCAATTGTTTTAATAGCATTGATGCTAACGCAAACAATTTTTTCACAGGAAGTAAAAAATGAGCCCCAAAAACCTTACATGATTGGAAAGCCTTCAAAGGTAGAGTATGTTCCATCAATTGCCTCAAGAATGAATGATCTAGTAAGACCAGATCTTCAACAACAAAAAGAAATGTTAGATGGCAGATCTTCTAAATACGACATAGTCGTTGGGAAAGGTTCTGAAGGAGATGATCCTCTTGCGAAATATTCAGACAACTTAAGAAATAGAACTCCAACAAGAGAACCAGAATTAGTCTTTGAAACTGGTGCTTCTGGTTCTTCACCTACAGACCCATCAGGAGCTGTAGGACCCAATCACTATATTTCTGTAATTAATACCGCTTTTCAAATTTTTGATAAAAGTGGAAATTCTTTAACAGGTGGCTTGGTATCTCCAAATCCTACAATTTTTCCATCAAGTGGCTGTTGTGATTTAACCGCTAGTTATGATAATGTTGCCGATAGATGGGTTCTTACTTTTCTAGGTGGTGGTGTTCAAGTAGCTGTCTCTGATAGTCCAGATCCAGTAAATGGTGGATGGACGGTTTATAGCTACTCAGCTGTAAGTGATTACCAAAAACTTTCTGTTTGGAGAGATGGATATTATATGACTGAAAATACGGGTAGTGCAAATAAACTTCATGTATTTCAAAGAGATGCTATGATTGATGATGCTTCAGAGGGAACAGAACCTCAAATATTATCATTTTCATTACCGGGATTGGTGACCAGTGGTTTTCATAGTCCTCAAGTGTTAAACATAAGTAACGATAATTGGCCAACAACAGGTGGTGCCACTGTAATGTATATGCAAGATGATGCATGGGCCGGAGTGAGTACAGATCATGTTAAATTATGGAATGTAGATATAGATTGGGAAACTCCCGGAAATTCAGAGATTTCTGCAGCAGTGGAGTTAACCACTACTCCTTATGTAAGTGTATTTGATGGTGGAAGTTTTGTTAACTTACCACAACCAAACGGTGGGCCTACATTAGACGCATTGCAAGCCACAGTTATGAACCAAGCTCAATATAGAAAATTCTCAACTCATAATTCTGCGCTTTTTAATTTTGTAGTTGATGTTGATGGAACAAGTGCGAAGCAAGCAGGTATTAGATGGTATGAGCTTCGTCAGACAGCAGATGGACAACCTTGGACAGTTTATCAAGAAGGAACCTACACAGCACCTGACAACAGGCATGCTTGGAATGCTAGTTTAATTATGGATGTTAGAGGAAATATTGGAATGGGATATACAGGTATGTCTAGTCCAAATAGTTCAGATACAGGTGTTTTATTAGGATCGTATTATACAGGTCGTTTTTCTAGTGACCCAATTAATGTAATGACGATAGCAGAGGGTACAATTATAGCAGGTGATGCTAATATTCCTAGTACACGTTATGGAGATTATAGTAAGATAGATATAGATCCTGATAACGATAAAAAATTCTGGTTTATCAATGAGGTAATGTCAGGTGGTAGAAAAAACATAGCTGGTGTCTTTCAAATAGCTTCAAACTTTAATGCCGACCTAGCAGTTATTAGTATTGATTCACCTATTTCAGGAGCTTTAACTAGTAATGAAAACATAATAATTACTATTCAAAACCTTGGAGAAGCTGATGCTACAGGATTTGATATTTCTTATCAAATAGATAATGGTTCTGAGGTTACTGAAACATTTGCTGGAACCATCGCTTCTGGTGCAATTGAGCAATATACTTTTGCTACTCAAGCAGATTTATCTATTGAAGGACAAGAGTATACAATTACTGCTACATCTTTGCTGACTGCAGATGAAGATACAGCTAATGATTCAATATCAATTCAAGTAACTCATGAATACGCAAATGATATTGGAGTAATTGCAATCACTGGTCCAGATGATGGAGAAGCATTAACTAATGAGTCTGTTGTAGTTACAATCGAAAATTTTGGAACAGCATCTCAATCAAATTTTCAAGCTTTTTATTCAATAAATGGCGCTCCTGATGTTACAGAAACTATTGCTGGTCCTTTAGATGCAGGAGCTACAATATCTTACACATTTTCTACTTTAGGAAACTTTTCTATGGATGGTGTGTATACTCTAGTAGCAAAAACAATGTTAGAGTCAGATTCAGATAACACCAATGATTCTTTTCAAAGAGAGATTTTAAATTCAGCTTGTTATACAAGAATTAACGATACAGGTGCGAGTATTGGTCCAGACATAGGGGTAACAACATCTGTAATTAATATGGATCAAAATGCTGTGATTACTGATGTAAATATTATTTTAAATATTGAGCATACTTGGGATGCTGATTTAGAAGTTAAATTAATTGCTCCTGATGCTACAGAGATTATTCTGTTTGAAGATATTGGTTCTAATGGTGATAATTTCACCAATACTATTTTAGATGACGATGCAAGCACAGTTATAAGTGATGAAGAAGCACCATATACAGGTTCGTTCAGTCCAGTAGGGAATCTTAGCGATTTAAATGGTTTAATGTCTGGGGGAGATTGGACTCTTTATATAAATGACGATGCAAATGGAGATGGAGGAAACTTATTAGATTGGTCTATTCAAATTTGTACTGAAGCATCTCTTTCTGTTTCTGTTAATGAGTTAGATGGTGAATTTAAAATTTTTAACAAAGGAAACAATCAATTTGAAGTTTCATTGACAAATACCTCTTCTTTTGAAGATTTGAATTTAGATGTGTATAATATGGTAGGCCAAAGACTCCTTTGGAAAACATTAAAAAATACATCAGGTTTTTATTCTCATTCAATAGACATGTCCTATGCTTCCAAAGGAATATACTTAGTTAGACTTGGAAATAATAAAAGTTCAACAGTGAAAAGAATTGTTGTAGAATAAGAATTAACAACTAAGTAATAAAAAAAAAGAGCATAATTTTTATGCTCTTTTTTTTATTGATTATTTGAAGATGAAATTATTTCTGTAAGTGATATTGGTGACGTGTTTTTGCAACGATTTTTCATTCTTAAGGGAAGGAATTTAAAATATATGGTCTCTTTTTTTAAAGAAAAAGAAAGAAATTTCTCATCTTTTATATTTATTGGATCATAGTTATTATTATTTGAATCAGTGATAATCCAGCCACAATTTCCAGTATCTTTAGGCACTATTGTACCAAGATAATATCCTGCTTTTTTATATTCTAATGTTGCTTTATTTGTAGTTGATTTTGTGCTATTACAAGAGATCATCAATATTATTAGTATGAGAGCTATTGGTTTTATATTTGGGTACATCATAGTTTTAATTTTTTAAAAAGTATAAGATAATAAAATAATGCAAGTATTAACACAACAAGAACTACATAATCTTGCCATGAATATTGTAGGTAAGAAGTTAGAGAAAATGGGTTACGAATTTCAAGCCATCAATAGTCAGTTAAAAAGACATCCACAATTTGTGTTATTTAAAAAAGGCGAATCTCCTGTTTTTGTATTGGTAAAGGCCTCTAATAATATTCAGAATCCAGAAGAATATGATGTGCTATGGATGGAAACTTTTAAAGAACATGCTAAAAAACAGAACGCTAAAGTATGGTTTGCAGGTGTTGGAATAGCCAATGCAGAAAGCGTTGAAAATCCTGTTTTTAAAGATCAGCCTTACTATGTAGCTTTTGAAGATTTTATTAAGATTTTAGAATAAAAAAAGCATTACAATATTGTAATGCTTTTTTTATTTTTGAATTACTAATTATTACTCAGCTTTTGTTTCTAACATTTCAAAGAATTGGCCAATTTTTGGTAAAATAATAATCTTAGTTCTTCTATTTTTAGATTTATTAGCAGGAGTATCATTGGGAGCTAGTGGTACATAACTACTTCTACCAGCAGCAATAAGTCTACTTGGTTCTACAGCAAATCTAGATTGTAATATCCTAGTAATAGATGTAGCTCTTTTGGTAGATAGATCCCAATTGTCTTGAATAACATCATTATTTATTGGAGTAGCATCTGTATGTCCCTCAATCATGACATCCATTTCTGGCTGACTGTTAATAACAGTAGCAACCTTTTCTAATACTGAATATGCTTTTTCAGTTACAGTATAACTGCCACTTTTGAATAATAATTTATCTGAGATAGAGATAAAAACAACTGTTTTTTCAACATTAATTTCAATGTCTTCATCATCAATACCTTCTTTTAATTCTTTCTTCAAGTTAAAAGCAACTACCAGATTCAATGAATCTTTTTTGGTTGCAGCAGCTCTTATCCTATTAATGTATTTATCCTTCTTACTTAATTGAGCCAACGTTTCTTTAATATTGTCTGTAGCTCCTTGAGTAAGAACAGTTAAGTTATCAACATATTCTAAGGTCTTTTTTTTATCATTTCTTAGATCTGCAATGATGCTATTTAAGTTTGCTACATCAGAATCACATTTTTCATTGTCAATAACACATTTGGTTAAACTATTTTTAACAGCTAAAAGCTCGTCTTTAGTTTTGTTGTGTTTTGCCTGGAGAGCTGCATGTTCTTTTTGAGAAATACAAGAACTAATGAAAACTGAGGCGATCAGCAGTACTATTATTTTTTTCATTTTTAGTTTATTGATTGTTACTTCACAAAGTTATAAATATTGGTAGTATAACAATGGGGATTAACAAAAATTTATGAACGATTTATAAAAACTTTAAATAGTACCTTTACATAATAAAAATTTACTGATGAAAAAGGCACTTTTTACACTTTTATTTTTTTCTTTTATCATTTTTATCTCATGTAATGAAGATGTTAATTCGCCTGTAAAACTTCAAGGATTTATTTTTGGAACTACTTACAATATAATTTATTACGACATTAATACTGTTTTTGATGAAGAAATAAATCAATTATTTGAAGATGTAAATAATGAGATCTCAACTTATATCACTACATCAGATATTTCTAGAATTAATAGAGGCGAAACTGATGTTAGTGTCAATACATATTTTAAGGAAGTTTTTTCTAAATCTGAACGAATATTTGAAGAGACAAATGGGTACTTTGATCCAACAGTAGGAAATTTGGTGAATGCCTGGGGATTTGGACCTGAAAAACCTTTGAATAATTTAGATAGCTCTAGCGTAAAAAATTTAATGAAGTTTGTTGGTTTCGATAAGGTTAAAATTAATAATAATAAAGTTTTTAAAAAATATCCGGAAACCTACTTTGATTTTAATTCTATAGGAAAAGGATACGGTTTAGATATTATTGCAAGATTTTTAGAATCTAAAAAAGTTGAAAAATATTTAATTGAAATTGGCGGAGAGGTAAGGGTTAAAGGAACTAAACCTGACGGTAAATTATGGACCGTGCAATTAGACAATCCCAATACAGACGGATCAAGATCAGCATATTCATACCTGCAACTAACGAATATTTCTATGGCAAGTTCTGGAAATTATAGAAAATTTAGAATAGGTCCAAAGGGTGAAAAATACGTACACACGATTAATCCAAAGACTGGATATGCTAGAGAAAGTAATTTATTAGCCGCAACAGTTATTGCAGAATTAGATTGTGCAGATGTAGATGCTTATGCAACTGCATTTATGGCTATGGGATTAGAAAAAACATTAAAGTTTTTAAAAACTAAACCACTTTTGAAAGTGGTTCTTATTTATGTAAATGAAGCTGGTGATCTGGCTGAATTTAGAAACTAATCTTTGAAAACTACGGGTAAAATTTCACCTTTCATTAATCGATATTTATCTGAAAGATCTTTAGAAATTTCATTATTGTAGGCTATTTCTCTAACTTTAAAACCCACAGAACGTAGCTTCTCAAAATAATCAAGACCATAAATTCTTACGTGATCATATTGTCCAAAAATTTTTGCCCTCTCTTTTCTATCTGTTATCGTATTGTCTTCAAAAGTAGATTCACGATTTAAATCTTGAGGTATTTGAAAAATACCCATTCCTCCTTTTTTCATGACACGAAACAATTCCCTCATTGCCTTCATATCGTCTTGTATGTGTTCTAAAACATGATTACAGAATATGACATCAAAAGAGTCATCATCAAAAGGTAAGTTGGTAATATCTGCTTTTATATCAGCAATTGGAGAATATAGGTCAGCTGTAATATACTCGTGATTTAATTTTTTAAAACGATTTAAAAAACATTGTTCAGGAGCCATATGTAGAACTTTTTTCTTTGAAGTAAAGAAGTCAGTTTCATTGGTTAAATACAACCATAATAATCTATGACGTTCTAATGAAAGTGTACTAGGGGACAATACATTTGGTCTTTGAATTTCATACCCATAGGGTAAGAACTTTCGAAAACTTTTGTTGTCTATGGGGTCTGTATATCTACTTCCTTTTAAATAATAGGCAATAAGAGGTCTCGCTACATAACTCAATTTGATAAGTAATGGGCGTGGAATTGTATTTAATATAATTTTGAATAATTTCAAAAAATTTGTTTACAATGGTGATCGTCTGAATTCATCTTCTTCATCGCTATCAATTCCTAGAGCCTCATAAATATATTTAAAGGTAGACAGTAGCTCTGGTTTTCCGTTTACAATTGCAATGTCATGTTCAAAATGAGCACTTGGTTTACCATCTTGAGTTAAAATGGTCCAGCCATCACTCAATTGATTGATTTTGTGCGTGCCTAAATTAATCATGGGCTCAATAGCAACAACCATTCCGTTGATGAGTTTCTTACCTCTACCACGTTTTCCATAATTTGGCATTTCAGGATCTTCATGCATCTTTCTTCCTAGGCCATGTCCTACAAGCTCTCTCACAACACCATAACCCCTGTCTTCACAATATTTTTGTATAGCATATCCTACATCACCAATTCTGTTTCCAGCTTTTAATTCACGAATTCCCTCGTACAAGCTTTGTTTGGTAACTTCTAGTAGTTTTTTAGTTTCTTCTTCTATTTCTCCAACCGCAAAAGTATAGGCATGATCTCCATAAAAACCATTTTTTAAAGCACCACAATCCATAGAAATAATATCTCCTTCTTGCAAAGGTTTATCATTAGGTATTCCATGAACTACTTGAGCGTTTGGACTCATGCAAAGTGTGTTTGGAAAATCATACAGACCTAAAAATCCTGGAATAGCATCTTGGGAACGAATATATTCTTCAGCTATTTTATCTAAAAATAAGGTAGTTACCCCAGGTTTTACTTCCTTGGCGAGAATTCCTAAAGTTCTAGAGACTACCAAAGCGCTTTCACGCATAATCTCTATTTCTTCGCTGGTTTTTACTTTAATCATAGTACGATTTAAAGTGTAAAGATACTTTTAATTTTAAAAATATGATGAGAAGAACTTTACTTCAAAAAAGAGAAAAATCCTCTTTTTTATTTTCCTTAAACTCCTAGTTTAACTCTAATTCATAAATAGCAAAAGTTATATAAATTTAAGAGAAGTCTTATCATCTAAAATAAGGGTGTATTAATTTTTTGTATCAAATACTTCCTAAGAGTTTCTCATGTTGATTAAAAACAAATTGGCAGACTTTTTATTCTTGGTATGGGTGTTTATAATTATTTCCACGTAGGATTCTCAACAAATCTTTTTCTATTGTTTTTCTAGAATGTTCTACAAAACGACCAACCTCTTTACCGTCTCTGTAAAAAATAAAAGTAGGAGTATGTTTTACAGCATACCCTTTTTGAAGATTATCTGGTGTTTTTTTACCTATGGTAATTCCAATCATTTGAAAGTTATTCGTAAAATCAAACGCAGTTAATTCCATAATTTTATAGAATCTAGGGAGTTCTCGTTTACTGTCATGACACCAACTTCCTATAAAGGCTTTTACAGAAACATTTTTTATATTTTTTTTAATCTTTTGAACTATTTTTTGATTAGGATGATAGTCTTCATAGTTTTTTAAAAACCAATCTTTGTGTTTGCCTTTTAAGAAATCTGACTTACCAATATAGCCAATTAAGTTACCATTTATATCTTCATTTTCTTGTCCGTTAGCTAATGAAAATGAACATAAAAAGAATAAAAATAAAAGTTTTTTCATATTATAAGAGAGATTTTCTTGTCATTTCTTTTGGTTGTTCAACACCCATTAATTCTAAAATTGTTGGAGCAATATCTCCTAATACTCCATCTTTTATTAATTTTATTTCTTTGTCTATAAGAATAATAGGAACCGGGTTGGTGGTATGAGCAGTGTGTGGGCTTCCGTCTGGATTCATCATTGTTTCACAGTTACCGTGATCAGCTATTAGAATAGTGGTGTATTCGTTTTCCAAACCTGAAGTAATTACATCTTTTGTACAATGATCTACCGTTTCACAAGCTTTTACTGCAGCATCAAAAACACCAGTATGCCCTACCATATCTCCGTTGGCGAAATTTAAACATACAAAATCTACGTCTCCTTTTTCTAACTCAGGGATAATAGCATCTCTAATTTCATAAGCACTCATCTCTGGCTTTAAATCATATGTTGCTACTTTTGGAGAAGGACAAAGTAACCTTTTCTCCCCAGTGAACTCTTCTTCTCTTCCACCTGAAAAGAAAAAAGTAACATGTGGGTATTTTTCAGTTTCAGCAATTCTAATCTGCTGCTTTTTTGCAGTTTCTAAAACTTTACCCAAGGTGTTTTCTATATTGTCGCTATTGTAAATAACCTTAATATTTTTAAATGTTTTATCATAATTGGTAAGCGTGACAAAATAAAGTGATCGTTTTTTCATTAAAAACGTATCATTGTCTTTCTGACTTAAAACATCGGTGAGTTGCCTTCCTCGGTCTGTTCTAAAATTAAAGAAAATAACAACATCATCATCTTTAATAGTAGCTTTTGGATTTCTATTTTCATCAACCATAATGATAGGCTTGATGAATTCATCTGTTATGTTATTACCGTAATTTTTTTGAATGCTCTCCTCTGCATTTTTTGACTTTTCTCCAATTCCGTTGATCAATGCATCATACGCTAACTTAACTCTTTCCCATCGTTTGTCTCTATCCATTGCATAATATCTTCCAGTAACTGTTGCCAGTTCACCAGTAGTTTTTTTCATATGATCTTGAATATCATGTATGAAATAAGATCCCGATTTTGGGTCGCAATCTCTTCCGTCAGTAAAAGCATGCAAGAAAATATTCTTTATATCATGGTCATTTGCAGCATCTAATAATCCCTTTACATGATTACTATGAGAGTGAATTCCTCCATTAGAAACTAAGCCCAATAAATGAATATTTTTATGATGGTCTTTTGCGTATTTAAATGCGTTTAGTAATTCTTTTTCTTTTGATAATTCACCTTCTTTAACAGCAATATTAATCTTTGCAAGATTTTGATAAACAATTCTGCCAGCACCTAAATTCATATGACCTACTTCTGAATTCCCCATTTGACCTTCAGGCAAACCTACATGCTTACCATCTGTTCTTAATTCAGATGAAGGATATTGATCGTATAATGAATTTATATAAGGTGTTTTTGCATTAAAAATTGCTGAAACATTTGGGTCTTGGGTGATACCCCAGCCATCCAAAATTAGTAAGATTACTTTCTTATTCATTGTATGTTTTGAATTGTAAAAGTAAGAAAGATTTTTAGGTGTTTGTTAAAATTTTGCGAAACCGATACAGTAAATTATTATAACAATTAGAATAAGAATGATCCTTGTTTTCTAATAAGCTCTTTTTTGTTTTCTCTAGTTTTGTTCTCTCTGATATCTCTTAGCTGTTTCTTAGAGGCATTTTTATGAAAAAATAATCTTATTTTTGTTGAATAGCTGCCATTTTTCTTAAATTTTTAAACCCACTCTTTCGAGCTTTTTTATTACTTTTAATACTCATTTACCATTGCTACAATAAAACTCATACTCATTATTAATTAGCGTTACTTATTGGTAGCAGAAAACACTAAAACGTTCCCTTATTTATGTATTTATAACCGTAAAATGTTTAATTTTATAGACTAATTTGAAATTTAATCACCAATCTATTATGAGTTTATTTGGAATGTTTAGCAATAAAGAGACTACAAAGAAGATAGAAGAATACTTGCAAAAAGGAGCTATTGTATTAGATGTAAGAACTTTACCAGAATGGAATGAAGGTCATGTTAAAGGATCAGAGCATATGGTACTGAATACAATTCCAGAAAAATTAGAGCTTCTCAAAGGATTTAAAAAGCCTATAATAGCAGTTTGTAAAAGTGGCGGTAGAAGTCAGAGTGCTGCAGATTTTTTATCCCAAAACGGATTAGATGTAATAAACGGAGGTCCTTGGCAGAATGTAGCTACATATGTAGATTAATCATATAATCTAAATATTTTTCTTTTAAATTTTTTTAAGTTTCTTAAAAATAAATATGAGAACACTTTTTTTGAACTAATTGAATTTTATCTTGCAGTGAAGCTAAAAATTTTACGTGTTCTTTAGAGTTAGAATTAAAAGGTTTGTGTTCTAAACCTCTTTGAATTTTAATTACTTCTTCTTTTATTTTGAGTGCTTTATCAGACAACCAATTTTCAGAAAATTTCTCCCAAATATAATTTATGGCACTATTATTAGGATGAATCATGTCTTCTTCATAAAAACGATAGTCACGTAATTCATCCATCATAATCTCATAACTGGGAAAATAGAAAGAATTTTCTTTAGTTTTAATAGCTTGATGAATCGCTGCAATCAAATGTGATTTACTTTGTTGATTTTCTATAAATCCGTCTTTTAAATGACGAATAGGTGACGCCGTAAAAATGAAGTTTATTCTTGGGTTTACCTCTTTAATCAGAGAGATTATTAATTCTAGACTTTCAATAATTTCACTTATTGATAAAAGTTCTTTCTGAAATTTATGTTGAGGGACTTTATGACAATTAGCCACAATTAATCCAGATTCTTTAATCCGATACACCCATGAAGTCCCAAGGGTGATAATGATGTGGTTGCTGTCTTTTAGTGATTTATTTGTTGTTTTTGAAGCGTTATTTAGTTGCTGTATAACTTTCACTTTTGAAGGGGAACTTAGTTGAGAATGAGCTTCAAAAGAATGCCAACGTTCATTTAAAAAAAAGACATCTTTTTCAGTATATATTTTTTTATTGATAGCATTTTTAATGATTGTTTCAATTGCTTTAGGATGAAATAAGATACCAAATGGATTTTGAACCGCTTGAAATTTCAAATAATCTAACTTATTTCCAATATTCTCAGAAAAACAGGAGCCTAATAAAATAATTTTTGAACTATAATCTATAAGACCACTTTTTCCTTTAGAAAATGGTATGTGAGTTTGAAGTTTCAAAAAATAATTTTTGGTATGATAAGTTGGACATTTAATGCCAGAGATTCCTTTGTTTGTTTTTTGAAAAAAGAAATAAGTCTTTGTATCATGCCGTTTTTCTAATTTAGATATGCTATTGCCTTATCTAAAGCTTCATGAATACCTGCTGGTTTTTTTCCTCCTGCAGTTGCAAAAAATGCTTGTCCGCCACCACCTCCTTGAATGTATGTTCCTAATTCCCTGACAATAACTCCTGCATTTAAATTTTTATCAACAACAATTTCTTTAGAAACATAACAGGTTAGAATAGCTTTTCCATTATTTTCAGCTCCAAATAATAAGAATAAATTTTTAAATTCATTTCCTAATTCAAAAGCCAATGTTTTAATGCCATTTGCATCTAAATCAACTTTTTTTGCTAAAAATTGAACACCATTTATTTCTTGAAGTTCGTTTATCAAATCACTTTTTAGGTTCTTAGCTTTCGCTTTTAATAACTGATCTAGTTGTTTCTTTAATGCACTATTTTCGTGTTGTATGGCAAGAAGTGCTTTTGCAGGCTCTTTGGGATTGTTAAGGAGCTCTTTTAGTTCATGATAAACAACATTATTTTCTAAATAATATTCTTTTGTAGCATCCATTGTAATAGCTTCAATTCTTCTAATTCCAGCTGCTACTGCTCCTTCAGATTTTATTTTGAAATGCCAGATGTCTGAGGTATTCGTAACATGAGTACCACCACATAATTCAATAGATTGTCCAAATCGAATAGAACGGACGGTATCTCCGTATTTCTCACCAAATAAACTCATGGCTCCATCAGCAATTGCTTCCTCTTTTGGAACATCTCTTTTTTCTATTAATGGTAGCTTCCCTTCAATTCTTGCATTTACAAAGTCTTCTACATCACGTAATTCATCATTAGTCAATTTTGAAAAATGAGAAAAATCAAATCGTAAATGTTTAGAATGTACAGCGCTTCCTTTTTGTGCGACATGAGTTCCTAGAACTTCACGTAAAGCTTGGTGTAAAAGATGAGTGGCACTGTGGTTTGCAGCTGTTCTTTGACGTTGCTTTTGATCTACAACTGCTGTAAAAGATTCGCTTATATTCTTTGGTAAATTTTTGGTAAAGTGAATAATGACATTGTTCTCTTTTTTAGTATTTAAAACATAAAGCACATCACCATGAATATCTTCCAAATATCCTTTATCGCCTACTTGACCTCCCCCCTCAGGATAGAAAGGAGTAAGGTTAAAAGCTAATTGATATTGATTTCCTTCTTTCTTTGATGAGACTTTTCTGTACCGAGTTATTTTTACCTTGGCTTCTAGAGAATCATAGCCAATAAAACCCTCCTCAGTATTGTTTATTAAAGTAGTCCAGTCATCTGTTGAAGATATACTTGCAGAACGAGAACGTTCTTTTTGTTTTTTCATTTCAATGTGAAAATCATCTTCATCTAAAAGAAAGCCTTTTTCTCGAAGAATTAGAGATGTTAGATCAATTGGAAATCCAAATGTATCATACAAATCAAAAGCTTTTTTACCTGAAATTTTCTTTGAATCTGATGTTTCAATAATAGAGTCTAATAAAACGAGCCCTTGATCTAATGTTCTTAAGAAAGAAGTTTCTTCTTCTTTAATTACATTTTCAATCAATTGCTTTTCAGCTTTTAATTCTGGAAAAGCTTTCCCCATATTTTTAGAAAGTATATCTACTAATCTATAGATAAATGGTTCTTTTTTGTGAAGAAATGTAAATCCGTATCGAACAGCCCTTCGCAAGATTCTACGAATCACATAGCCAGCTCCTGTATTGCTAGGTAATTGTCCGTCTGCAATTGAAAAAGCAACAGCTCTTACATGATCTACAATTACTCGAATTGCAATATCTTCTTTTTCATTTTCACCATATGTTACAGATGAAATTGCTTCTATTTCTCTAATTAATGGAATGAAAATATCGGTATCATAATTTGATTTTACATCTTGTAAAACCATGCATAGGCGCTCAAATCCTAACCCAGTATCAATATGTTTTGAAGGTAGCTCTTCTAGCTTACCCGTTGCTTTTCTGTTGTATTGCATGAAAACTAAGTTCCATATTTCTACAACCTGCGGATGATCCATATTAACTAGACTCTTTCCGTCAACTGTCGCTTTTTCTTCATCGGATCTAATATCAACATGAATTTCGGAACATGGACCACAAGGGCCTTGCTCTCCCATTTCCCAGAAATTATCTTTCTTATTCCCCATCAAAATTCGATCTTCAGGGACGATTTCTTTCCAGAAATCATAAGCTTCTTGATCTATTGGTAAATTATCCTTGTCTGTACTTCCTTCAAAAATAGTTATATATATGATATCTTGAGATATCCCGTATACTTCAGTTAGTAATCCCCAAGCCCAAGAAATAGCCTCTTTCTTAAAGTAATCACCAAAGCTCCAGTTTCCTAACATCTCAAACATGGTATGATGATAGGTGTCGTAGCCAACTTCTTCTAGATCATTGTGTTTTCCAGAAACACGTAAACATTTTTGAGTGTTAGAAATTCTAGCATTCTTAGGAATGCTATTTCCTAAAAAATATTCTTTGAAAGGGGCCATACCAGCATTGGTAAACATCAACGTTGGATCATCCTTTAAAACCATGGGTGATGATGGAACAATTTGATGCGATTTTTCTTTAAAATAATCTAAAAATTTTGAACGAATTTCTTGAGATTTCATAAATCAAAAGTTGAATTTATTTATCGTTAGTGATGTTAAAATTTTATTCAAATGAGTCATAACTAAAGTTAGTGAAACATTTTGTAAATTTGTTTTTCATTATTTATAGAGTACTAACTTTAACCAGTACTTTATCACAAACAAAAGTAGCATATTTAGTTGTATGGCAAAAGTAAAATATTATTACGATTCAGAGACCTTAAGCTATCGAAGAATAGAACAAAGTAAAGGAACTATTTCTAAGATAGTTATTCTTATTTCATTTAGTGTTTTATTAGTTATGCTCTCAGGCTTCATAGTGTTGAGTCAATTTCTTAAAACACCAGATCAATTAGCTCAAGAAAGAGAATTAGAAAATCTAAAATTTAATTACGAATTATTAAATAAACGATTAGATGAAAGTTCTTCTATATTGTCTCAATTACAACAAAGAGATAATAATATTTACAGAGCTTATTTTGAAGCAAATCCAATACCAGAAGAACAACGAAAAGCAGGCTTTGGAGGGGTGAATAGATACCGTTATTTAAACGGTTATGATAATACTAAGTTGATAAAAACTGCTACTAAAAAATTAGATATTCTATCCAAGCAACTAGTAGTGCAGTCTAAATCTCTAGATGAAATTGTTGTATTGGCAAAAAACAAAAAAGAAATGCTAGCTTCAATACCAGCAATTCAGCCAGTTGCAAATAAAGATTTGAAACGAATGGCTTCTGGCTATGGTTATCGAATACACCCAATTTATAAAACTAGAAAGTTTCATTGGGGAATGGATTTTTCTGCTCCAAGAGGAACACCTGTATATGCGACTGGGAACGGAAAAATCGAGAAAGTTAAACGATCTAGAAGAGGCTATGGAAACCAAGTAAAAATAAATCATGGATTTGGTTACAAAACTTTTTATGCACATCTAGAAAAATATACTGTTCGTAAAGGTCAAAAAGTAAAACGAGGAGATTTAATTGGTTATGTTGGTACCTCAGGAATCTCTACAGCACCTCATTTGCATTATGAAGTGATTAAAGGAAATAGAAAATTAAACCCTGTATATTTTTATTTTAGTGATTTAACTCCAGAGGAATACGATAGAATGTTAGAAATGGCATCACAAGAAAATCAATCATTAGACTAATGGATATAGATTTACCCGAAAAAAGGTATTACAAAATTGGTGAAGTAGCCAAGGCATTTAATGTAAATACTTCTTTAGTTCGTTTTTGGGAAAAAGAATTTGAGATTATCAAGCCCAAAAAAAACGCTAAAGGAAATCGTTTATTTACTTCAAATGATATTTCTAACTTTCAGCTTATTTACAACCTTGTAAAAGAAAGAGGATTCACATTAGAAGGAGCAAAACAAAAACTTAAGAAAAACCCTCTTGGCACCGTCAATAACTTCGAAATAATTAGTAGATTGGAAGCAGTAAAATCAGAATTAATTAAGATAAAAAATCAATTATAAAACGTTAAAATAGTATGGCCGAAAAATATGTAGATGTAGATACATTAAAATACCTTCTTTATGATGTTCACAATCTAGAGGAATTACTTGTTAGAGATCGCTTTCAAGATCACGATAAAGAATCGCTTGACATGTTTATAGATTCAGTCAAAGAGTTTGCTGACAGAGAATTATTTCCTTACGTCAAAGAAATGGACGAACACCCAGCGTATCATAAAGACGGAAAAGTATTTGTCCACGATCAAGTAAAAACAATGATGCATAAAGGTGGAGAAATGGGTCTTATTTCGGCTCCTTTTAATTATGAAGATGGAGGAATGCAAATTCCTTTTTTATCTCATACAGCCGCTACCTATATTTTAGATGCTGCCAACAATCATTTGCCTGGCTATGCAGGATTAACTCAAGGGGCAGCAGAACTAATTATCCATTTTGCAAATAAAGAATTAAACCAAGCCTATGTGCCAAATATGTTAACTGGTCAATGGGGAGGGACTATGTGTTTAACAGAACCTCAGGCAGGAAGTTCTCTATCTGATATTGTTACAAAAGCAATTCCAACAGAGGATGGTTTTTATAAAATTTCTGGACAGAAAATTTTTATTTCTGGAGGAGATAATAATTTCACTGAAAATGTTGTCCATCTAGTATTGGCAAGAATTGAAGGAGCTCCGAGAGGAACCAAAGGGATTTCTCTATTTGTGGTTCCAAAGAATCGACCAACTACTTCAGGGGCATTAGAATTTAATGATGTTACAACTGTTGCAGATTTTCAGAAAATGGGGCAACGAGGATATTGTACCACACACCTAGGTTTTGGAGATGCAGATGACTGTAAGGGATGGATTGTTGGTGAGCCTAACCAAGGATTAAAGTATATGTTTTTAATGATGAATTCTGCAAGAATTGCTGTAGGAAGAGGAGCTTCTGCTATTGCTTCTGCAGCATATCAAGCATCATTACAGTATGCAAATGAACGTCCTCAAGGAAGAAAATTATCAAGTAATGGTAAGAAAAATCCAGAAGAAAATCAAGCGTTAATTATTGAACACCCAGATGTTAGAAGAATGCTTTTGATGCAAAAAGCGGTCGTAGAAGGATCTATGAGTTTGGTTTTTTTAGCGGCAAAATATTACGACATTATAGAAACGGCGACTTCACCAGAAGAAAAAGAGAAATACAATTTGTTGTTGGAAATGATTATTCCAATTGTAAAAACATATCCATCTGAAGCTGGAGCTGCTGCTGTAAATAACGGATTACAGGTTCTTGGGGGGTACGGATTTTGTGCAGATTTTATTTTACAACAATACTACAGAGACATACGAATATCTGCTTTGTACGAAGGAACTACAGGGATACAATCTCAAGATTTATTAGGTAGAAAAGTAACCATGAGTAATGGTAAGGCATTGCAATTACTTTCTGCTGAAATTATGATAACAATCAATGAAGCAAAAGAAATAGAAGGCTTGCAATCGTATGCAAATACTCTTGAAGGAAAACTACAACTCACTCAAAAAGTATTGGGTCATTTAATGCCTCATGCAATGAAAGGTGATTACGAAAGATACTTAGCAGATGCCTCTATTTTTATGGAATTCTTTAGTTTAATTGTAGTGGGTTGGACTTGGTTAGATCTAGGATTAAATGCCACAAAAGCAATGGGTACTGATGATAAATATTCAAAAGAATTTTACGAAAGTAAAATACATACCATGAAATATTTCTTTACCTATGAATTGCCAAAAACATTAGGACTATCAGAGATTCTATTTAATACTGAATCTATTACTATAAAAAAAGATACAGAACCCGTAATTTAATGAACGCACATCAACAATTTAATTTAGAAGGCAAGGTTGCTATTATTACAGGATCAAGTAAAGGAATAGGAAAAGCTATTGCAAAAGGCTTAGCTGAAAAAGGAGCCAGTGTTGTTATAAGTAGTAGAAGTCAAGAAGCTTGTGATGAAGTTGTAAAAGAGTTTACAGCTCTTGGATTAAATGCCATCGGAATAGCCTGCCATATTGGTAAAGAAGATCAAAGAAAAGCTCTGGTAGATTTAACGATAAAAAAAATAGGTCGTATTGATGTTTTAGTAAATAATGCGGCAATTAATCCGGTTTTTGGACCTATTGAAGATGTAGATCCAGCAATTTTTGATAAGATTATGGATGTGAATGTAAAAGCACCTTGGGCATTGTCTAATCTAGTATTGCCTCATATGCAAGAACATAAAAACGGAAGTATTATTAATATAGCATCTGTGGAGGCGCTAACTCCTGGTCTTGGATTAGGATTGTATAGCACAAGCAAAGCTGCTATTTTAATGCTGACTAAAAACCAAGCGAAAGAATGGGGGCAACACGGAATAAGGGCCAATGCCATTTGCCCAGGACTCATACAAACAAAATTTAGTGCTGCCTTGTGGACCAACGAAAAACTATTGAATAAAGTACAAAAAACCATCCCGAGCGGACGTATGGGGCAGCCTGAAGAAATGGTAGGAATTGCTAGTCTACTAGCTTCTGATGCGGGCTCTTATATGACTGGAGGAGTGTATACGGCAGATGGTGGATATATGATTGCAGGTTAGTTAGCTGACCATACATTAGAATTCAATGGATGAATTAAATCATTTTATGTTCAATAATACTCCATAAAAACGACACTTATTAATACTGAAAACGAACCATGAACTTCGAATATTCACAAAAATCAAAAGACTTACAGGTTAAACTTACTGCTTTTATTGAAGAACATATTGTTCCTGTAGAGGCAGAGTTCCATGCTTTTCAACAGAACACAGAAAACTTATGGAAACGTTGGCCTAAAACAGAAGAACTCAAACAAAAAGCCAAAAATGCAGGATTGTGGAACCTTTTTTTACCCAAAGATTATGGAGATTTAAGCCCTGGTTTAACCAACCTAGAATATGCACCATTAGCAGAAATTATGGGGAGAAGAATTTGGATTTCAGAGATATTTAATTGCTCGGCACCAGATACTGGAAATATGGAGGTATTGGCAAAATACGGAAATGATACACAAAAAGACGCATGGTTAACTCCCTTAATGGCAGGAGAAATTCGCTCTGCATTTTTAATGACAGAACCAGAGGTAGCCTCTTCAGATGCCACAAACATAGAAACTTCTATTGTTTTAGAAGGAGATGAATATGTAATTAACGGTAGAAAATGGTGGTCTAGTGGAGGTATGGATCCTCATTGTAAAGTAGCAATTGTTATGGGAAAAACAGACCCAAATGCTTCTAGACACCAACAACAAAGTATGGTGTTGGTTCCCTTAGACACTCCAGGAGTTGAAATCATCAGACCCTTATCTGTATTAGGGTTTTACGATTCTCCAGAAGGACATGCAGAAATTCTTTTAAACAATGTTCGTGTTCCTAAAGATCATTTAATTTTAGGAGAGGGGAGAGGTTTTGAAATCGCACAAGGACGTTTAGGCCCCGGTAGAATTCATCATTGCATGCGTTTGGTAGGAATGGCACAATATGCGTTAGAACTCATGTCGCAAAGAACCCTAGAACGAGAAGCTTTTGGAAAGAAGTTTGTAGATTTTAGTAGTATTCGTCATGAAATTGCCAAATCTCAATGTGAGATAGAACAAGCACGTTTGCTCACGTTATCTGCAGCTGACAAGATGGATAAATTAGGAAATAAAGAGTCCAAAGATATTATAGCAATGATAAAAATTGTGGCACCCAAAATGGCTTTAAAAGTTATTGATAGAGCGATGCAAATTTTAGGAGGAAAAGGTGTTGGACCAGATACGCAATTAGCACACTATTTTGCGATTGCAAGAATGCTTAGATTGGCAGATGGCCCAGATGAGGT
>CAZAIL010000022.1:0-1437 GCA_964485155.1 uncultured Flavobacterium sp.
ATGAAAAAAACTACTTTTAAAAATAAAAAGGTAATTCAACTTTTAAATGAAAAGTTCTATTTTATAAAATTGAATGCTGAAGAAAAACAAAATATTACTTTTTTAGGAAAAATATTTACATTCAAACCCACAGGAACAAACACTGGTATGCATGAATTAGCTGTAGAATTAGGAACTATTAAAAAAACAATTACATACCCAACAACCATCATTTTAAACACATTATTTGAAATAGATGCACAGTTAACCGGTCTCTATAATGCTAATAAAATGATACGTATTATGACTACATATATTAATCAATCATCCTAAATTATTGGATTTAAATTTCTAGCACTAAAACTATATATTAATCCTTGGAACTTGAAAAGCTACTGAACCTCCTGATATTTCACTAGCCTCTAACAGTATCGCAAGATCTTTTGATCCTTTTTAGAATAATCTTATTGATAATACAAACAGACAAATTAGTGCTACACCATAAAATCTAAATGCATTGACATTTAATCCCTGTTACCATATGCTACAAAGGAATTAGAAGTTCATAGGTTTACAAGACACTGTTATTTAAAAAAAACAAGTCCTCTGTTTGAAAAATATTAAACTTTTTATTTAGTAATGTGTTTGAGGAATTGCAAAGTACTTTCTGTTTTTATTTCGTCTTCTAGGTTTTCGTCTTTTCCAGAGGCTAATATGAACAATTCTAGGACGAAAACTATAGACTAATCCAACTGTAAAATGTAAATGACTAGGTATAATTGAATCTTTCCTATATTTATTTTTATAGGTTAATTGTGAATTAAACCCTACGTGCTCTAGAACCCAAAAAGTACCCCCAACACCAAAATTTATAGAATTAGAAGAAGTATTTCTATTGCTATTCCTATAATTTAGATCTATGAAACTTAAACCCATTAAGACATAGGGAACAAAGTTATTATTAGACAAATTAAAATCATAACGAACATGACCATCAAATGAGTTGTAAGTAAAACTATTACTCAGTAAAGCATCTTTTACACCAAATACATTAAAGCTGCCTGAAACATCTATAATCAAACCATTGGATATATATCTTGAAATATTAATTTTCGGAAATTGAACATTGTATTTTTCACCAAGAGTATTCTTTTGAAAAACAACTAGTGGACCATTTAAACCAACAACCCATTTATTGAAATTACCTTGAGCGTTTCCTGGAAATGAAAACACAAAAAATAATACCACTGTGATTATTGATTTTTTTAATAATTTCATTCAGACAAGGGGTTCAATTTTTTTTTCAAATTTATAAAAAAAATTAATTTTAAAATTATACTTCATAATAATTTAATAAATGAGCTCAATAGATGATCAAATTGCTGGTAATCACATCAGATAATAATTAGTAACTGAAAAAAATTAATGGTTTTTGAAGCATCTACTTAATATTAAATT
>CAZAIL010000022.1:1537-20563 GCA_964485155.1 uncultured Flavobacterium sp.
CTGGAAGTTATGTAGTTCTCCTTCTAGGTTTGAATCTAAAACATTACTATTGTTAAGCTTCACGACTGAACCACTCAAACCAACACGCCATTCAGAATTATGACTTTGACTTTGAACACTTAAACTCACGAATAACATAATGATTGGCAATAAATACTTATTCATAATAAAATTTTATTAGGTTGGGTAAATAAATTTTTACGCAAATTTAAATTATTCACCAATCAAAAAAAACATAATACTCATATTTTTAAAAAAGATTGTCACTCTATTATTTAGGATTTATCTTTACAAAAAAAAATAGTTGATTTGAGTAAACAAGCAATTGTTAATCAGTATGAGAAATCTGCAAAAATTTTACAGGTTTTAAAGCAAATACAACAAGATAAAAACCATTTTCAAATTACGAATTTGGTTGGATCTTCATTGTCTTTTGTTATTTCAGAAACTTTCAAAAAAGGAGGAAAACCCTATTTACTTATCTTTAATGATAAAGAAGAAGCTGCCTACATACTGAATGATTTAGAGCAGTTATTGG
This sequence comes from uncultured Flavobacterium sp., assembly GCA_964485155.1. GTDB lineage: Bacteria > Bacteroidota > Bacteroidia > Flavobacteriales > Flavobacteriaceae > Polaribacter. The sequence goes on from CAZAIL010000022.1 coordinate 2,076, forward strand.
ATGAGAAAAATGTACTTTTCTACCCCGGATCTTACAGAAGACCCTATCAAATTGATGAGACTGATAATGCAAATGTTCTCTTACGGTCTGAGGTTTTAAATCGCATCAACTCTAAAAAAAAACCTGCTGTAATTATTACCTATCCAGAAGCACTGTTTGAAAAGGTAGTGACAAAGAAAGAGTTAGAGAGGAATACATTGAAACTTTCTGTATCTGAAAATGTTTCACTAGATTTTGTTAATGAAGTATTGTTTGAATACAACTTTAATCGTGTTGACTTTGTCACAGAACCTGGTGATTTTTCTGTTCGAGGAGGAATTGTTGATGTTTTTTCATTTTCAAATGATGAGCCATATCGAATAGAGTTTTTTGGAGATGAGGTTGATAGTATTAGAACTTTTGACATAGAAACTCAACTTTCAAAAGAAAAGCTACGAAAAGCAACTATCATGCCTAACGTAGAAAATAAAACACTTCAAGAGAAACGACAAAGCTTTCTTGATTATATATCCTTAAAAACAGTTGTTTTTATCAAAAACAGAGAACTATTAATTGGAAATTTAGACAAGCTATTTACCAAAGCAGGAACTGCTTTTGATGATCTTTCTAAAGATTTGAGTCATTCAAAACCAGCTGATTTATTTTGTGATGGAGATTTCATCAAAAATCAGCTAAACGAATTTACAGTAGCGAGCCTAGATACTTATACCTATAAAAATCAACCAATTATTGATTTTACAACAAAAGCTCAGCCTTCTTTCAACAAACAATTTGATTTATTAATCGATAACTTAAACGAACATCACAATAAAGGGTACACAAATTATATTTTTTGTGCCAACGAACAACAAAGTCAACGTTTTCATGATATTTTTGAGGATTCAAAAAAAGAAGTTAATTACCAAACTATTGTATTCCCTTTGCATCAAGGTTTTATTGATGTAGAAGAAAAAATTGTCTGCTATACAGATCACCAAATATTTGAAAGATACCATAAATTCCGTTTAAAAAATGGGTACTCAAAAAAACAATCCATCACTTTAAAAGAACTAAACAATCTTCAAATTGGTGATTATGTTACACATATGGATCATGGGATTGGAAAGTTTGGTGGATTACAAAAAATTGATGTAGATGGTAAAAAGCAAGAAGCTATCAAGTTAATTTATGGTGACCGTGATATTTTGTATGTAAGCATTCATTCATTGCATAAGATTTCTAAATTTAGTGGGAAAGACGGAAAACCACCAAAAGTATATAAATTAGGCTCTGGAGCTTGGAAGAAAATAAAGCAAAAAACTAAAAAACGTGTCAAAGAGATCGCCTATAATTTAATTCAATTATATGCAAAGAGAAGAATGCAAAAAGGATTCGCTTTTGGACCAGACAATTATATTCAACATCAACTAGAGGCTAGTTTTATTTATGAAGATACTCCAGATCAATTTACAGCTACACAAGATGTAAAAGCAGACATGGAAAAAGAGCAACCCATGGATCGCTTGGTATGTGGAGATGTGGGCTTTGGCAAGACAGAAATTGCTATTAGAGCTGCTTTTAAGGCAGTTGACAATGGAAAACAAGTAGCTATTCTTGTACCAACTACTATCTTAGCATTCCAGCACTATAAGACATTCACTAAACGATTGGAAAATTTCCCTGTTAGTGTTGATTATTTGAATCGTTTTAGAACTACCAAACAAAGAAATGTAGCAATAGAGGGCATTAATGACGGAAGTATAGATATTGTGATTGGTACGCACCAATTAACTAATAAAAAAATTAAATTTAAAGATTTAGGATTACTAGTTATAGATGAGGAACAAAAATTTGGTGTTGCTGTTAAAGATAAATTAAAAACATTGAAGGAAAATGTGGATACATTAACACTAACAGCAACACCGATACCAAGGACATTGCAATTTAGTCTGATGGCTGCACGTGATTTATCAATTATTACTACACCTCCACCTAATCGTCATCCAATAGATACCCAAGTAATTCGATTTAGCGAAGAAACAATTCGTGATGCTATTAGCTATGAAATTTCTAGAGGAGGACAAGTCTTTTTTATACATAATAGAATTGAAAATATTAAAGAGGTAGCTGGTCTATTACAACGTTTAGTTCCCGATGCTAATATAGGAATTGGTCATGGGCAAATGGAAGGCAAAAAGCTAGAAAGCTTGATGTTTGGGTTCATGAATAATGAGTTTGATGTTTTGGTTTCTACTACAATCGTAGAAAGCGGATTGGATGTAACTAATGCAAACACAATTTTCATTAACAATGCAAACAATTTTGGCTTGTCTGATTTACATCAAATGCGAGGTAGGGTAGGAAGATCCAATAAAAAAGCATTTTGTTATTTCATAACCCCTCCATATCACATGATGACTGATGATGCCAGAAAAAGAATTGAAGCTTTAGAATTATTTTCTGATTTAGGAAGTGGAATTAACATTGCCATGAAAGATCTAGAAATTCGTGGAGCTGGTGATTTGTTGGGTGGTGAACAAAGTGGTTTTATAAACGATATTGGCTTTGATACCTATCAAAAAATATTAAGTGAAGCCATTGAAGAGTTGAAAGAAAATGAATTCAAAGAGCTATACAGTTCGGAAGAAACGAAACCAACAGAATTTATAAAAGAAGTTCAAATAGATACCGATTTTGAAATTTTATTTCCTGACAACTATATAAATTCAATAACAGAACGACTAAACCTATACAATGAATTGTCTGCATTTGGAACAGAAGAAGAATTGCAGCACTATGAAAAACGGTTGATTGATCGTTTTGGTGAATTACCCATTCAAGCTTTAGATTTATTAGATAGTGTTCGTTTAAAATGGTTTGCAAAGAAATTAGGATTAGAAAAGGTTGTCCTAAAACAAAAACGGATGATTGGGTATTTTATAGCCGATCAACAAAGCGTGTTTTATCAAACAGAAGCATTTACTAAAATACTAAAGCATGTTCAACAAAACCCTAAAAGTTGTGTAATAAAAGAAAAACAAACTAAAAGCGGTTTGCGATTATTGATTACTTTTATCAAAATAAATTCTGTAGAAATAGCACTAAAAACTTTACAGAAAATTTAGTCATTAGCACTAAAATTTTATGAATAACACTCATCTAAAAAACTTATCTGGCTTAATTTTAGCAACTTTATTAATCAGTACTTCTGGTGTTTTAGGGAAATATATAGCAATGCCATCTGAAGTAATTATTTGGTTTCGTTCTGCTTTTGCAATGATTTTTTTATTCGGTTTTTGTAGGTACAAGAAGATAAGCTTAACTGTTCTTACAATGAGAACTCATGTTCCTTTAATTATCAGCTCACTTTTCATGGCCGCACATTGGATTAGCTATTTTTATGCGTTGAAGTTATCAAATGTAGCTTTAGGGATGCTATCACTTTTTACATTTCCTGTGATAACAGCTTTATTAGAACCTTTTTTTTTGAAAACAAAATTCAATCCAATACATCTTATTTTAGGAACTATCATCTTGATTGGAATATACATTTTAGCTCCTGAATTTAATTTAGAAAGCGACGATTTAAAAGGAATTTTATTTGGTTTATTTTCTGCTTTTTGCTACTCAATTAGAATCCTAATTTTAAAACAACATGTTGATCATTATCATGGGAGTATGCTTATGTTTTACCAAACATCTGTAATTACTATTGTACTATTTCCTGTCTTGTTTTTTATGGATGTTTCTGGGTTTCAGTCTCAAGTTCCATATCTACTATTATTAGCCATTATAACTACGGCTATAGGGCATAGCTTAATGGTGCATTCTTTGAAGTTTTTTTCTGCTTCTACTGCTACTATTATTGGTAGTATTCAACCTGTTTTTGGAATCATAATAGCTTTTGTAGTTGTCAATGAAATTCCAGCTGTGAATACTATTTGGGGTGGACTATTAATTATCTCCACAGTATTTATCGAAACGATAAGATCTAAAAAATAAGCTAGCTATTTAGTATGTACGTCTTGGTAATTGCGTTTTACAAATACTAAAATTGTTTCCAAAATCTCACCCATGTTATTGCACTCTTTAAACTTAACATCTCCAACATATTTAATCAAATGCTTTTTTAAAAGTTGCACATTATTAGGAAAAGAAATCGTGTCATTTTTCATGCATTTAATTAAACGAGTAGCTCTTCTTGGCGATGTAATCATTCTCTTAGCCATAAAAGAACGCTCTTCTAACTTATACTGAGTAATAGAATTATTGTCTAATTTTCTATTTACCATGTCTACAATTTTAAAATTTTCTTTCAAAAATTGTAAATTATATACTTTTAAATTTCCTTCAAAAGATTGCTGATCAAAATCAATCGCTCTAATTTTATATATAATTTGGTCAAAATCATGCGTTGGAATAATTACATAATTATAAGAACGCATATCTCCCAATAAACGAACTAAACAACGTTCTTTAAATTTTACAAATTCTTTTGCTATTTGAGATTTTTCTGATTCTGTGCATTTTGGTAAGAAATCTTTGATAAAATCATCTCCTGGAATCCCTGAAATATGTTCTTCTATTAAGGTGTCTTTGTGTACTAAAAAATTCATATTATGAGGAGACAAAATATGTTCTAATTCTAAGCCGTAAATTCTTGAAGCATCTGCTTTTTTAACGTAGAAATAGGTGTAATTATCATTTATGATATTTCTAATTTTCACCCTAAAAGGTTTTGAATTACCAAACGTACAGTAATCTATGGCATCTACGTTTAAAAACGGAATGGTTTCATCACTTCCATCTGAATGTAATATGGTGTATATTTTTTTTAAACTAGTATCGATTTCTTCTCTATCATACTCAGAATAATAAGTTCTTATCCACAGTGTATCTTCTTCATTTTTATCATAAACAGTAACAGATCCTTGAAAACGTAATAAATCGTCATAAAGAACAGAAATCTTTACATTTCTATTGTATTTTTTTAAATATCTATCTAACATTTCATTTACAGGAAATGTTGGCTTTTTTTGAGACATTAATTTTTTTTCTACTGCCATCTATTCTAAGATTAGAATCAAATGTACAGTATAATCTTATTATCAAGTTAATTTAAACAACTTTCCTGGTAAAGGTTTTACAATATTTTTTAACTCTAACTGTAATAATATTGTTGCCAATTGATAAACTGGAATATGAGTTTCTAAAGCAATAACATCTAACAATTGTTGTCCTTTTTGTTGTAAAAAATCAACAATTTTTTGTTCTTGATCAGTCAGCTCAACAAATAGATTTATTTGTCCAGGAATGGTGGTTTTTGAAATATCCCAGTTAAGCATTTTTACAATATCTTCTGAAGACTTTAGTAAATGAGCTTTATTTCTGTAAATTAAATCATTGCATCCTTGACTCATTCTATCGTTAACTCTACCAGGTACCGCAAACACCTCTCTGTCGTATGAATTAGCAATATCTGCAGTTACTAAAGAACCTCCTTTTGATGCAGATTCTATAACAATTGTTGCTTTAGATATTCCGGCGATAATCCTATTTCTTTTTAAGAAATTTTCTCGTAATGGTTCATCATTGTGAAAAAATTCAGTAATAAAACCTCCATGATCATTTACTTTATGTATGTATTTTTTATGAACTTTCGGATAAATTTGCTCAAGACCATGTGCTAGGACAGCAATAGTTTGTAAGTTGTGCTTCATCGATGCTTTGTGAGCGCAAATATCGACCCCATATGCAAAACCGCTAATGATAATTGGATTGTAAACGGATAATTCTTCAATTAATTTTTCACAAAAATCTCTACCATAATTTGTCATAGCTCTACTACCAACAACAGAAATGATTTTTTCGTTTGAAAAATCAATATTTCCATCTTTAAAAAATAAAATAGGAGCATCAATACAATGTTGTAAGTTTTTAGGATAATCATTCTCCAAGAAATAAGAATATTTAATATTATTATTATTAATATATTGAAGTTCTTTTTCTGCTAAATGTTGATAAGAATCATTGAGTAAATTTTGAATGGCATAGCTACCTATTCCATTAATTTTATGAAGAGTATTTTTTTTTTCACTAAATATATCCGCAGCATTTCCTACAGTAGCTATAAGTTTTTTTGCTAGAATATCACCTATAGATTTTGTCTTTTGCAAACGCAAAAGTGCTAAAATTTCTTCATCTTTCAAGGCACAAATTTTTGATATTCAATATACAAATTTATTGTTAATAATTATTTTAGACTTATAGCACATCTTTTGTTTAAATTTTTATCTTTGATAGTATGGTAATAGCTAACTACATTAAAGATTTATTGTATAGACATGATTGTGTAATTGTACCTAATTTTGGAGGTTTTGTAACCAACAGAATAAGCGCTCAAATTCATAAAAATTCTTATACTTTTTTACCACCAACAAAACTAGTAGGTTTTAATTCTCACTTAACTCATAATGACGGGTTGTTAGCCAACTATATAGCTTTATCAGAAAATATCTCTTTTGATCAAGCAACTATTAAAATTTCAGAAATTGTTTCTGTCTGGAATTCAACAATTAAAATAGAAACTTTACAAATTCATAATGTTGGTTCGTTTTCTTTAAATCAAAAAAATCAATTAATTTTTAATCCAAGTAACAATGTAAATTTCTTAAGGTCATCATTTGGGTTAACTTCTTTTGAGTCTACTATAGTTGAAAGAACTGATGATACTACAATTACATTTGAACCTGTAAAAAATGAACCTAAAAAGATTCCTGTATTTTTAAAATATGCTGCTTCTGCTGCTATTTTATTATCGGTTTCTTATCTAGGATTCACAGGTTATGAGAACAAACAAGAACAGATAACCTTTGCGAAAAATCAAAAAAAGTTAGACACCAAAATTCAATCTGCAACATTTGTCATAGAAAATCCTTTAGTAACTATCGAATTAAATGTTGATAAAGAACTTCCAAAACCATATCATGTCATAGCAGGAGCATTTCAATTTGTAGAAAATGCCCATAGAAAAGTTAATCAGCTCAATGCAAAGGGGTTTAATGCAAAGATACTAGGGAAAAATAAATGGGGGTTAACACAAGTAGCGTATGCTTCTTTTTTTAAAAAAACAGATGCTTATCAAAATCTCGCATCTGTAAGAAAAAATGATTCTAATGACGCTTGGTTGCTAGTTAAAAAATTCGAATAATTCATTTCAGTTTTCCAGACTAACTTATAACCAATCTTGTGATTGCTTATCTTTGTCAAAAAAAATTATCGATGAAACAAAAAACACCTAAAGAGTCGTTAACAATCCTTACAGACCTAGTATTACCCGGAGAAACAAATTATCTAGACAATCTTTTTGGTGGTGAATTATTGGCAAGGATGGATAGAGCATGTAGTATCGCCGCTCGTCGTCATTCCCGAAGAATAGTTGTCACTGCGTCTGTAAACAATGTGGTATTCACCAAATCCGTTCCAGTTGGAAGTGTGGTAACTATAGAAGCTAAGGTTTCTAGAGCTTTTAAATCTTCAATGGAAATATATGTAGATGTTTGGATTGAAGATCGTCAATCTGGTTTAAAAACCAAGGTAAATGAAGGCATATACACTTTTGTTGCTGTTGATGAAACTGGAAAACCTGTTGAGATTGCTCAAATAAAACCAGAAACTGAATTAGAAAAAGAGCGTTTTAATGGGGCTTTGAGAAGAAAGCAATTAAGTTTGGTTTTGGCAGGAAAGATGAAACCTAATGAAGCCTCTGAATTGAAGGCATTGTTCATAGAATAATTTTTAATGATTTAAATTTCCGTTTTGTGATACTTTAAATTATTTTGAAAAACTTACACGCTAGCATCGATTTATTATAACCTCAAAAATTTACAGATTCTCCTAGACTGAGAAAATATTTAACAAGCACCTATTGAAATTCAATAATGATTCATCATTATTTATGATTAAAAATCTATCTTAGTTATATATTACACGATTTATAAACTAGATCCTACTAAATGATTCAATCCTATAAAAAAAAACCAGTCTTAGCAAATTATTACGATACTATCATAATAGGTTCTGGCATGGGAAGCCTTACTGCAGCAGCGATACTTTCAAAAGAGGGTCAGAAAGTGTTGGTTTTAGAACGTCATTATACTGCTGGTGGTTTCACTCATGTTTTTAAGCGAAAAGGATTTGAGTGGGATGTAGGTATTCATTATATTGGTGAGGTTCAAAAACCTAATTCTGTCATAAAAAAATTATTTGACTATATCTCTGATACCAAATTAAAATGGGCAGATATGGGAAAAGTTTATGATAAAATTATTATCGGAAATAAAGAATATGATTTTGTAAAAGGTCCTCAGAATTTTAAAAACCAACTTGTTGAGTATTTTCCTGATGAAAAAAAAGCCATTGACACTTATGTAGAGCTAGTTTTTAAAGCAATTAAAACGAGTCAAAAATTTTATATTAGCAAAGCTTTACCATCATTAGTAAACTTTTTTGTAGGCAAAAAAATGAGAGCTCCTTTTCATAAGTTTTCAGATAAAACAACTTATGCAGTTTTAAAATCTATTACCGATAATGAGGAGCTTATTAAAGTTTTAACAGGTCAATACGGAGATTACGGCTTACCACCTAAACAAAGTAGTTTTGTAATGCATGCAGCAGTAGCAAGACATTATTTTAGTGGTGGAAGTTTTCCAATTGGTGGATCATCTCAAATCGCTAAAACAATAAATAGAGTCATAGAAAAAGCTGGTGGCACTATTCTAATTAATGCTGAAGTTGAAAAAATTATTGTTTCAAACAATACAGCAACTGGGGTAAAAATGAAAGATGGAAAAGTTTTTTCTGCAAAAAAAATTATCAGTGGTGCAGGAATTATGACTACATATCATAAACTTATACCTAATGCAATTTCTGAGAAACATCACCTAAAAAGTCAATTAAAAAAAGTAAAGCGATCTGTTTCTCATGCATGTTTATATGTTGGGCTTGAGAGTTCTCCTGAAGAATTAGAACTTCCAAAAACAAATTACTGGATATATCCAAGTGATTTAGATCATGACACATGTGTTGAAAGATATTTAGCCAATGTAGAAGAAGAATTCCCTGTAGTATATATTTCGTTCCCATCCGCTAAAGATCCTGATTGGAATAATAGATATCCTGGAAAAAGCACCATTGATATTATTACATTAGTACCCTATAATTTTTTTGAATCATGGGAAGGAAGTAAATGGATGAAACGAGGTGAAGATTATACTACATTAAAAGAAAAAATAACAGCACGTTTACTGGAAGTTCTGTACAAAAAAATACCACAGACTAAAGGTAAAATATCACATTACGAGCTTTCTACACCACTAACCACTAAACATTTTATAAATTATGATAAAGGTGAAATCTATGGTTTAGATCATAGCCCTAAAAGGTTTCGCCAACAATTTCTAAAGCCCAAAACTCCTATCAAAAACCTTTATTTAACTGGTCAGGATATTGTTACTGCAGGAGTCGCAGCAGCATTATTTTCAGGAGTAATTACAAGTTCTGCAATGACTGGTAAAAATATTATAAAAAAAGTGATGCGCTAATTATTTACTCAAAATCCAATTAGTAGGATTTAATCTAGTTGTATTTTTTGATAATACGAAAATAAGTTTGGTCTTCCCTGTAATTCTATCTGTAAATATTTTTCCTAAAGATTGACCCGTTGAAACTTTTTCCCCGTTACTTACGTAAACCGTTTCTAAGTTATTATAGACAGAAATATAATTCCCATGTCTAATTAAAATGGATTTTTTTCCTTCAGATTGAGTTTGTATGGCTAGAATTTCACCATTAAAGATAGCTTCTGCATTTGATCCTTTTTTAGTTGCAATATGAATTCCTGTACTGTTAATGAAGTTGCCTGAATAAATAGGATGTGGTTGTTTACCAAACCTTCTTACTATAAGTCCACTTTCTACAGGCCAAGGGAGCTTTCCTTTGTTTTGTTCAAATCTAACAGCTAGCGCCTTCGCTTCTGGAGTTAATGAAAACCCTTTTGACTTTTTAACCCCTTTTAGAGCATTAGATTTTGCAATGGCATCTTTAATTATTTTATCTATTCTTTCCGATATTTTCTTTTGTTCTTGCTCCTTTTTTAGTAGTTCTCTCTTATATTTATTTTCTTGCTTTTTTATCTGAGAAATTAATTTTTGTTGATCTATTTTATCGTCTTCAATTTTTAATTTCTGTTCTTCTTCATTAGACAACAAAGTGTCTTTTAATTTTTTTTGATACAGTAACGAATCTTTTAATTGCAGAAAGTTTTTAGCCAATACAGCAACATCTTCTCCTTGTTTTTTTCTAAAAGAGGCATATTGTTTCATGTATTTTACTCTCTTATAAGCCTGATAAAAACTTTTTGAAGAAAACAAAAACATCGCCCTACTTTGCTGAGATTTACTTTTGTATGATTTATAAATCATAGTCGCATAATCTTCTTTAAGCTTATTTAGTTTTTTCGTTAATTTTTGAATATCATTTTCTTTATCTATTATTTCATCAGACAAAGATTTAACTTCTAAGTTTATAGTTTTAATATATTTTTCTCTAATCGTAATTTTCTGATTCAAATCTTTTAAATCTTCAAGAGCATTTTTTTCGTTTTTTTGAGCATCAAATAGTAACTTATTTACCATTTTGATTTCTTTTTTTATTCTATTTCTATCAACCTCTAACTGCTTTCTCGATTTTTTTTGTGCAGTTACATAGACCGTAAAAAAAAGAAATACTAAAATAGATATGAATCGATACTTTGTAATCATTAAAGTTTGATGCGTTTGTAAGTAGATGGTATTCTATAAGGAATACTAATTTTGTTATTTAAAATTACTGATTTAAAGTCAATATTAATGTTGGTATATTGATCTGACTGACTAACATTAATTACAATTTTTTTAGGGATTAATTGTCTTTCCAAGAAGGTATACTTGCTATATTTTATTTGTAAAATTGTGTTTTGATCGTATATATTTAGTTCCTGTTTTTTTAACTTAAAGTTATCAGGATCAAAGAAAAATAAAATACGATATAATTCAGGATATTCTTTAGGAGTTAGTTTGTAAAAATTATCATCCACTTCTGATATGTATTTTTTCTTTTTTAAATCTAAAATACTTTCTCCAAGCAATAAATTTTGAACTTGTTTAAATGTGATTTTAGTTCCCAACATTTTCTCTAGAAGAGAATAATCACCTTCAAAGTATTTCTTATCTAAAAGCGAATAATAACTAAAAGTTGTTGGGGTTATTTTTGCTCTAAAAGCACTAAGAAAAGCATAGGTACCTTTCATCCAGATAACAGAATCTTTTTGCATCCTAAGACGAACTGTAAAACTTATTCGGTTTCTTTTACCATTCCGATTATCAGAATAACCAATTTTTAATTTAGCCTCAAGTGTTTCAGCATTAAAAGAAGTTGCATTGTGTTTTTTAATAATTTTTTTTGCCGACAAACTTTTGACAACTCCTGAATTGACAAGGTTTTTTTTACTTTTACAAGAAGTTCCTACAAGTAAAAAAAAAATTAGACAGCTTACTATTCTCATTCTATATTTTTTTAAGCTTTTGTTTGTACTCTAAAACTTTTGAAGGGTTGTTCATACTAGTATATGCTTTTAATAGTATCGCATAAAATTGATTTTCTAATACTGAGTCCTCTATTACAAAATCTATCCCTATTTCAAGAATATCAATAGCTTCTTGATGTTTGTTTTGTAGTTGTAAAGCTTTACCTCTGGAAAGATAGGAAAATGGTTGCGCTGGATAAAAATCAATTGCCAACCTACTATAACTATAAAACACTTCAGCATTCGTTTTAATTGCTATTTCTAGTATTTTTTTTAGCGTAAAAAAAGATGGTTTATTGTTTTCAAATTTAGAAATTAACATCGTTAAATCCTCTTTATTTACCTCCGCTACCAAGGGTTTTTCACGTAACTCTATGCTGTGTTTTAATTGTTTTAGATTATTATTCAAACCATTTTCTTTTTCTAATATATAAATCAATGATAAAGCATTGGAGTACTCTCTATTTAAATAGTACAACCGAATCAATTCTATCTGTTGGGTTGGTTTTTGATGAACTAGTTTCAATTGAGTCTTTATCGCTTCTTGATAATTTCTTTCTTTTTTTTGAATCGCTACTAAATGCAATAACATCCAATTATTAGTTGGCTCTAGTTCTAAAGCCTTTGCTATATACTGTTTAGCTTCAATCGTTTTATTTAATAGTAAATAATTTTTAGAAAACTCAAAGTAGATTGTTTTATTCTTTGGTAAAATAGCATTGCATTCTTCTAAATTTTCTATGGCTTTTTGATAGTTTTTAATTGACTTTTCTGAAAGAGATTTAAAAAAGTATTCTTGAAATTTTATTTCATTCTCCTCAGTTATATCTTTAGTTATTGGAATACTATCTTGTGAGAAAGAAAAAAAAGGATTGTAAAGCAGCCCTAAGAAGACAAAAAGTACAATCCTTTTACTCATAATTTTTTATTTTAAGTAAGTTCTGAATAATCACCAATGCTTACAGAAGTATAATTGCCATTATACCTTGCATGATTACCAATCATTGCATTTTCTAATGTAGCATTAAATATTTGAACATTTGTTTGAATTAAAGAGTTCTTAATTTCAGAATCTTCCACCAAACTATTTTCACCAATTGAAACATACGGTCCAATAGTAGTATTTTTTAAAATTACATTCTCTCCAATATAACAAGGTTCTATAACTTTAGAGTTTTCTAATACTACAGAACTGGCTACTAAGTTATTTCCCTTATCATGCTCAAAACCTAATATTTTTTTATTGGTATCAACTGTTGGATCTTTTTTACCACAATCCATCCAAACATCAACTTTTCCAGGAATAAACTTAGCCCCTTCTTTTTTTAATGTTTCTAAAACTTCTGTTAATTGAAACTCTCCAGAAGGTCTAATATCATTATCTATCAAGTATTTTATTTCTTTAGATAATCTGTCACCATCTTTAAAATAATAGATGCCTATAATCGCCAAATCTGACACAAATTCTGTTGGTTTTTCAACAAAATCAGTAATAAAACCATCGCTTAATTTGACAACTCCAAATGCACTAGGATCTTCTACTTGTTTTACCCAAATAGCACCATCTGCTTCTGCATCTAATGTAAAATCTGCTTTAAAAAGGGTATCTGCAAAGGCAACCACACAAGGGCCAGATAATGACTCTTTTGCGCAAAAAATTGCATGAGCAGTACCTAAAGCCTCTTCTTGGACATATACAGAGCCTTTGGCACCTAATTCTTTTGCGATTTTTAATAATTTATCTTTCGTATTACTTGGAAAGCCTTTTGCTGATGGTCCAATTATAAAAGCTATTTCTTCTATAGATTGATTAACTACAGAGGCAATATCTTCTACCAACCTTTGAACGATAGGTTTTCCTGCTATAATTGTTAAAGGCTTGGGAATTGTTAGAGTATGTGGTCTTAAACGAGACCCAATTCCAGCCATAGGGACTATAATTTTCATTTATTTATTTTTTATTTTAGAGTACAGCAATATACCAAATATTGAGGAATTTTAAGAAGAGAAAAAAAACTTAAATCCCTTTAGGTATTGCGTTAATTAAATTCTTTGTGTAGCTAGTTTTTGGATTATTATATAAAGCATCGGCATCGCCTATTTCCTCAATTTTTCCTTGATTCATAACTACCAACTGATCTGACATATATTTAACTACTGATAAATCATGTGAAATGAAAATATATGAAAAATTAAACGATATTTTTAATTCATTCAGTAAGTTGAGAACTTGGGCTTGAACTGATACGTCCAAAGCAGAAACAGATTCGTCACAAATAATGATTTTTGGTTGCAATGCAATGGCTCTAGCGATTCCTATTCTCTGTCTTTGTCCACCAGAAAACTCATGTGGATATCTGTTGAAATGGTCTTCTTCTAATCCAACTTTTTTTAATAAATCTAATACATATAATTTCCTTTCTTTAAAAGATGATAATATCCCGTGCACAATCATGGGTTCTAAAATTGAATTCCCGATGGAAATTCGTGGGTTTAGCGAGGAAAATGGATCTTGAAAAATAATTTGAATTTCCTTTCTTAAACTTCTTAACTCAAGTTTAGAAAGACTTGTAATATCTTTTCCTTTATAGAATAATTGCCCTGATGTTATTTTTTCTAAATGTAAAATCGCCCTTCCAAGAGTTGTTTTTCCACAGCCAGACTCACCTACCAAACCTAAGGTTTCCCTTTCATATAACTTAAAAGATACATTATCTACTGCTTTAATTGGTGGTTTTTTATAAAATCGATATTTTGTTTCAAAATATTTTTTTAGTTCAACTATTTCTAGCAATGGTTTTGATGCATAGATCTGTTCATGAAATTGTTGTCTATCTCTTTTAGTATAAACTTCAGTAGCAACTTCTTGTTTAATAAAATCGTCAACAGTAGGTAATCTTTTTAACCTTTCTCCAAGACTAGGTTTTGAATTAATAAGACCTTTAGTATATTCTTTTTGAGGGTTTTGAAAAACATCTATTGTTTTTCCTTTTTCAATAATTCTCCCTTTATAAATTACTATAACATCATCAGCAATTTCAGAAACTAATGGCAAATCATGAGAAATAAAAAGAATACTCATGTTATTTTGCTTTTGTAGTTCTTTCAAAAGTAGTATTATTTCTCTTTGTACAGTTACATCTAATGCAGTTGTTGGTTCATCTGCAATTAACAAAACTGGTTTGCAGGCTATTGCAATTGCAATCATGACACGTTGCTTTTGCCCTCCACTTATTTGATGCGGGTATGAATTAAAAATTCTAGCTGGAATTGGTAATTTTACTTTTTCAAAAAGAGAAATAACTTCTTTGTGTATTTCCTTAGAATTTAAATCTGTATGATGTTTTAAAACTTCAGCAACCTGATTTCCACAAGTTAAGGTTGGGTTTAATGAACTCATAGGTTCTTGAAAAATCATCCCTATTTTCTTGCCTCTAATTTTTTGAAAATCGTTGTCTGAAATTTCAAGAAGATTTTTTCCATTAAAATAAACCCCACCCTCTAAAATAGAGCTTTTGGGCAGTAACCCTGAAATTGCTAAAGAAGTAACTGATTTACCGCTACCAGACTCACCAACAATGGCTAAAATTTTATTTTTTTTAAGTTGAAAAGAGATTTTTTTAACAACCTCATTTTCTTGATTATTGGATTGAAATTTTACTGTAAGTTGATTGACACTTAACAAATTCATACATAAAAAACTTTTTTTTTTGAAGATTCCCCTTTAAACAATATATACCTTTTTATTCATCATTTTAAATGTTTCACTAATAAATATACCTTTGTAGACAATCTATTTTGATTAATAAAATACTATGTTACGATTATTAATTTGTAAGTGAAACTGATTCTAGCAACATTTTAATTAAATTTCTATTCAAATAGTAACTTGATGAGAATTTATAGCTGTTTTACCCCCCCCATTTATGGGGTGATTAATATTTCATTAGTTATGGGTATTGTACAACATAAATTAAGTTTTTAAATTTACAGTGTTATTATTATTATTATTATTATGATGAATTGAGCCTCGTCAAATTAATAAAAATCCAAAACCTAGAAAACTTTTTCTAGGTTTTTTTTGTTATGAGCACCTTTATCTCTCTAGGGCCTAATCAAAGTAGCGGTTAAAAATAAGACACTAATCTTTTTAATTAAATCCCACGCGAATCGTTCTAGTCAAGATTTTTTAGTTCCTTTGTCGAAATTTATTTTTGTGAATTATATTTCAGTAGAAAACATCTCTAAATCTTATGGAGACAGAACATTATTTAGCAATCTTTCATTTGGAATCAATAAAAACCAAAAGGTAGCTTTTGTTGCAAAAAACGGAACAGGAAAAACCTCCATACTAAATATTATTGCAGGATTAGACACCCCTGATGAGGGACAGGTTATTCAACGAAAAGATATTCAAATTGCATACCTATCACAAAATCAAATTTTTGATGATAGCCTTTCTGTTGAGCAAACTATTTTTGCTACTGAAAATAGAATTTTACCTATTATAAAACAATACGAAAAAGCACTAGAAAACCCAGAAGACTCAGACAATTATCAAAAAGCTTTTGATCTTATGGATCAACACAATGCTTGGGATTTTGAGACTCAATATAAATTAGTACTATCAAAATTAAAACTAAACGATTTGTCTATGAAAGTAGGCAAGCTTTCTGGAGGTCAGAAAAAAAGACTAAGTCTAGCGATTTTATTAATTAATAAACCAGATTTAATCATTTTAGATGAGCCAACAAATCATTTAGATTTAGAAATGATAGAATGGTTGGAAGAATACTTTAAAAAAGAAAAAATCACTTTATTTATGGTGACTCATGATCGTTATTTTCTTGAAAGAGTTTGTAACGAAATTATAGAACTAGATCATGGTGAACTACATAAATACAAAGGAAACTATTCTTATTATTTAGAAAAAAAAGAAGAAAGAGTTACGCAAGAAGCTACCTCAACAAATAAAGCAAAAAATCTATTTAAGAAAGAACTAGATTGGATGCGCAGACAACCAAAAGCAAGAACAACAAAGTCTAAATCTAGAATTGATGATTTTTTTGAAATCAAAGAAAAAGCACACAAAAGAAGACAAGACCATACGGTTCAACTAGAAATAAGTATGGAGCGTTTAGGAAGTAAAATCATAGAGCTTCACAAACTAAAAAAATCGTTCGGTGATTTAAAAATTCTTGATGGCTTTGAGTATGTGTTTCAGAAAGGTGAACGTATTGGTGTCATTGGAAAAAATGGAACTGGTAAATCGTCGTTTTTAAACATACTTACAAACAGAGAGCCTGTTGATGGTGGAAAAGTTGTTGTTGGTGAAACTGTGAAATTTGGCTACTACACTCAAAAAGGAATTGTTGTAAAAGAAGGACAGAAAGTTATTGAAGTTATTAAAGAATTTGGTGAAGAGATTCCTTTAACTAAAGGACGGCGAATATCTGCTTCTCAGCTATTAGAACGTTTTCTATTTGATAAAAAAAAGCAGTATGATTTTGTTGAAAAATTAAGTGGTGGAGAACAAAAACGATTGTATCTCTGTACTGTTTTAATTCAGAATCCAAACTTTTTAATTCTGGATGAACCCACCAATGATTTAGATGTAATTACCTTAAATGTGTTAGAAAGTTTCTTGTTAGATTTTCCAGGGAACCTAATTGTGGTATCTCACGACAGGTATTTTATGGATAAAATAGTAGATTCTTTATTTGTTTTTAGGGGCGATGGAGTTGTTGAAAATTTTCCAGGAAATTACTCAGATTACAGAACTTATGAAGATTCTAAGCCTAGGGAAAAAGTTGTGAAGGTTGAAAAAAAAATAGCTATAGCTACTCCCTCTAAAGTAAAATTATCCTTTGAAGAAAAAAGAGAATTTGGCTCTCTAGAAAAAGATATTGAACGATTAGGTCGTAAAAAAAAGTCCATTGAAGCTTCTTTTATGGACGAAGGAATCACACAAGAGCAAGTAACTGAAAAATCAGAGGAACTTCAAAAAGTTATTTCTTCGCTAGAACAAAAAGAAGAAAGATGGTTTGAAATATCTATGAAATTGGAATCTTAAACATTTATTATTTCATGTTCTTCAACTAGCTTTTCATTATTAAAACGCATCAATAATTGCGCAACAGCTATGGTATCCTTTTCACAGTACTTTACAATCCTATCTAAGTTTTTGTCTTTATAATAGACCTTGGCAACCTCGCTCCCATCTATATCATCTTTAGGTGATGGAATTCCTAAGGTTGAGGTTAACAATTGCAAAGAGCTGTAATGTTTATAATCTCCAAACTTCCACAACTCCATTGTATCTAGATGCGGAACCTCCCAAGGTTTTTTACCAAATAAATTAAGTTTAGAAGGTAATTCTACTTGATGTACAATCATTCTTCTTGCGATATAAGGGAAGTCAAACTCTTTTCCGTTATGTGCGCACAAAACATGATACGCTTTGTTAAAATGAGTATCTAAAAGTTTTTTAAAGTCAATTAAAAGTTCTTTTTCATCATTTCCACTAAAAGAAGTAACACGTAAATTTCTTTCTTGCATATTACTGGTAAAATACGCTACAGAAATGCAGATAATTTTTCCAAACTCTGCCCAAATTCCTGCACGTTCATAGAAATTTTCAGCACTAAACTCTTCTTTGCGTTGGTACGCTGTTTTTTTTGAGAATAACTCTTGTGTTAGTTGTGGTACCTCAGACCAATATTCTTTTTGCGGGACTGTTTCAATATCTAAGAATAAGACATTGTTCATTTTTATTTTCAAATTCATAAAGTTTTTTTAGTGAATTTACTAAAAATAAAAAAGCCTCGAAAATTCGAGGCTTTTTTTTAAAGTTATAAAAAGATGATTATTCAATAATCAATTTTTT